>JAMLHH010000032.1 GCA_023957215.1 Chitinophagales bacterium
ATTTTGGAATGAGCCGCTTTTTGTATGTATTAAAATGAATTACAGTCGTTTGAATAATACACCGAAACTCATCATGGACATAATATCACTGACTTTCACTTTGCCAGACATAAATGCTTCTTGTGGGTTGATTTTGCCTGTTTCGATAGCGATATAGGTCTCATCATCCGTTTCTACATGACAGTTCGCTTCTCCTTGAAGTCCATCGCTGATTTGTAGATTTCCGTCATTGATTTCCACTGTATATTCTTTATTGGTAAAGCTAAAGTGCATGGTTAAATTTTTGCCTGCAGCTTTTTCTTTTTTGAGTCGCTCGGGTAGGGTAGCAAAAAGTTCTTCTAATGTTTCAGGTAATTTTTTAGCATCTTTATCGCCACTACTTGCACGATTATATGATACGTCATCTATTACCATTTTGGCAATGATTTCTCTCATGATTTCAGATGTACCACCACCGATAGTACCAATTCTTGCATCTCTAAATGCACGAGCTATCTTATATTCTTCCATATATCCGTATCCACCAAAGAATTGTAAACATTGATACATTGTTTTGTCAGCAAGTTCTGAAGCCAAAAGCTTGGACATAGAGCTTTCTTTTACTGCATACATACCATCGTTGTGCATACGACTGGTTTGTAAGACAAAGGTTTTGGTAGCTTCTACCTCTGATGAAAGTTGTGCTATTCTATGTCTAAGAACTTGGAATTTATTGATAGGTCTTCCGAAAGCTTTTCTTTCACTCATATATTTTAAAGAGTAGTCGATAGCTCCTTCACATGAAGCGTAGCCCATGATAGCACCGGCAAGTCTTTCTAATTGTAAACCACCCATGAGATAATAAAAACCTTTTCCTTCTTCACCTAATAAATTGGCAACCGGAACTTTTACATCATCGAAATGTAGTTCCGCAGTATCAGATGCATGCCAACCTAATTTATTGAGTTTGTTCTTACTGATTCCTTCACTATCTAAATCTACCAAAATTAAGCTCACACCTGCAGAACCGGCATCTGGATCTGTTTTACAAACTAAAACTACATAGCTACCATAAACTCCATTGGTAATAAATGTTTTAGCACCGTTGATAATGTAGTGGTCGCCTTGTTTAATAGCTTTTGTTTGTATGTTTTGCACATCGCTACCTGCTCCTGGTTCAGTGATACCAATACAAGCGATTTTATCTCCTGCAATAGATGGTTTTAAGTAATTTTCTTTTAAATATTCAGAACCATGATGGAATACATAAGGTGTGGACATGGCTATCTGTACAGCTACAGTAATAGCAAATCCACCAGAGAATATTTTAGTAACTTCTTCCAGTAGGACTACATTGTAAAAGAAGTCTAATCCGCTACCTCCATATTTTTCAGGATAGTTGAGTCCGAAGAAACCCATTTCTCCAAATTTTTTCCAAAAGCTTCTTGGAATTTTACCGTCTTTTTCCCACTGATCAATATGTGGAGATGCTTCCTTTTCTAGGAATGTTTTAATCGTTTGTCGGAACATCTCGTGTTCCTCGTTGAAATAGTATTTTGTTATACCCATGGCTTAATTAGTTAATTATTGTTTTTAATAAAGACGATAGACCATTGACCATAGACCATCGTATTTTTTGTTTTTAGTTTTTAATAAAGACGATAGACCATTGACCATAGACCATCGTGTTTTTGTTTTTAGTTTTTTACTGCTTTTCGAAAAGCTTGTAATGAAATGATAAGATTAGTTAGTTTATTATAGTATTCTGTAAAAGTTGTTTTATCTATTAGCTTTCTTTTTTCGGCAATATATAAACATGTGATAACCTCGATAGAAGAGCGTAAAGCATAGCCTAAGAATTTATATTGTTCTTTATCGCTTTGACCTGTAGATCCCTCGGCAATATTTAAACAAATAGAATCAGTAGCTCTTTTAATCTGTGAGCTTAATACATATAGTTCATCTTTTGGGAAACTCTTTGTGAGAATGTGAATATCATTTGTGATAACTAATGCATTTTGCCAAACTCTTAGACTTTCAAATTTTAATGCCATATTTTATATATTACTTTTTAGAATTTAGATTTTATGTGTACCCGATGTCCATCGTCCATCGTCCATCGTCTATCGTCTATCGTCCATCGTCTATCGTCACCCTTCAAATTCTCTAATTTTCTAATTTCCTAACCAGTTTCCCAAACTCCATCATTTTTCCCAAATCAGATACCTTCACCTTTCCAGACATAAATGCTTGTTGTGGATTCAGTTGACCAGTTTCCATTTGGATATAGGTTTGGTCATCTGTTTCTACTAAGCAATCTGCTTCACCGACTTGACCTTCTTTTATTTCAAGCTGACCATCTTTAATCAGAACAGAATAATCTTTATTGGTAAATATAAAGTGCAAAGTGAGTTGAGTGTTAGTGGCTTTTTCAGCTTTAAAACGTTCGGGTAAAGTGGAAATGATATCTTCTACAGTATATTCTTTATGAGTGTTTTGTTTGTCACTCCTTTGATAGCTTACATCATCGATAATCATTTTAGAGATAATTTCTCTCATGATTTCGGATGTACCACCGCCTATAGTTCCTAATCTCGTATCTCTGAAAGCTCTAGCCATTTTGTAATCTTCCATGTATCCGTAACCACCTAAAAACTGTAAACATTGATACGCAACTTTATCGGCCAATTCTGTAGAAAGTAATTTGGACATAGAAGCTTCTTTGACACAGTAAACTCCTTCGCTATACATCTTACAGACATCATAAGTAAAAGCTGTAGTAGAAGCTATTTCTGCACTCATTTGAGCGACTCTGTGTCTAAGCACTTGAAACTTGTTGATAGGACGACCAAAAGCTTTGCGCTCGCTCATATAGTTGAGCGCGTATTCCAACATGTACTCACTAGCTGAATTAGAAGCAATCGCCAAAGTCAGACGTTCTAATTCAAATCTTTGCATGATGTAGTAAAACCCTTTATTTTCTTCACCGACTAGATTTTCAACAGGAACTCTTACATTATCAAAAGCAATCTCACCTGTATCAGACGCTTTCCAACCTAGCTTATCCAATTTATGAGTAGAAATACCTGGTGTATCCATATCTACAACGATCAAACTGATACCACCTGATTTAGCTTCTGGATTGGTTTTACAAGTTACTACAAGATAGTCTGCATAAACACCGTTGGTAATAAAGCATTTAGAACCGTTGATGATATAATGGTCACCATCTCTTACTGCTGTAGTCAAAACACCTGCCACATCCGAGCCTGTAAATGGTTCTGTAATAGCTAAGCCACCGTGAATATCTCCTGCAATCCCGGGTCTTAAATATTTTTCTTTTAGGTATTCACTACCTGAATGATGAAGGTGTGATAGTGAAAGGTAGGGGTGAGCTGTTACTGCAGCTGCAAATCCGGCAGAGCCACATCTACTGAGTTCTTCGATATATACTACATCGTACCAGAAATCTAGTCCAGAACCTCCGTACTTTTCAGGTAAGGTCAACCCGAAGTAACCCATATCACCAAATTTTTTCCAAATCTCAGGTGGTAGCTCTCCGGCTTTTTCCCATTCATCCACATAAGGCACTACTTCTTTTTCTAAGTAATCCCTGAGCGATTTTCTAAAGAGTTCATGCTCTTCTTTAAAATAATATTGTTTAAATCCCATGTATGTTTAGTTTTGTTTTAGTTTTTTGTCAGCAGTCAGCAGTCCGCAGTGATGCGTTGTAACATTCGCTAATTTTCAAATTCTCAAATTCTCAAATTGACTTTGTCGTCTAAATCTATTCCACCTCCAATTCCAATCTAAGTAGATGTGAACTGAAATTTTTTCCTAGAGTATCCATACGCATAGAACGTGATGCTCCACCATCTAAAGCTTCGTGACACACAAAGTTGATAGATTCAAGTGCATCCCATTCGTATCTGTCCACAGCTCCTTTGATGAGCGGACCAAAATGCTCTTTTACGAGCTCTGCTGTCAGATATTTTTTCAATAATGGATAGTCTTTGGGATCTCTTGCCATTACGCCGATATTACAGACGTTGTTTTTATCGCCACTTCTAGCTGATGCGATATCGATTAATTTTATTCTTTTCATGAATTTAATTTAATAATTTATCAATTTACCGATGTACCAATTCATTTGCTGAATAGTGCTTTTATAAGTTCTTTTTAGATGTTGTAATAATTTTTGCAATAATTAATTGGATTGATTTTAGCTTCTCTTGAAGTGATAAGGTATCTGGATAGTTTTTAGCTGCTTGACAAAGTTCCAACCAATATTCTGTTTCTTCCACTTCTTTCATAGCAATCTTAATCTTGTAGATAAATCAGCTTTGCTTCACGTTCTATTGTGCTTCTTTGACATTAGCTCCAATAGATGTACCTGATTTTAGTATTTGATTAGCAATTACATATTTCCTGTTTTTTTCTAACTCTTCAGCTAATTCAATTATATCTAATGAAAATTCAAATGTTAGTTTTAATATAATATTCTGTTCTCTTTTCATTGGTACATTGATTTATTGGTTCATTATATTACATGTTCAGAGTTTTTAAATCTTCTATTTTTGATAATGAGTGAATACCTTCCGTTTTAGTAGAAGAGATTAAATCTTTATCATAAGTTGCTAGGAATTTAATTTCATTTTGAAGACAAGTGCTTAATAGTAAAGCATCATTTGGTAATAAGTTATGCTTACTCATCAGTTGAATAAACAACTCTATATATTTATCTTGTAGGGAGATGCTTTGAAATAGGCTTAGAAACTCAAGAGCTTTGTTATCATCAAGATAAGTAGCTATCTGATGAGATTCTTTGATAGCTAAAGGTGATTTTTCTGCTTTAATAGCTAAATAATAGAATAAAACTTCACTGCAAACAGTATCTGATATATATAAATCAATATATGGAGAAGCTAAAAGCTCTCTAAGCAACTCTACTTTGTTGCCTTTTAGATATTCTATAAGTATCGAACTATCTAGAAAAACTTTATTGACTATAGACATCTTCTTTGTTTACGGTGAAATTCGAATCTTTAAAGATTCCTTCAAACTCTTGAGCTTTCCGTAAACGAGCATGACTTAATGCAATTCTGTTTTTCATGTCTTTTGAAACAGACTCAATAGTGACTTCAAATGACAAGTCCTCCATGTCTTCTGACATGTCAACGACTAGTTTGCCATTTTTTACTTTCGCTATTGTTTTAAAAGTCATAGTACTAATTTACGTCTTTATTTATTCTTCTGCAAAACTTACTCTTACAATTCGGTGAAACTCACCTTCGGTTTCACAAATTCTCTAGGTATCAGAGTAGGCCAGAGGCTGAGCATGGCTCTATTGATTTTTCCCCAACCAGGTATAGATATCATTCCCGGAGGGCCATTTAAACCTAGGCAAATCGTACTTTGTAAAGCCATTTTTCCAGCAGCTTTGTCTTTGTGTTTTAATACTATACGAACACCTAATTCACTTCTTTCATTGAGTTCTTCATCGCTAGGCATTTTAACTGCTCCTTCGTGAATGCCATTCACTCCGATAATGCTAAATCTAGTTTCATCTAATTGGATAGGAAGTTTTGCCCAAATTTCTTTTGCTGCTTTTTCAAACATTTTGAGTTTGTCATAAGCATAAGGCCATGAGAAAAAGATAAATTGATCGGTGGTGTAACCTTCCATTTGTCCGATAGTTAACTTGAGTTTCTCCGGACGCGGTTTACCTTTTACATTGCGTACCGAAACCCGATTGGGTGCAATATCTTTTACTTCTATTTGTGTCAAATCTACTGTAACATCTGGTGTCAGATAATTAGCAGGGTCATGGATTTCATATACAAGCTGTTCTCTAATGGTATTTCTACTGACTTTTCCTCCTTGTGATTCAAGTTTGGTGATGACGGCGCTGCCATCTTCTTGTACTTCAGCTATTGGATAGCCGAGATTGCTGATAGAATAATTCATTGGCCATTCGGAGTATGCGTTTCCTCCACTGGCTTGACCGCCACATTCTAGGATATGACCAATAGTTATTCCTGAAGCCATTCTGTCAAAATCTTCTTGTGTAGTAGCATCATCTATTTTCCAACCAAATTCATGAGCTAAGATTCCAAGTGCTAAACAAGGATCAGCTACACGACCTGCCAAAATTAAATCAGCTCCTTGATCCAAAGCTTCTTTTACTGCTTGTGCACCGATATAGACATTGGCATGTGTGACTTCATATTTTTTAGGAAAAAATGGTTTGCCATCATCCATATTTTCCAATAGAAGTCCAGCTTTTTCTAATTCGTCTAATCTGTCTGCAAAATCATCTCCTGTAATAGTAGCGATTTTTATATTTTTCTGACCACCTTTTTCAAGTATCTCTTTTACTCGTTGTGCTGCAGCTTCAGGATTTAAACCACCGGAATTGGTAACGATACGCATTCCTTTTGCAAATGCCATTGGGTACAGCATTTTTGCGTGCAATTCGATGTCCCTAGGGTATCCTTTTGTAGCATCTTTTATTTTGTCTTTTTGTAGGATGGATAAGGTCAATTCTGCCAATGCATCATGCATCAGATAATTTGCACCTCCTTCCATTGCTACCATCATGGCACCCATAGGACTATCTCCATAGAAGCCTTGTGTACCTGCAATTTTTACTGTTTTCATTGTTGTTTTTTAGAACCAAGAATCAAGAGCCAAGACTTGGAAATTGAATTCTCGAAAATTTATCAATTGTTTTATTTTGTCGGCGGTCGGCAGTCCGCGGTCAGCAGCTTGCAGTCCGTATATTTATCTAATAGAGTTTTTTAATGCTTGTAATGATTTTAATAATTCATTGATTTCATTGTATAATTTAATTCTGTCATCCTCATCTATTAATTCTCTTGCTTTAGCAATATGCAAACAAGCAATCACTTCTATACCAGATCTAATTGAATAAGTCAAAAACCTTTTGAAGTCAGCATTGCTATTTCCTGTTGAACCTTCTGCTATATTGAGTGCAACTGAATCTGCTGCTCTTTTGATTTGTGAAGTAAGTATAAATCTTTCTTCTTTAGGGAAAGTCAAAGTTAGATTGTGAATAGCAACTGTTAGATGTAGTGCTTTATCCCAAACTCTTAATTCTTCAAATTTCATTTTGTTATGATTTAAATTACTTTGAAACTACTGCTGACTGCTGACCGCTGACTGCTGACCGCTGACCGCTGACCGCTGACTGCTGACAGAAAGACATCCTACTCCCCAATCCATTTCGGTACTCTCTTCTCTTTAAATGCACTTAAACCTTCGGCGGCATCCTTGCTGCTTAAAACTTTCATCAGCATACCGTGAAGATATTTGTGCTTGTCTTCTGCTTTGAGATTCTTCATCTCGTGAAAAGCTTCAAGTCCCATTCGGATAGCAGTAGGAGACTGTTGTTTGATATCGTCAACGATAGCTTGAACGGTGGAAGATAAATCTTCTTCTTTGACTACATCTGAAACAATTCCTATGCGTTGGGCTTCGTGAGCATCTATAGCTTTGGCTCTCATGCAGAGGTCGAGTAGGTCTCTTGAATTGACAATCGGTTCAAGGGATGCCATGACCTGAAAAGGGAAAAGTCCTCTTTTAACTTCCGGTAAACTAAACTGAGCGGACTCTACCGCAACTACATGCGTACAGCCACATATCATTAAAAATCCACCAGCATATACATTGGCATGAACTTGCGCTATACATGGTTTGTGTAAGCCGTTGAATTCATCGCCTAATTTGACTGGTTCGGATGGCATAGGTATAGTACTTTGCTTTTCAGCTGTATTATCTCCTGCAAACGCTTTTAAATCTGCCCCTGCGCAAAAAACTTTACCATTTGCTTTAAGTACCACCGCCCAGATAGAGTTGGTATAGTGTGCATAAGCTAAAGCGTAAGCAAGTTCATTTGCTAAAGGGATGTGAAAAGCGTTGCACTTTTCCGGTCGGTTTAAAGTAATGCTTAAAACATTGTCTTTTTCTTCTACAATGAGATAAGCAAACTGCTGTTCTTTAAAATTTTGTATTTGTTCTTTAGTATATAACATGATGTTAGTTTGATTATTGGTTAATTAGGATGGACGATGGACGATGGACCATAGACGATGGACGATAGACAATAGGCGATAGACCATAGACGATATGAAAGCTTATTACTACTGTTCGGACAGAGATAGTAGCGATATCCTTGTCTGTCGGTAGTTATGTTTGTCGGCAGTCCGCAGTTTCTATTCGTATATACTGCCGTCTGCCGACCGCTGACTGAATACAGACAAGATACAAGCGGATAGCTCGGTGCCGATGTGTTTAGCTTTTGAGTAGGAAAATCGGCAGTCCGCATGAGTTTATTTGTTAGCGTCATTCTCCTTGAATTTTAACATAGGTGTGTCTGCTTCGACAAACTGTTTGGGTTCGACGAAAACCTCTTCGATGGTACCATCTTCGGCAGCTTCTATAGTCGTCTCCATCTTCATGGAAATCATAGTCAATAGCGGTTCGCCAGATTTGACGGTCTGTCCTGCCTCGACCAAAACTTGAGTAATCTCGCCCGGCATAGGTGCAGTGTAACCGCCTTTCGTGGACTCGTCCTCAGGTGGTGAAAATCTCGGCACTGCCTTAAAGGTAATGTCGCCCAAAGTAGGTGAATGTATGAGGTAGTTTTGATCGGTTTGCGCAAATTTGAATGCTCGACGTACGCCATTTACTTCAATAATATGAGCTTGATTGGTCTCGGAAATATATTGAGCTTCAAAAGTCTTTTCGGCAAAAGTAATTGATAATTGTTCGCCTTGATTTTGATATTCAACCTCAAATTCATAACCTTGATAAGCGTATTTTTCTTTTTGTGCTTGGAAAAAATTATTGCGCCACAAAGCCGGAACTTTGGGTGCTAAACTTCTGTCATTGGCACGTTGCTGTGTACGATAAACTTGAAGAGCCGCCACCGCAATATCTAATGACTCTTGTGGAATTTGCTCTCCTTGATATTTGAAAACTTTATCTAAGAAACCTGTGTCAAAATTTCCGGATTGAAACTGTTCGTTTTCAAGAATAGATTTCAAAAAGCTCTTGTTGGTCGTGATACCTGCTATCATCAAATCGGACAAGGCTGTTTGCATTTTACGGATAGCTTCAGCTCTGTTTTTACCGTGAGTAATCACTTTCGCTATCATCGGATCGTAATAGATATCGACTTTTCCGGATTTTTCTATAGAACTGTCGTAGCGTACACCCGGAATTTCACTGTAAGACCAACGGGAAATATCACCACTGACAGGTAGGAAATTATTAGCCGGATCTTCTGCATAGATTCTCACCTCGATAGCGTGACCGCTTTGTTGCAAGTCTGCTTGTGTAAATGAAAAAGGTAAACCTGCTGCAGTTTCTATTTGTAGGCGAACCAAATCCAACCCTGAAACCATTTCAGTGACCGGATGCTCCACTTGCAATCTGGTATTGACCTCCAAAAAGTAAAAGCTATTGTCTGGAGCAACTATAAATTCCACTGTACCTGCATTGTCATAAGCAATCGCCTTGCACGCACTGACTGCAGCATCACCCATTTTTTGACGCAAATCGTCCGTCATAATAGGAGAAGGACTTTCCTCTACGATTTTTTGATATCGTCTTTGGATAGAACATTCACGTTCAAAAATATGAACCGCATTTCCATGTTTATCTCCAAAAATCTGAAATTCTATATGTCGCGAGCTGTCAAAATACTTTTCTATTAATAAGGTATCGTCACCAAAAGCATTGAGTGCCTCACTTTTTGCTGCAGAAATAGCTTTGTCTAATTCTTTTTCTTCACGGACGATGCGCATCCCTTTTCCACCGCCTCCTGCAGAAGCTTTGAGTAAAACAGGGAAACCTATTTCTATCGCTTTTTGTCGGATGGTCGCTTCTGATTGGTCTTCACCCTGATAGCCGGGAATGACCGGAACGCCATTTTTCGACATGATTTCTTTGGCGATGATTTTTGAACCCATTTTATGGATGGCTTCGGGATGTGGACCTACCCAAATCAAACCTGCATCTACAACTGCCTGTGCAAAAGCTGTGTTTTCTGACAAGAATCCATAGCCTGGATGTATGGCATTAGCTCCTGTTTTTTTCGCCGCCTCCAAGATTTTATCTGTCAATAAATAGGATTCATTGGGCTGTTTTCCTCCGATATATACCGCTTCATCTGCTTTTTGTACAAACAGTGCGTCTTTGTCTGCTTCTGAAAAAACTGCCACCGTTGAAATGCCCATTTCTCGGCAAGTACGCATGATTCTTATGGCGATTTCGCCTCTGTTGGCGATCAATAATCTATTTATCTGTTTCATTCAATAGTTTTAAATTGAGAAGTAGAAAGTACGAGGTACGAAATACAAAATACGATTTATGAAGTACGAGGTACGATTTACGAAGTATGAGTTTTGATGTACAAAGTATAATAGCTGGGGGAGAATTTTTAGTTTTATCATTTAGATTTTGCTTTTAGTTTGATAGATATAGATGAAAATATTGCAGTTAATTCATTTGCTTCTTTTAATAAAGATTGAACTTTACTTGTTGATAAAATTCCTGATTCTATTAATAATTCTATCCAATATCCTGTTTCATCAATTTCTTCTTCTACAATTTTTATTTTATATTTATAATCAGCATCGGACTTTGCTCTACATGCAGCTCTGTAATTTGCTCCTACAGAAGTTCCACTTCTTAAAAGTTGATTCCCAATTACTCTGTGAGTAGGATGATTATTTAAAGATTGAACAAAGCGAATAATTTCTATCGCAAACTTTTTTGTTCTACCTTTTAAATCAGACATTTTCTTTTAATTTTAAATTATCATTCTAACATCTATTTCTCAATCGTGCTTCGTCCTTCTAATTTTGAACTTTCCACTTTTTTCGTCCCTTGTATTTCTAACTTCGTTATTTTACTTTTTAATCTAATTCGTCCCTTGTATTTCTAACTTCGTAATTATAAGTGAAGTCTAATTTAAAGAAAAAAATAGCTGTTGACCAAACGTTTGACCAAATAAATTTTGAATGAATGATTTTGGGCGTGCGGGCGGGCTATTTTTTAGAGCCAAGATATGAGAACCAAGATTTAAGACTCTCTAAGTAAGGTTAAATGTTCAATTTATAATTTATGTCTTGACTCTTGTATCTTGATTCCTGGTTCTATTAATGGCTATCATTTCTATCCCTCACGCTTTCCCCCTTTGGTTGGTATCCTTACCAACCTATTGTTTTCAATTAGCCCACTAAAGTCATGGGCTAATGATACATTGCTATATCAGCGAATACGGTGGACCGTGGACTGTCAGACCGTGGACCAATCATTGGTACATCGCTACATCGGTAAATTGGTACATCGTTACATTAGTACATCGTTACTTTAGTGCATCGTTACATTAATTAATCACAAAATGAGTTGATAAATGCAAAAATAGTATTATCTTAGTTTATAAATCTTCTAACACTTAATCTATAATCATGAAAAAGTTCAATATTTTCCTGCTCATCGTAGCTTTTGCTTTAATTTTTAATGCCTGTAAGAAGGATAAGGAAGACATTTTGATAACAGATCCTGTATCAGATATTGATGGTAGCGTTTCCTTGTTCTTTGGTGACTTTTTTGCTGACATTCCTGTTTCAGATCACAGTTCAGATATTCGTCAGGATTACGTTCAGGAGAATGAAGCAAAGAATGCATTATAATGCAATCTTTTTCGCCTGTTCTCTCAACCCATTCCTTAACGATTTTACTGTGATGAACCCGAAGATTGTCAATATCAAATAGACCATTCTTCGATTTGCCTTGTGAGTTGTGTCATAAATTCAATCAACTATCGGCATTCATAGACTCGGGTATATCATAAAATGGACTTACCCTGATTGTTGACTGCCGACACCATATTTACAAAAACGTTTGGACATACTCTTTTTCACAGGTGTTTTCCCTTGGGTGCATAACTTCTGCCGTGATTACACTGGTTTTTGATTCCAGTGTCATTAACACAGAAAATTTCAGCATCTTCTTCTTTTTTATTTGTTTCACTTGATAACTAAAGTGTTATATCTTTCATTTGCGGACCTCTTCAGGGCATTTGTTCGTAGCTTGCCTTCTTTGGCTTTTGAGAAATTAAGGCGCTTCCTCAAGTAAACGCCCATGGCACTGTTAAATAACTATCCCAAATTCTCTGTAATTCTTTGACTGCTTTTCTACTTGTCCATAAGCATAATCAGTTTTAACTGCTCTGGCATTTTATCAATAATCATCTTCTGTATTTGTAGTTCTACCTTTGAGGATAGTAGTTTTCTGTCCTCAGACCTCGCTCCACGCTTTCCGGAATGAAGACCCTTTACTCCTTTGCTCTTATGACTACTTGCTCCAATCGTTTAGAGTATTAGGACATAGACTTTTGAGTTTCTGACAGCCTTCTGAGACATTCCCACCAGCGATGATTCAATAAGCTGTAGCGGCGGATTTTCATGTGCCAGAAGTATTTCTTGTTCGTCGAGTTTTCGTAAATCAAGTTTTTCCATGCACAAATACAAAATGTATCGGTATTATGCAATCATGTTAATAATAAATATGCGACTAATACAGATAGGCTATCAAACGTTCATGGCAGAGAATTTACGAACTACAAAGTATAATGACGGTACAGATATTCCTCATATTATGGATAATAAAGTTTGGAGTAATCTGACTAGCGGAGCTTACAGTATCTATAATTTTTCACCTGAAAATGAGCAAATTTATGGTAAGTTATATAACTGGTATGCGGTCAATACAGGTAAGCTTTGTCCTAAAGGCTGGCATATACCTACGGATGCAGAATGGACGCAGTTAGAGAACTATTTAGGTAGTAATGTTGGTGGAAAACTGAAAGCTACAGGGAATACGACAGACGGCACAGGTTTGTGGGAATCACCGAATAGTGGTGCTACAAACGAAAGTGGCTTTTCAGGTCTTCCCGGCGGCTACCGTGGCGGCGATGGCTCGTACGGCGGTATGGGCAGCCTCGGTTACTGGTGGAGTTCTACGGAGTACGGTACAAGCCTCGCTTGGGGCAGGTACTTGTATTACAGTGTCAGTAGTGTGTTCAGGGGCAACGACGGTAAGGAGAGAGGCCTGAGTTGTCGTTGTGCCAGGGATTAGACCCTTTGACAATTTGTCCCTTTGACTCTTTGGCAAAAAGAATAATAGGGCGAAGCCCTCGATTTTTTTTGAAAAAGTAGGAGAGGGATATTGAATATAAAATAAAAACACGTCATTTCGAGGAGGAAAAATTCTTTTTGAAACCGTCATTTCGAGGAGGAACGACGAGAAATCTCTTTAATATTTGCAGAATCCTAAAAGATCTCTCTCCCTTTGGTCGAGATGACGGTGTTTGAGTAGAGTTTGTTGGTATTCAGTTTCGGCTTATGAACTAAAAAACACTCTAAAAGCCCCCGTTATCTCGAAAGATATCGATTCTTACATTACAAGCATATTTATTGATTAAGTTATCGAAAATATGACATATTTTAGCTAACTTTGTATATGCACCTAACGAAAAGTATCACGGATAAAATTATACGTCTTACAGATGAACGTTGGTTGCATATTGTAGAAGGTCATCCTGAAATTGCAGGGCATTTGCACGATGTATTATTAGCAGTAGCCGCTCCTGATATGATAATTTCAGGTAGTGCAGATGAATTGTTGGCAAGTGTGTACAACAGAAATGATAAACTGTTGATAGTGGTCTATAAAGAAATGGCAACTGATGGATTCATTATTACGGCATTTTTTACAAAAAGAATTGAACAACTACTAAAAAGGAAAATATTATGGCAGAAACAATAATCATACCTGAGATGTTACAAGCCTTAAAATCGGTGCATCAAAGTAATGCAAACGATATACATATCCGCTATGATAAGGAAGCAGATGTTATGTATGTTAATATTGGCACGCCCATACCTGCCGATGACAGTGAGTTAGGTGATGATGATATATTGTATCGTTATGCTGCGGGCAAAATTATTGGACTTACAATTACTCATTTCAGTAAGAGATAAAAATGTAAAACAAATACAAGTATAAAATAAAGTAAGTATTTTATCTGTTTAGTTATTCTCTTTCAAGAATTTAAAAGTATAAATAAAGCAAGTTTGCAACCTGTAAAAAAATACCTGAGTAATAACAAGTTGCAAACTTTTACATGAATGAATTTGACCACTTTGTAAAAAAGACATTGAAGATTAAATATTATGGTCGTTATGTAGATGATTTTATTTTGATACATCAGGGTAAAAACTATTTGAAAAGTTTGATTCCCATCATGACTCAATATTTATCGGAGTATCTGAAATTAAAACTGCACCCTAATAAAATTTATCTTCAACATTATACAAAAGGCGTCAAATACTTAGGTACTATTATTTTGCCACATAGAATCTATATAGGCAACAGAACCAAAGGGAATTTTTATGCCGCCATACAAGAGCAAAATGAGCTAATCAGAACTCGTAAGCCAGATAAAGAAGAACTTGCCTATTTTGCATCCTTAGTCAATTCTTATCTTGGCATCTTCAAGCATTACAGAACTTTTAATATTAGAAAAAAGTTCATTAAAAAGGAAATCAGTGCTTGGTGGTGGAACTATTTTTATGTTACAAAGTCATTAGATAAGATAGTTTTAAAGTAGTATTTACTTTGCAATGACCATGGTGTTTTAATTAGCTAATTTGAGAATGTGTAAATGTACCGATATACCAATGTATCTATGTATCTATGATTATGACGCTATCTTTTGAGCAACAGACTTCCAATCAAGTTGGAAGTGACGAGTACGTTGCTTTAGCCCAAGACTAAAGTCGTGGGATAATGAAAATCCAATTGGTCATGGCGGACAGTTCGAGTAATTCGGCAGGCTCAATAACCATGCCTCACCGCCCGGTCATTGAGATTAGGTCATCGAGTGCTTCGATTTCACTCAGCAACCACTTGTCGAGATGCTCGAAATGATCAATGTGCCAATGCCAAAATCATTAGACCATGACTTTAGTCGTGGGCTAATTGAAAATCCAATTGGTCGGTGGCGGAACACCATGGTTAATTGGCAAATTAGCTAATTTGGAAATGTGGAAATGTCCTTTGCTTCGCAAGACGAAAATCTATCTTGAAGTACTATCATCTGCACTTTGGTGCGCGGTTGCTGAACAATAGCCGAAGCATTGTTTTACTTCTTTCTAAAAAAGTGAAGAAAAGAAAATGTAATAATTCGCAAATTCGGGAATGTGGAAATACTTCGTATTCCTTTTGGAAAAAACAAAGAATGCATACTTTTTATCATCTTTGGGCTTATATTTAAAGTTTGAAAATATAAATTGAAAATGAATAAAATTTTAGTGATTTTAATTTCCTTGTGTGTACTTTCTTGTTCGAAAAACAAAGACGATATTCCCAAAGAACCTGATTTAAGTCAAGTGAAGATTACTCGAGTAGAACAAAAATTAAGTCCTAATCAATTTCCCTTTGAGAATAATAGGTTTATGCAAGTCAACTACATTTATAATGAATTAAATCAGTTGATAAAAATCGAAACTTGGAGTACAGGTGGTGAAGCACTAATGTATCATGTGACTTATGATGATGACCAAATCCATATTACATTACCAGAAACTGAAAGTTTGATGGATCCGATTTTAGGTGCTTTCATGTTAAAAGACATAAATGTGAAAACCGCAAACGGGAAAATGACACTTGTGGAAAACAGTATAGATGTCTATGTTGACGAAGAACCGGAAGTAGGACGAAAAGTTCGTAAAGTGGGTTTTTTCTATGATGACTCTATCTTTAACAATAATATCACTACTTATGAGGGTGATGATCATCCTTTTATGAAATGGAATGTAGGAGGTAATATCACTTCAATGAAGAATCAAGGTGAAAGGATTGCCCAATATCATATTTCCAATCAATTTCCAAATTTCGGATTGGCAGATATAGGTCAAAACTTAGATGTGACCTTAAATTACAAGTTTGCTCCGGAAATTCCGAGAGGGTTGATTGCTTTTGTTAATCAAGCACTGAGTGGATTGAGTAATTTGGGGATGGAAGATTACTTTTTTCATTGGCTATATGATATAGATCAAAATACTAATATTTCCTTCGTTCCTGTCGGTGATGTGATGAAAAATAATTATAATTTGGCAGATTGGATAGTCAGTTTTGGACTGCCACAAATCAATACTTTGAATACAAATGAAAACCAAATCATTCGTTCTAAAGCTATAAAAGGAAAGGTTTTTACAGATATAGACAATGGAAATGTCAAGTATAAACAAGTGGACAACACCACTTATTACAATTACAAAATAGACAGAAAGAAGCGAATTTTAGACATTGCCAATTTGGTTATTTATTACGAAATTATTGAATAAAGCGAAAAAACTTGTTCAATGTATGCATTGTAAAATAACATGGCTATTTTTGTCAAATACACTAAACCGATAAATAGAGATGTCCGAATTTGATTCATTGAAAGAAAGTGTCCAGCATACTTTAAAAATGATACCTTCTATTGCCAAACAATTGCCTACAAAGATTCCCAACCTTTTATTTGGAGGTATTTCGGCATTGACACTCAAAGATGACGATAAAAATTCTATCGGTTTGGTTTTGGAGGAAAATGCTGTAAAACATAAAGACAGAGCAGCTATTTACTTTGAAGATAAAATTTATACACATTCACAACTCAATCAAATTGTCAACCAATATGCCCATCTGATGATACATCACGGGGTGAAAAAAGGGCAAGTTGTGATTGTGTTTTTGGAAAACAGACCTGAAGTTGTATTTATTGTTGCTGCCTGTGCGAAAATAGGTGCGATTGCTTCTCTGATTAATTCTAATCAGCGTTCACAAGTTTTATTGCATAGTATCAATCAGAAAAATGATGGCTATTTCTTTGTAGGAGAGGAGTTAGTCAAACCTTTTGAAGATGTATTGCCGGACATTGTCTCTCCGAGAAAGAAGATACTATTTGGAGTAGAAGACAATGAGAAAACGCCGTTTGACAATCAATACTATCCTTTAAAAGATAATCTTGACAGATTTCCAAAGAGTAATATCAGAGGGGTGAAAAAGATAACTTCTGACACACCTTTTGCATTTATTTTCACTTCCGGGACGACGGGGATGCCCAAAGCGGCAGTACAAGTCAATAGAAAATGGTTGTCTTGTATGTATTGGTTTGGTATTGTTAATTTGGATATGAAAGAAAACGATGTCATATATGTCAGTATTCCTTTTTATCATTCTAATGCTTTGCTGATTGCTTGGTCAAGCTCGGCAGTGAGTGGTGGAGCAATGGCTGTCAGACGTAAATTTTCAGCTTCAAATTTTTGGTCAGACTGTATCAAGTATAAGGCGACAGCCTTTATTTATATCGGTGATATTCTTAGATATTTATACAATACGCCACCAAGTTCTTTGGATAAAAAACATCAGGTCAAAAAGATTATCGGAAATGGTTTGCGACCGGATATTTGGCAAGAATTTAAAGAGCGGTTTGGCATTGAGCAAGTGTATGAATTTTATGCTTCTTCGGAAGGAAATATGACCTTTACCAATACCTTTAACTTAGATAACACTGTGGGCTGGTGTGCCACCAATTTTGAAATTGTCGAATATAATAGAGAATTAGGCGAACCGATTTATGGTGAAGATGGATATTTCAAGAAAGTAAAACCCGGCGAAGTGGGTCTGATGATTTTTGAAATCACGGAAAAATATCCTTTCCCGGGTTATGTGGGTAAAAAAGAAACCAATCGGAAAGTCTTTTACAATGTTTTCAAACATGGTGACCAGTGGTTTAATACGGGCGATATCATGCGAAGAATGGGAATGATGCACGCTCAGTTTGTGGATAGAGATGGCGATACTTTCAGGTGGAAAGGAGAAAATGTCTCGACAGCGGAAGTAGAGCAAGTCATCAATACTTATCCCGGAATTGATTCTGCAACTGTTTATGGAGTGTCTATCCCTAATACGGATGGGAAAGCCGGTATGGTCGCTATCAAAATGGAAAAAGGTGTAGAGATGGATTGGAATCAATTTTCAAAATTTGTTTCCAAAGAACTGCCCTTTTATGCCGTCCCTCTTTTTGCACGTTTGGTAGAAAACTTTGAATATACTGCCACTTATAAAGTGATAAAAAATAATCTCAAAGAGGACGGTTTTGACAAGGTCAAAGACTCCGTTTGGTTCAAAACAAATAAAAAAGATTCCTATCAGGTGATGTCCAAAGAAGTGTTACAAAATATTCAGAAAAATGGTTTGTAGATTTCACTAAATCATAATTATTTCTACGATTAGCAATCGACGTTAGGATACGCCGGTACATAAAAAAAGTCATCCTTTCAGATGACCTTTTGTAGCGGAGACGGGAATTGAACCCGTGACCTCAGGGTTATGAATCCTGCGCTCTAACCATCTGAGCTACCCCGCCGGACTTAAAACGTGCGCAAATGTACAATCTTTATATTTATAATTCAAAATTAAAGCTTTGAAAATTATCCTTATTTTATGATATTTGTACTTTCTATAAAGCAATGGGAAATACAATGAAACCTTTGACAAAAGAAGAAGACCTGAGTTTAGAAGAGCTTTTGGATGAAGTTGCTTATACTTCCACTTTAATGGTGTATAACGATGATGTCAATACTTTTGATTGGGTGATAGAATCTTTGGTCAAAGTCTGTAATCATACTTATGAGCAAGCAGAACAATGTGCTATTTATATTCACTTTAAAGGTAAATATGCTGTCAAGCACGGCTCTGAAATAGATTTGATACCTATGAAAGATGCATTGTTAGACAGAGGAATTACCGCACAGGTCGAAAATCTATAATCTGTCGGATTTTGCCTATCTATATCTTACCTGATGACCATACTGAATTTCCAAATCCAAGAGGTGCAGAAGATGGATTAGTGGCTATTGGTGGCAATTTACAACCCGAAAGATTGATCAATGCCTATCAAAATGGTATCTTTCCGTGGTATAATGAGGACGAACCTATCTTGTGGTGGTCGCCCGATCCGAGATGTGTTATTCGTCATGAAGATTTGAAAATTTCCAAATCAATGAAGCAAGTGTTTAAGAAAGGACTTTTTAGAGTCAGTTTTGATACTTGTTTTCGGGATGTCATTCATGCTTGTTCGGAAGTTCGTTATGAAAATAGGCAAGATACTTGGATCAATATTGAAATGCTGAATGCTTATACGCAGTTGCATGAATTGGGCTATGCTCATTCGGTGGAAGTGTGGAATTCGGACGATGAATTAGTCGGAGGTTTATATGGTTTGTCAATGGGAGCTTGTTATTTTGGGGAATCAATGTTTTATAAAGAAAGCAATGCTTCCAAATATGGGTTTATTGCATTGATGCAAAAGTTAAAAGAAAAAAAAATTGGTTTGATAGATTGTCAGATTTACAATCCGCATTTGGGTAGTTTGGGTGCTTCTTTGATTCCGAGAGATGAATATTTAGATAGTTTGGCTCATTTTTTACAGGTAAAAAAGGCGATTGGTAAATGGACGGCTTGGAAATTTGAAAAATTAATAGAGTAATAGCTATTTTGTTGTTCAAATAAAAATTCAGTTTATCTATAGAGAATGATAAAAAAGTTAGATAGCGTAGTTTTTAAATCTTTTATTGTACCACTGATTTTTACCTTTTTAATTTCAGAGTTTATCTTTGTCATGCAGTTTCTTTGGAAATATATAGATGACTTAGTGGGAAAAGGTCTTGAATTTTCCTTGGTGATGCAGCTTTTAGGCTTGTTTTCTTTCAAGGTTTTAGTACTGGCTTTGCCATTGGCGATTTTACTCTCTTCCACAATGATTATGGGCGGTTTTGGTGAAAACAATGAATTGGTAGCGGCTAATTCATCGGGTATTTCTACTATTCGGACTATTCGCTCACTGATTATTTTTGTTACTTTTTTGAGTATTGGAGCTTATTTTTTTTCAAATAAGGTTTTGCCTTATACCAATTTGAAATTTATGACTTTACTCATGGATATCCGTAAACACAAGCCGGCTTTGGACATCAAGGAAGGTGTGTTTTATAAAGGCATGAATGGCTATACAATGAAAATAGGTAAAAAATCTCCCAATAATAGTACAATTTATGATATCATCTTATATGACCACACATCCGGTTATGGAAACGATAATATCATCATGGCGGAAAAAGGAGAAATGACATTGAGTGCGGATCAGCGCTTTATGATTTTTGAACTGTACAATGGTAAGCAATATCAAGACACCCAAAAGCGAAACAAAGAGTATGGAAAGGCTTATGAACAAAACGCCATAGAATTTAAGTATTTCAGAAAGGTTTTTGACCTGAAAGAATTTAAGCTAAATCGCTCCGATGGCTCGCTTTTTAAGGGATATTATGAGATGTTGGATTCTAAGCAGTTGAGGGCAGAAAGAGATACTGTAATGCATGAAATCAATGGTTTTAAAAGTGCAGTCAATGATTACAATAGAAACTATATTGTCTATTCAAAACCGGCGATAGAGTCTGCTAAAGCTTTTATACCGGAAGATACAGCGGATACATATAGGGAAAAACGAAAAACGTCGGCTACCAATCAATTAGATTCTATCATTTTGCATGCCGGGGTGGGAAATGATTTGATACAGTCTGCAATAGATAACTTGTCAATGATTAGTAATTATACAGAAATGCAGATATCCAATATTGAAAGTCAAAAACAATTTTTACAAAAACTTTCTGTCGAATTGAATAAAAAATATATGCTTTCTTTTATTTGTATGATATTTTTGTTGATAGGTTGTTCTATGGGTTCGATAGTCAGAAAAGGCGGATTGGGTATTCCTATTATTATTTCGACCTCATTTTATATGATTTTTCATGTGCTGAATATGATAGGTGATAAACTAGCTTATGGAGAAGTGGTGCCTGCCGGAGTGGGAGCATGGTTGCCTACTATCATTTTGTTTCCCATTGCAATGTGGTTGACGTATGTTTCCAATAACGACTCTAATATGTTTAGAGAAGGAAACTTCACAAGATGGCTGCAAATATTTCAAAAGAAGACTTCAAAAACGTAATTTGCGCTATGCTTTTATTGATTTGGTGGATTTTGTTGTTTTCAAGCTATTTCATTTATCCTTACTGGATGAAGATTTTGGCACGAAAAAAACAACTGTCTCACAATTATTTAAGTTATGAAGAAAATGACGACCTGCCTTCAGTCGCCATTATGATGCCTTTGCATAATGAAGAAAAAGTCCTCCGAAAAAAGTTAGAATCTATTTTTAGAAGTAATTATGACTTAACGAAAATAAAGGTTTATCTCGGATTGGATAATTGTAGTGATAATAGTTTGCAGATTGTACAAGATTTTCAAAATAAATACCCTGATAATATATTGTATATTGAAAATGAGCGCATAGGCAAGCCGCAGATGCTTAATTTGCTGATGCAGGAATTTTCACATCAGGAAGAAATTTCTATCTTTACGGATGCCAATGTCTTTTTGCTGAAAGATACCTTATACGAATTGGTCAAATATTTCAAATCGGAAGAAATCGGTTTGGTAGATAGCCGTTTTGTCCTATCGGAAGATATTGTCATCAATGAAATGGAAAGTGATTATATTGGTTTTGAGCAAGCTTTAAAATACAACGAAGGTGTAGCTTGGGGAACGATGCAAGGTCCTTTTGGAGGATGCTTTGCCATCCGCACACAATTGTATCATCCGATTCCCGAAAATTTTTTGGTGGATGATTTTTTTATCAGTATGGCGGTGATGTTGCAGGCGAGAGATGCAGTCACCAATCCCAAAGCACGTGTGATAGAAGAAGTTTATACCAATTGGAATGACGAATACCAACGAAAAAAGAGAATCTCTGTCGGCAACTACCAAAATCTCTTTTATTTTATAAAAAAAATCAACAAACCATTTACAAAATTGACAGTATCATGGTTTTTTCATAAGGTGTTGCGTTGGACTTTGCCTATACTTTTTATTCCTGTATTAATACTTAGCGGTTTGGAAATATTTGTTTTGAAAGAACCTTATTGCTTATTTGCAATTACCTTATCATTAATATTGGGGGTGGTAGTACTACTTTACTTTTTACAAAGATTAAATTTGCAAAACAAAACAATTGAGCGGTTAAGTTATTTTATATACATGAACTTAGCTTTAGTTCAAGGGTTTATTGTTTACTTAAAAGGAGTGAAAAGTAATGTCTGGAAACCAACGCGCAGAGAATGAAATGAAATTAGATACTATTGAATCTGCAATAGAGGATATCAAAGCAGGTAAATTAGTAATAGTTGTTGATGATGAAGATAGAGAAAATGAGGGTGATTTTGTCACTGCGGCAAGAAATGCAACACCTCAAATCATTAATTTTATGGCCACTCATGGTAGAGGGCTGATTTGTACGCCTTTGGATGAAGATAGGTGTAAAGAATTAGAGCTTGACTTAATGGTAGGTAAAAATAACACTGCCATGTTTGAGACAGCCTTTACAGTTTCTGTGGACTTAAATGGGTATGGATGTACTACAGGTATTTCTGCTTCGGATAGGGCAAAAACGATACAAGCACTGATAGATCCGAAAATGAAACCGGCAGATTTTGGCCGTCCGGGACACGTTTTTCCTTTGAGGGCAAAAAAAGAAGGTGTTTTAAGACGGACAGGGCATACTGAAGCTGCTACAGATTTGGCAGTTTTGGCGGGATTTGAACCGGCAGGCGTTTTGGTAGAAATTATGAATGAAGACGGTACGATGGCTCGTCTTCCTGACTTGTTGAAAATAGCTAAGAAATTTGATATGAAAATTATTTCTATCAAAGATTTGGTGACTTATCGTCTTCAACATGACAGGCAAATCAAAAGAGATGTAGAAGTCAATATGCCTACAAAATATGGAGATTTTAAACTTATTTCATATTTGCAAGTCAATACCGGAGAGTTGCATATCCTTTTGAGAAAGGGTGAGTGGAAAGAGGGTGAGCCTGTCTTGGTTCGTGTTCATTCTTCTTGTGTGACCGGTGATGTTTTGGGATCTCTAAGATGTGATTGTGGAGATCAATTGCACAATGCCATGAAAATGGTGGAAAGAGAAGGGAAAGGCGCAATTTTGTATATGATGCAGGAAGGAAGAGGTATCGGTCTTTTGAATAAATTGAGAGCCTACAAACTTCAGGAAGAAGGTTTGGATACTGTAGAAGCAAACTTAGCTTTAGGCTTCAAAGCGGATGAAAGGGATTTCGGTATCGGTGCGCAAATTTTGAGAGACCAGAAAATTACTAAACTTAGATTGATATCCAATAATCCTAAAAAACGTGTTGCATTAGATGGTTATGGACTTGAAATAGTTGAAAACGTCCCGATAGAAATTTTACCCAATAAATACAATGAAGCTTATCTGATTACTAAACGTGATAAGATGGGACACACCATCTTGCAAAATAGTAAATTGACTTTGGATAAAGAGCAATATTAAAAGATAATATAGAGGTTATTCAGGTGTGAAATAAACCACTGAATAATCCCTGTATTCCATAGCGTTTTGTTCAAAGTTATGAAGATGGGGTTGTAGGATTCTTCTGTCTATATCATAAAATAACGGCATGACCGGTGCATCATCTGTAACAATTTGATCTGCTTTGACATAGAGTTTGTTTCTTTCGGTTTCATCTACTGTACGTAAAGCTTGTTCTACGACCTTGTCAAATTCTTTATTGACATAGCGATAGGAATTGATATAGGTCTTTTCTCTGATATCGTTAGGGACATATTTGGAAAGAAATAAATTTAAGAAGTTTTCAGCTTCCGGATAATCTGCTACCCAGCCCAATCGCCAAAACAAAGCCTTTGCAGATTCGACGGCTTCTGTATGTTGTGCCCAAGGAACAGTCAGCAATTCTACTTTTACGTTTAGTACCTCATCCAACATTTTTTGTATGGCTTCTGCCACTTGACTGTTTCTGCCACCGCCACTATTGAGTTGAAGTGTGATTTTTGGAAAGCCTTCACCATTTGGATAACCTGCTTCGGCAAGAAGTTTTCTAGCTTTTTGAGGATCGAAATGATAACCTTTTACCAATGATGCATCGTAAGTTCCGGTGCCGGGAGGCACCATGCCGTATGTCGCAGGAAGTCCGGAATTTCTCAGAGTGTAGGTACTGATTTTTTCTCTATCTATTGCATAGCAAAAAGCTTGACGCACTTTCTTGTCATTAAAAGGTGGTTTGGCATTCATAAATCCATAGTATTGGATTGCCATGACGGATTTTGATTGTAACTGAAATCTGCTATACTCTGCTTTCAATTTTCCGTCCGGTGTCAAAATTTCATCTACCATATCCAATGGGAGTCTATAAATGAAATCTATCTGGTTTTGCTTAAAAGAAAGTAGTTCTGCCCGTTTTTCTTTTATGAAGGTTACTTTGATATTATCAATAAAAGGTAATTGGTTTCCCAACTCATCTTTTTTCCAATACTTTTCATTTTTAGTTAAAAATACGACTTCGTTTTCCTTCATCAATTTTAGCTTGTACGGACCGGTTCCCACACACTTAATACGCATATTACTCCCATAAGTATCGACTGCTTCCTTGGGATATATCTGTGCAAACACTAATCCTATTCTCGAAAGGAATACTGAAAAAGGAGCATACAATTCTACGGTAACTGTACTGTCATTGACTACTTTCACTCCTTCGACACCGCCCGGTGGTTCTTCTTTGCCGGCAGTAGCGGTATTGTATTCATTAGCACCTTTGACGACATCTTTAAATATCCAAAATCCTTGATTGTTTGCAGGGTCGTTATAACACAATCTATCGAAGCAGTATTTGACATCTTGTGCTGTAAACTTCCTGCCGATTCCGTTAGGAAAGCAGTCATCATCCTGAAAATAGACATCTGTTCGCAGGTGAAAAGTATATAAAGTCCCTTCTTTATTCACATCCCAACTTTTGGCAAGGAGCGGCTCAATTGCCAAAGTTTTTTGATTGAAAGTGACCAAACCTTGGTAAATCTGTTCGGTGATTCTATGCCCTGTCACTTCCGTCACATTGAGTGGATAAAGGCTTTTTAAAAATTCTTCCTCATTGTATCTCAGTGTTCCGCCATAATATTTTCCACCTTTGGCAGGTATAAGTTTGTCAGCAAGCTTTTCGTTCTCCTTACAAGCGCAAAACAGCAAAGTAAAAGCCAATAAAAAGAGAGAAAACTTTTGCATACAGAATGATTAGGCAATCTTTTGATCTATCTCTACTAAAATAGGACAATGGTCAGAATGAACAACTTCGGACAAAATATTGGCTGACAGCAAGAAAGGCTCTACCGACTCCGTGACTGCATGATAATCTATTCTCCAACCTTTATTATTACTTCGTGCCCTTGCACGGTATGACCACCATGAATAGTGATTGGGTTCTTGGTTAAAATGTCTGAATGTGTCTATAAATCCGTGGTCAAAATATTTATCCATCCATGCTCTCTCTTCGGGTAAAAAACCGGAAGAGTTTTTATTTCCCACCGGATCGTGAATATCTATTGCACGATGGCAAATATTGTAATCGCCGGAAACTAAAATATTAGGTCTTGAAGTTTTCAAATTTTGTATAAAGTGATAAAAATCTTCTAAGTATTTCATCTTGACTTCTTGCCGAATATCACCACTCGAACCGGAAGGGAAATAAGAATTGATAATAGTAAAATCTCCAAAGTCTAACTGTATCATTCTACCTTCATTATCATATTCGGGAATATTCATTCCGTGAATAATTTGATCGGGCTGTTCTTTAAAGATAGCACCTACACCACTATAACCTTTTTTTTGTGCAGGAAACCATGTGCAATGATAACCTAACTCTTCAAAAGTCTCAGTAGGGATGACAGATAAATCTGCTTTTAGCTCTTGAAACAAAATGATGTCATAATCGCTGGCTTTTATCCAATCTGCTAATCCTTTGTTGAGGGCGGAACGAATCCCATTGACATTATAGGAAATAATTTTAAAATTAGACATAGATGCTAAAATAGGTATAGCATGAATTATCACAAAATGTATTTGCCTTTTTATTCTTTGGCTCATCACTTTTATCTCTCACCCCAAAAAAGAGAGAATATTTTTGATTAGTCTAAAACTAAAACTTTAATTTTGTGTATTATCCTGTAAAGTAGCAAAAGATATGCCTGCGATTATAACTGATTTGGCGTTGATCATGGTCATTGCCGGAATTACAACCATTGTTTTTAAGCGATTGAAACAGCCGGTTGTCTTGGGCTATATCCTTGCAGGCTTATTGGTAGTGCCCAATACACCTTTTTTACCCAGTGTAAAAGATTCAAACTCTATCTCCGTTTGGGCAGAAATCGGGATTATATTTTTACTTTTTAATTTGGGTTTGGATTTTAGTGTCAAAAAACTGATTAAAATTGCTCCGACAGTCGCACCTATAGGAATTTTTGAAGTTTCTATGATGGTGATTACCGGCTTTCTCGTGGGAAGTGTGATGGGCTGGAATCAGTTAGACAAAGTATTCTTGGGAGGCATTATTGCCTGCTCCTCAACGACTATTATTATCCGGACCATCGAAGAACTCAGGTTGAAAACCAAAAAATATACCGATTTGGTCATGGGGGTTTTGATTATTGAGGACATCGTTGCTGTCTTGTTATTGGTCTTACTTTCCACTATTTCGGTCAGTCAAAATTTTGAAGGTATGGACTTGCTGTATGTGGCCATGCGTTTAGTGTTTTTCTTGATTTTGTGGTTTGTGGTAGGTATTCTATTGATACCTACCATGCTCAATAAGTTGAGGGTTTATCTCGGAAATGAGACGATACTGATTGTGGCTTTGGGTCTTTGTTTGGGTATGGTGGTGATGGCAACATCTGTTGGTTTTTCATCTGCATTGGGTGCTTTTTTGATGGGTTCTATTTTGGCTGAAACCAATTTTGTACATCAAATAGAAGAGCAGCTCAAATCACTCAAAGATTTATTTGGTGCGGTGTTTTTCGTTTCGGTCGGTATGATGATAGACCCTGTGATGTTATGGGAAAATATAGGTTTGGTCTTAATATTGGCAATGACTGTTATTCTGGGGAAGACGATATTTGTTTCTACCGGAATGCTCGTTTCCGGTCAACCATTAAAAGCTTCTATCCAATCCGGTATGACGATGGGACAAATCGGAGAGTTTTCTTTTATTATAGCGACTTTGGGTTTGTCTTTGGGAGTAATCAGTAAAGTCCTTTATCCTGTCGCAGTGGGAGTGTCCGTCTTGACTATATTTTTGACACCCTACATGATTAAGTTTTCAGAGCCGTTTTATGAATTTTTGAATAAACATTTACCTGAAAAATGGCTTTCAGCAATCGAAAATTATTCAGAATCTACACAACATGTTTCCGAAGAAAATGAATGGAAAAAGTTAGTACAATCCTATTTGACGGTTATACTTATCAATGCAGTAATCGCTGTCGGTATCATACTTTTGGGGTATCATATTATTCTACCTATTGAACATCAATATATCAGAAATGGCAGACTCAATGATTTCATGTTTTTCTTGGTCATCCTGTTTTTTATCTTACCATTTCTTTGGGGTATTCTCAATCGAAGGATTCAACCGGAACTGTATCGGGAAATTTGGAATAGAAATAATTTTACACGTGGTCCGCTTATTTCATTAAAACTATTGAGAGTATTTGTTGCATTGGCTGTTTTGACTTATTTAATAGCAAAAATTGTTTCGGTCAATATTGCATTGGCACTCGCTCTGTTGATAATTTTTATTGGAATTTCTGTGTATTCAAAAAATATAAAAGAGTATTACAACCTGATAGAAGATCGCTTTTATTTTAACTTGAACAAGCAAGAAATTATACAGAGACAAAGAGCCGAAAAATTACGGGGGCTTTTGCCTTGGGATACGCACTTTGCAGATATGCGGGTTTCGCCTTCTTCCATTTTAGTGGGACGTACACTTCAAAGTCTGAGTTTGAGGGAAAAATATGATGTCAATATCACCATTATCGACAGAGAGTATGAAAAAATTTATGTCCCCGGCAAACATCAAGTTGTTCTTGCCGGAGATCTTTTGACATTGATAGGTGATGACGAACAATTGGAGAAAGTGAGAAAATTAGTAGAAACTTCCCCTAAAATAAAATCGCAATCACATGAAAAAATAGAGCTTGGTAAAATTACAATCAAGGAAGGTGATTTTGTCATAGGTAAAAGTATTGAAGATTGTGATATTCGCAATCGCACGCACGGCATGGTGATAGGTATTGAAAAAGGAGATGGTACTCGTGACTTGAATCCTTCTTCAAATCGAGTATTGGAGGCAGATGATATTATATGGATAGTAGGAAATCTACAGTTGATTAACGATTTTGCCAAAGAGCTGAAAGCAACGAATCCATTAAATACGACTGAAAATATAAAGGTGGAAAATAAAATCTAAAGTCTTTCTGAAATTTGTTTTTTGTGTAATTTTCTCCAGTTGAAATATCCCCAAACCGCCATACAAAATAGAAATAAATAAAAGACGGCAAATACATTCAAACCTTTGTGCATCATCAAAGGGATGGCTAAAGCGTTGCTGATATTTAAAGCAATCCAGTTTTCTATTTTGCGTTGGGCGAGTAGCCACATTCCTGCCCAAGCAAAAGCTGCCACCGAAGCATCCCAAACCGGAACGTCTGAATCTGTAATATGATACAATCCGAAATAAAAGAGACAAAAAGCCACAAAAACAATAGCCGTAGAAATCAGGTAATCTTTAGAATTGGAGTAGGTGATAGGTGTCTCTTCCCGTGTATTTTTATTGCCCCAAATCCAAAACCACCAACCATATAAACTCATTAGTAGGTAATAAAAATTTAAAAGGGTCTCGGCATATAATTTAGAGTAAAAAAGCACATACATATTACAAATGACACTCACGATACCAAAAAGATAATTGATAGGGCGATTTTCTTTGGAGTACCAAACTTGTAAGATGCCGAATAAGACACCTACGCATTGTAAAATGATGATAAGTGAGATAGAGGATAAATCCATTAAAACGCTTTAAAATTAGGATGATAAGCTTGAAAAATAATAACAGTACCTGTTGTCTGTATGCTAAATTTTTTTCCTAAACATTCATTTAAAGTTCCTTCCCACCAGTATTTAAACACTCTTTCTTTGACCGGATAAAGTAAACCTTCTGTATAGATAGCTTTTTGATCGATGCTGAAAATGGAAACTTGTTGTCCTTTTACACTATTGAAGGTCGTAGAAGATGTAATCGGTATAAAAATGCCGTAATTAGTAAACATTTTGACCTGTACGCTTTGTATATACTGTGAAAGTAAAGAAATATTACCCAAGGTGTGATCTTCCCTTTGTCCCGTACCACCTACAATGGATATCTTTTTTATGCCTTTTTCTATACAGAATAAAACAGCTTTGGTCAAATCGTTGGTCTCTTGATTGGGGTCTTTGAAAATGATGTCAACATACTTTTTGAGATTTTCTGTTGAAAGTGAATCGCAGTCACCTACTATTGCATTGGGCTTTCCATATCTTCGGATATATTCATTGGCTGCACCATCACAACAAACGACATATTCTGCTTTTTTCATCAAAGTCAAAGGTATTTCATGGTTGGGGAAACGACCATTGGCAACGATGACACAAGAAGATATTTTTTTTGAATTTTCCATCTCTAAGAGAGTTACAAATATCAGTTATTCTATCCTATTCTTAGAATGATTAGAAAATAAATAAAACATAATCCTTTTTAACTATCATAAATCAAAATACTAATGTTAACTTTAAACTAAATAATGAAGGATGTATGCATTATATTTCAATGTATGCATTATATTTCGACACAAATATTTTATTTAACCAAAACCAATTTACAGAAAATGAGCGATACTCCATTAGCAAAAGCGTTTGTGGCTTTTAACAATGTGCTGGACAGTAAGGTTGGACAGTCCTTAGGCTTGAGAAAACTCGTTGAGAAGATTACTTATCAAGGTCTTGTTCAAACGGGTAATATCACAAAACAAGTTTCCAGAGTTTTTCCAAAATCTACCAAAAAAGATAAAGGTGAAAGAGCAAATGATGCCTCAAAATCGGATTTATTTGATTTAAACCTGACAGAAGAACAAGAAATGATTCAACAAACCATCAAGCAGTTTGCCGAACAATCTTTGAGAAACAATGCAGAAAGATTAAATATAGAATGTACAGTGTCAGACGATATTGTTCAAGAATTTAATGCTTTAGGATTGCCTTTCTATTCAGTGTCGGAATCTCTTGGAGGTGTCCTTCAAGACAAAGCGACAGTCACGCAAATGATAATTGCAGAAGAATTGGCTTATGGTGACTTGGGATTGGCATTGGCCTTATTAGCACCGGTGAGTGCGCTCAATGCTATTACACAATGGGGTACTGCCGGTCAACAAGAACAATATATTTCCGCATTTTTAGATGAGGAAAATCCATTGAGAGCAGCAATCGCTATCAACGAATCTAGTCCATTGTTTGATCCTTTTGTACTTTCTACAAAGGCAGTCAAGAAAGGTGATACTTATGTCATTAATGGAGCAAAAGCATCTGTTCCGAATGTCAATTCAAGTGAATTGTTTTTAATAGCTGCCGATATTGAGGGAGAAGGCCCTGCTATCTTTATCATAGAATCTTCTGTTGAAGGTCTTTCGGTAGAATCTGAAAACGGGATGGGTCTCAGACCGGCAGCCATCGGTAACGTCAAACTAAAAGATGTATCCATTGCAAAAAGTGCAAGATTAGGAGATAAAGATTTCGATTACGCTACCTTTATTAGTTATGTAAGATTGGGCTGGTGTTCACTTGCAATCGGTACGGCACGTGCGGTATTGGACAAAACCGTTCCTTATGCTAATGAACGTATTGCTTTTGGAGAACCTATTTCTCACAGACAATCAGTAGCATTTATGATAGCCAATATCCGTATTGAATTAGATGCAATGAAAATATTGACTCAGCGTGCTGCAAGTTTGGCAGAGCAAGGCAAACCTTTCCAAAGAGAAGCTTATTTGGCGGCAGTTGCTTGTCAAGAAAGAGCGATGACCATTGGTAATGATGGCGTACAGGTTTTTGGTGGTCTCGGATTTATGAGAGACTTCCCTGCTGAACGTTGGTACAGAGATTTGAGAGCTGTATCATGGAACTTTAACGGAATGCATATTTAATTTAAAAAAGAAAAAAGATGAATCTCGAAATACCTAAAAAATTTAAACCTATTATCACTGCTGCAAGAACAGCGGCAACCACAGTGTTTAGACCAATTTCCAGAAAATATGATGAACACGAACACGATTATCCCAAAGAATTAGATTTATTGGCATCTGCCTTGGACGGTATGGCTGATGGTGGAAATTCCCTTGGCGGTGCAAGTGGAGATCGCAGTGAGAAAAAACAAGCTGAATTAGGTGTTAGAAATGGCGGAAATATGTCTAGCGTTTTAAATATTATGGCCATGTGTTACGGCGATGTCGGTTTGTTGTTGACCATCCCAAGACAAGGTTTGGGAAATGCAGCTATTGCTGCCGTAGCAAATGATGAACAAATGAAACGTTTTGGTAAAATGTGGGCTGCTATGGCCATCACCGAGCCGGGAACAGGTTCTGATTCTGCAAATATCCAGACAACTGCCAGAAAAGACGGTGATCACTATATTTTGAATGGTGATAAAATATTTGTCACTGCCGGCGAAAGAGCAGATGCGATTGTCGTATGGGCAACATTGGACAAAAAAATAGGACGTGCAGCTATCAAATCTTTTGTAGTTGAAAGAGGAACACCGGGAATGGAATTGGTACGTTTGGAAACCAAAATGGGTATTCGTGCATCCGATACAGCCGCTATTTCATTTACAGATTGTAGAGTTCCTGCCGCTAACTTATTGGGATCGCCGGAAGTAGATGTTAAGAAAGGTTTTGCAGGTGTCATGGAAACTTTTGACAACACCAGACCTTATGTGGCAGCAATGGCAGTAGGCGTGGCAGAAGCTGCTATTGAATTGACCAAAGAATTATTGAAAGAAAAAATCAATATCAACTATACATCGCCTGCCAATAATTTAAAAGCCGTAGAAGCCGAGATTGTGAAAATGGAAGCAGACTATGAAGCTGCCAGATTATTGGCTATCAAAGCTGCTTGGATGGCAGATAACCGTATTCCTAACTCTACCGAGGCTTCAATTTCTAAAGCAAAAGCCGGAAGAGTAGGGAGCGCCATCACTTTAAAATGTGTAGAGCTTTGTAGTAGTATGGGATATTCTGAAGCTTATCTATTGGAAAAATGGGCAAGAGACTCTAAAATCTTGGATATCTTTGAAGGAACACAACAGATACAACAATTGATTGTAGCTCGTAGAACTTTGGGTTTGTCCTCTAAGGAGCTGAAATAAACTATTGATTTACTGCAAGATAAAAGCCGTTCTGAATGAATGGCTTTTTTATTTCTAAGGTATAATAAGATAAGTAATTGCTACATCGGTACATTGCTACATCGGTACATTGATTCGAAAAATTACCACAAAGCAAAATGCTCTTCTGCTACACCCCAAGCGGTAAAGTTCTCGCTATTGCCATTGATGGTGACAATGCCCTCATACTTGCCAAAAGGTTGGGTGAAAGAACTTTTCATCACGGCTACATTGATATTCTCAGCCCGCATACCATAAGGATATAGAGTAAGTTCGAGTATGCCGTCCTTGGAACGGATTTGCCAATCATCTTTCCTCAAGTTTTCCCCATGCTTGAATATCACATCAGAAATGACGATGCGTTCTTTGTCTAACCAAAGGATATTTTCTAAATTGTTGTTGAAATGATCCACTAAATTGACGGCTATCTCTCTGCCAGATTGGGTTTTGCCAATCAAGCTTGACCAGTTCCAAGTGGTCTTTCTTGGTGGATATCCTTTAGTGAAGTCGATTGCGCCTATCCTTCCTTCTTGCTGATAAGTTTTGTCATTATAGCTCACTTTTACCTGTGATTGTATCGGTAAATCTTTGTAGGTAAAGTTAAAGGGGCGGTCATTTTCCGAGGGAGCTACGATACTGACACCATTGTCTTCTAATTGAGCGGTGATTTCAAGTTTGAATTTACTGCCTTTGTAATTTAAACTCATTAGCTGATTAGTAGTTTGGATACCATACTTCCCCAATTTCCATTCGTCCGTCAGAGTGGGGTCAAATTTTGTCCCGAAACCCATCGGCAATGTGAGTTTATCTTCGATGAATAAATTTTCAGATGGAACAAAGAAATAAGCAAAAGCATTAGCGACCATTCCTGCATCGACGATGGCCAAGCCTGCAAAAAGATGCTCTGTATAAATGCCGTAAAAAATCCATGTTTTTCGTTGAGTCCTTCTTTTTTTCATCCATGGCAGACCTTCTGCATCCCAAAAAGAAGTAATAGGAGAGGTAATGAGATTTTTGTATCTACCGTATTCCGGATGTTTACCGTAATTGAGTAATTGGTGAATCTGATTTTTCATTTTAGCATTTCTATTGCGAATATAGAAAATAAAGTATAGCTTTGTCACGTCTCATAGGGGTGCCTTGAATTTTTAGGGCTGAGATTATACCCATTGAACCTGATGAAGTTAATACTTACGAAGGGAAAATGTGACCGGATTTATTTTAGTACAAGGATGAACCCTTTGTTCTTGTTGGATGATTATAATGTTATAATGAAAACAAGAATTTTATTTTTTGTAGGACTTTGGGTCTTATTCCCTCTTTCAAATGTATGGTCGAATGTTACTATGAGTGGTCAAATACTCTCTGTCGAGGGTATTGAAATCCAAGGTGCGAGTATTCGATTAGAATCAACAAAAAAAGTAGCTTATAGCGATGTAAATGGGTATTATGAAATAAAAGATATCCGCGAAGGAAAATATATAGTCGTCGTTCAAGCATTTACCTACGAAACACTTTCTGATAGCATTGAAATAAAAAGTGAACCTATTGCGAAGGATTTCCGGCTGAAACCTACTTTGTTTATTACGGATGAAATTATAGTAGAAGGAATCAAAGCACAATCTTCGACGCCGGGAACTTTCACTGATTTGGATAAGGAAACGATACAAAAACAAAACTATGGACAAGATTTAACCATTTTGCTTAATCAGACTCCTTCTATGGTGACATCTTCTGATGCCGGTGCAGGAATTGGCTATACTCAAATGAAAATCAGAGGTATAGACAATACACGTACCAATGTGACCATCAATGGTATTCCTCTAAATAACCCTGAAAGCCATGAGACTTATCTCGTCAATTTACCGGATTTGGCCTCATCGGTCAATAATTTACAGATTCAAAGAGGTGTCGGTACATCCACTAACGGAGCTGCCGCTTTTGGTGCGAGCGTCAATATCCAAACCAATGAATATCAACCGGAAGCTTATGCTGAAATTTCTTCAACCTATGGTTCATACAATACATGGAAAAATACATTGACGGCAGGAACAGGATTATTAGGTAAATTTTCTGCTGATGTCAGATTGTCAAAAATTTCTTCCGATGGATATATAGATAGAGCAAGTTCTGATTTAAAATCTCTTGCTGTTAATGCATCTTATTATGGTAAAAAAACGAGTGTAAGAGTAAATATCTTTAGTGGAAAAGAAGTGACTTATCAAGCTTGGAATGGCGCACCCGAAAGTGTAGCAAAACAAAATATTCAAGGCATACATGAATATATAGAAAGAAATGGTATCAGTGGTGAAGATGCTAAACGATTATTGGAATCGGGGAGAACATACAATGAATATACCTATAAAAATCAGGTGGACAATTACATGCAAAACCATTATCAATTACACATTTCTCATCAGTTTAATAATCAATGGAATGCGCAATTATCTTTGCATTACACAAAAGGGAAAGGATATTATGAAGAATACAAAACAGATGATGAATTTGCCAATTATAATTTACCGCCGGCAGTGATAGTTCATGATACTGTTTACAGTTCGGATATTATCCGAAGAAGACAGATGGATAATGATTTCTTTGGTGCAGTCTATGCGGTTAATTACAAAAATAAAAATTTGAACTTTACTTACGGAGGTGGTCTCAATAAGTATTTAGGTAATCACTTTGGCAATATCATTTGGGCAAGAGTAGCCACCCAAATGGTAGATAATGAAAGATATTATTTTAACAGTGGTATAAAATCTGAAATCAATAACTATGCTAAACTTAATTATACTTTAAATAAAACTCGGCTTTTTATAGACTTGCAATATCGTTATTTGCATTATGCATTGAGTGGTGAAAAAGTACAGTACAATAATTTTTTCTCAGTAGATAGAATAGTCAATTACCACTTTTTTAATCCCAAAATGGGTGTCAATCAACAGATTAACGACAGACAAAAGGTCTATCTAACTTATGGCATCTCTAATAGAGAACCTGTCAGAAGTGATTTTACGGATGGAACTGTCACACAAACACCTTTGCCTGAAAGAATGCATGATATAGAATTAGGTTATGTATTTAAAACTAATAAAGCTTATCTAAATGCCACTTATTACATGATGTATTATCAAAACCAATTGATTCTGGACGGGAAAATCAATGATAATGGTGATTACAATCGTACCAATGTAAAAAAGTCATATCGTATGGGAGTGGAGTTAGAAGTAGGAGTTAGCCTCACAAAACAACTACAACTCAATGGAAATGTCAGTATCAGTAGAAATAAAATACCTGTTTTTACTGAGTATATCGACGACTATGATCAAGGTGGACAAATAAGTTTTGTACACAAAAATTCCAATATTGCACTTTCGCCAAGTGTTGTCAGTAGTGCCGTAATAACTTACGAACCAGTTAAAGATTTTCAATTGAGTTTGATTTCCAAATTTGTAGGTAAGCAATACTTAGACAATACATCTGACAATAAAAGAGCATTGGATAGATATTCCACTTTGGACTTTAGTATTCGATACACACTCAGACAAAAGTTTTTTGAAGAAATGAAGTTTGGACTTTTGGTCAATAATATTACTTACAAGAAATATTCTGCTAATGGTTACACTTATTCCTATTTTAGTGGAGGACAAGCCATCACTGAAAACTTTTTATTTCCACAGGCTTTGACAAACTTCTTATTGAATGTGACGATGAGACTGTAAGGATGTATCAATGTATCAATGCAGCACCGGATATTGAGGCCGGTCATCGAACTTGTCGAGATGCGAAATATCAAGGTGCGAATCATTAGACTATGACTGTAGTGGGATAATGAGATGAATATATCAATGTGCCAATGTGCTGATATTTCACTTCTGAAATGTCAATACACTCCCGTTGATCTCTAATCTTTTACAAAAAGTTGGGAACCTGAAACACCTTTTTCCTGAGTTCCGCACTGGGACACCCAAGTCAAAAACCGAAGATTTTTGCAATATTTTTCTGTTCGTCCGTTAGTAATAGGACTCTTGTGTACAGTTCATTAGTATTAGGTAGGCATACCTCAATTTGATAAATGTTTTGTAGAATTTCAATGACTTTTTCTGGAGATAAATCCACTTTCTTATTTTTAAGATAACGTTCTAATTCCTTGTACACTTTGTATGCTCCCAATAATCGCAACGGAAAAACAAAAACCTCTGCAATCCCTTTAAAATAAAAGGACTGCGAGGC
>JAMLHH010000033.1 GCA_023957215.1 Chitinophagales bacterium
CTGTCTGCTCTCAAATCTTCGTCTCTAAAACAACGTACAATCTGATAATACTTGTCAAAACCCGAAATCATCAAAAGCTGTTTGAAAGTTTGGGGCGATTGAGGTAAGGCATAAAATTGACCTTGATTGATACGTGAAGGTACAACGAAATCCCGAGCTCCCTCTGGTGTGCTTTTAATCAAAAATGGCGTTTCTATATCCAAAAAACCAGCCTGATTTAGGTAGTTTCTGACGACAGTGCCTACTTTGTGACGCATGATGATTTTTTCTTTGACAGGCTCACGTCTCAGGTCGAGATAACGATATTGCATACGCAATTCTTCTCCACCATCCGTTTCATTTTCTATCGTAAAAGGTGGTGTTTTTGATGAGGAGAGTATTGTTAATGTTTCTGCTATGATTTCAATTTCACCTGTTGGAATATTTTTATTTTTATTAGAACGTTCTACAATATTTCCTTTTATCTGAATCACATCTTCTCTATTTAAACTTCTAGCTTGCTTACATAAATCTGCATGTGTATCCATATTGATGACAATTTGAGTGATGCCATATCTATCTCTCAAATCTACAAAAGTCAACCCTCCAAACTCACGTGTCCTTTGCACCCATCCAGCAAGAGTCACTTCTATATCAATATCTTGGATTCTCAATTCACCACAATTATGAGTTCTGTACATCAGTCATTTATTTTAGAGTCACGAATATACTAAGATTGAAATTAACTTATTATCTAAGTTTTATAAAGCTTTGATGAATTTTGTTATATTGAAATGAAGATGTTTATGAGCTGTACTTCATAAAATATCTGATACTTCTCTTTTTAGTACGATTTATACCTCTATATTTGTTTAAACTTCATCTGTTTGAAAAAGATATTTATAATATTGTTTTTGGTTGCTTTTGCAGGTATAGGGCTGGCATACTATTGTCTGTTTCAAGAAAATGTGATAGATACCTCGCAGAATGTGGAGCTAAAAATCCGAAAAGGAGATACTTGGCAAAGTGTTGAAAACCAAATCATCAATTCTGGTGGAATCTTACACAAGCAATGGATATTTCGTACTGTTAAGTTATTAAAATATGATAAAAATATTCGTTCGGGAAGATATGTCTTTAATAAAGAAATGTCGGCTGTGAATTTTGTGAGAAAACTGAGATCCGGACATCAAGATGCAGTCAATCTTGTCATTAACAATATTAATTTTCCAGAGGATTTGGCTTCCAGAATTTCTTCAAAATTAGATATTGACTCTACGGAGTGGATGACTTTTATTAAAAATGATAGTATTGCTGAAAGTTTTGGATTTGATATTGAAAATTTTTGGGCCATGTTTTTGTCTAATTCTTATCAAATTTATTGGAATACCGATCAAGAAGCTTTAGCCCAAAGGATGAAAAAAGAATATGATACTTTTTGGAATGAAAGTAAGAAAGAGCAGGCAAAAAAAATCAATCTGACTCCTCAGCAAGTGGTTGTTTTGGCCTCTATTGTTCAAAGGGAAACAAATTTTCGACCAGAATATGCTAATGTAGCATCCGTTTATCTCAATAGATTAAAGATAGGAATGCCTTTACAGGCCGATCCTACCGTCAAGTTTGCCTTGAATGATATTGCTATTAAAAGAATACTGAAAAAGGATTTGGAGATAGACTCTCCATATAATACATATAAATATATCGGATTGCCTCCGGGACCTATTTGTCTGCCAGAATTGGATGTGGTAAATGGAGTTTTAAATGCTACATCAAGTAATTATCTTTATTTTTGTGCTGTTTTTGGTGAAAATAGGCATGTGTTTACTTCATCATATACAGCGCATTTAAAAAATGCGAGGATATATCAAAACGAACTAAACAAGCAAGGAGTATATAGATAAATGACTCAAAAGAAAAAAATATCGGAAAAGTCGGCTCCCGGTTTACAAGGTGTGACAATAGGAAGTGTCGTGAGAGGTGTCATGTTAGAATTGAAAAATGATGATTTGATTATCAGAGCGTCATCTATGTCTTTCTTCTTTTTTATAGCCTTGTTTCCAACTATTACTTTTTTCTTTTCGTTGATCCCTTACTTACCGGTAGATAATTACGATACATTCCTTTTAAACCTATTAAACAATCTTTTGCCGGAGGCTGTTTTTAGAATTTTAGAAACAACAATCTCAGATATTGTCAGTAATCAGAGAGGAGGACTCACCATCTTTAACTTCTTGATGGCATTCATTTTTTCGAGTACAGGATTGACTTCTATGTTTAAATCATTTGACAAAACAAGTGATTTTTATAAAAACAGAAACTTTATCCAAAGACAATTGGTCTCTTTAAAAATTCTTTCTTTATTGAGCTTTTTACTATTGGTTTCTATCTCTTTGGTCATCCTTGGTGAAAGAACGATTAAGGAAATCTTAATGCATTATGAGTTGTTTAATTACTACACATATTGGTTAGTTATCGTGGCCAAATATATATTGGTTGCATTTTTGTTTTTGAATGCCATTGCCATGATTTATTACTATGCACCTGCTATCAAGAAAAAGTTTAGATATTTTTCTACCGGAGCTATTTTTTCGACGGTCTCTCTAATCATTCTTTCAAATTTGCTAAAATTTTACTTCCGACTTTTGTCCAACTTTAATCACTTTTACGGTTCTTTAGGCATTGTTATAGTTTGTATGTTGTTTGTGTATTTTAGTAGTATCGTCTTGCTTCTCGGTTTTGAAATCAACAATAGTATTGCCACCGGAAAAATGAGCGATGATGCTAAACATTAATCGGATGTGTCTCTTTATTGAAACCTCTTGTAATGATGAGTATTTCTCCCTTATATTGAAGTGCTTGCAATAATTGCCTGATTGATGTCAGCTACTAATTTGGGGCCATTATAGACAAATCCTGTATAAATTTGAACTAAACTGGCACCAGCTTTCAGCTTTTCAACCGCATCCTTTGCATTCATGATTCCACCGACTGCGATGATAGGTCTTTTGGTTCGTGAAGCAAGATACTTAATGATTTCTGTTGACTTATCAGTCAGTGGCTGACCACTCAATCCGCCTGCACCTATTGCTTTGATTTTCTCTTTAGAAAGGGTTAGTCCATCTCTTGTAATTGTCGTATTGGTAGCAATGATTCCATCCGTGTCAGTTGTTTCAAGAATTTCTACAATATCGTCCAACTGCTCTTTTGTCAAATCCGGCGCAATCTTTAAAAGAATAGGCTTTTTACGTGGCATACTGTTGATGACTTTTTTTAACTCCAAAAGCAATTTTGTCAAAGGTTCTTTTTCCTGTAATTCTCTGAGATTAGGAGTGTTAGGCGAACTAACATTGACCACGAAATAATCTACATAAGGATACAAGCCCTTTAATCCCGTAATATAATCTTTGACGGCATTGTCATTAGAGGTGATTTTATTTCGACCTAAATTTCCACCCAAAATAATATTTCCACCTTTCTTTTGTCTTCCTTCTTTGATGTTTTCTATTACCTGTTGCAGACCTACATTGTTAAAACCCATGCGGTTGATAATCGCTTTGTCTTGTACCACTCTGAAAAGTCGTGGCTGAGGATTGCCGTCTTGTGGTAATGGTGTGACAGTTCCTATCTCTACAAAACCGAAACCGAAATGTGATAATTCTGAAAATGCTTCTGCGTTTTTATCGAGACCCGCCGCTAATCCGACAGGGCTTTTAAAATGAAGTCCCCAAAGATTACGTTCTAATTTTTTGTCTTGAAGGATGTATGTTTTTCTCATAAACCGGATATTTCCAGGAATTTTTACCACCCACTTTAATAATTTTAAGGTTAGGTGATGTGCTTTTTCAGCTGAAAGTCTAAAAAGAAAAAATCTTAACAAAAAATACATCGCTCAAAGTTACCTACTATAAATAGATTCTCTATCTACACTAATAATTCTTAATTAAGACTTTATATTAGAGTCGTGAAAAGACCACTTGCCGAAAGAATTAGACCCGAATCACTTGAAGATGTTATAGGACAGACACATTTGATAGGAGAAGGTATGCCTTTGAGGGTGATGGCTGAAAATCAAAAACTGCGAAGTATCATACTTTGGGGACCACCGGGAGTGGGTAAAACTACTCTCGCTAGAATTTTGGCGGGTACGAGTGGACTTTCTTTTGAATCTCTGAGTGCGGTGCAAGCTGGCGTGAAAGAAGTAAGAGCTGTCATAGAACAAGCGAGAATGTTTGGAACAGCAGTCTTGTTTATTGATGAGATACATCGTTTTAGCAAATCTCAACAGGATGCCTTGTTGGGAGCGGTGGAAGAAGGTAGCATCGTCTTGATAGGTGCGACGACCGAAAATCCTTCTTTTGAAGTGATCTCGGCTTTGCTTTCAAGATGTCAGGTGTATATTTTGGAATCACTTGCTAAGCACGAGTTGCAAGAGGTATTCAATAGGGCTTTGGTAAAAGATGAATATCTAAAAACCTTAAATATTGAGGTGAAAGAAGCAGATGCTTTATTTTTATATTCAGGTGGAGATGCGAGAAAACTTTTAAATCTTTTAGAAATTGTGGTTGAAAATCTAAAAGATGGAGACCATGTCATCAGCAATGAATTAGTACATCAGGTCTTGCAAGATAATTTGGCTCGTTACGACAAAAATGGCGAACAGCATTACGATATCATTTCAGCTTTTATAAAATCGATGAGAGGCAGTGATCCCAATGCCGCTTTGTATTGGTTAGGGAGAATGTTAGTAGCAGGAGAAGATCCAAAATTTATTGCTCGCAGAATTCTAATTTTTGCTTCGGAAGATGTAGGCCTTGCCAATCCCAATGGGCTTTTACTGGCGGAATCGTGTTTTAAAGCTTGCGAGGTGATAGGTATGCCGGAATGTAGAATCATTTTGGGACAGACGGTGACTTATCTCGCCTCCAGTCCAAAGAGTAATTCTGCTTATTTAGCGATTGATAAAGCGATACTACTTGCCAAAAATACTGTACATCTTGCAGTACCTTTACATTTGAGAAATGCTCCTACTAAATTGATGAAAGATTTAGATTACGGTAAAAACTATTTATACGCACATGATTTTCCGGGACATTTCGTCGAACAAGAATTTTTACCTAAAGAAATTTCAAGCCAAAAGATTTTTGATCCTCAAGATAATGCAAGAGAAAATGAATTGAGGCGTTATCTAAAAACGAATTGGAAAGACAAATACGATTATTGATGAATTTTGAAAAAGATATAAAAGGAAGTTTTTTTGTGATTACCGGACCTTGTGTCGTAGAATCGGAAACTAATTGTTTGCAGATAGCAGATAAACTTTTGGAAATAAAAGAAAACTTGCAGATACCTATCATTTTTAAAGCTTCATTTAGAAAGGCTAATCGTACTTCTGTTAACTCTTTCTCGGGCATAGGAGATGAAAAAGCAATCCGAATTTTGGAGAAAGTGAAAGCTCAGACGGCATTGCCACTTTTGACGGATATTCACGAAGTAAAAGATATTGTGCTGATTGAAAATATTGACATTATACAGATTCCGGCTTTTTTGTGCAGACAGACAGAATTGATACAAGCAGCCGCAGAAACTATGAAACCTGTTAACATCAAAAAAGGTCAGTTTGCATCAACAGAAACTATGAAATTTGCAATAGAAAAAATACAAGGCATCGGGAATAAAAAGGGAATGGTGACTGAAAGAGGAAGCTTTTTCGGTTATGATGATTTAGTAGTGGATGTGAGAAATATACCACAGATGAAGACTTTTGGAGTGCCGGTGATTTATGATGCAACACATTCTGTACAACAGCCGGGAAGAGGGATAGGGAAGAGTGGTGGAGTGCGTGAAATGATAGTTCCACTTTGTGATGCAGCAATGGCAATAGGGGCGGACGGACTTTTTATAGAAACGCATCCTACACCTGTAAAATCATTGTCAGATGCAGCAACTATCTATCCCTTGGATCAATTGGAAAATCTTATCAGTAGAGCGAAGAAGGTATATGATTTTAGAATAAACAAGCTCACTAAATGATTCGTTTTATTACTTTTAGAACATGAGTATATTGTTTGGTTTCTTCTATGAAGATACCTTTTTCATCTAAGATGTCTATTTTGACTTTTCCACTCGAATGGATAATTTTAACTGTATTGTTTTCATTTGAATAGATGATGCCGACATGGGTAATTCTATCTTTTTCATTATTGAAGAATGCTAAGTCACCTTCTTTGCAATCGGATAATTTGACCTCATCTCCTAACTCAGCTTGTAGATAAGCATCACGGGGTAATTGAATGCCATTTACCCGATAAGAAATCTGACTGAGACCGGAGCAGTCGATGCCAAAAATAGTCTTGCCGCCCCATAAATAAGGCGCATTTAAAAAAGTTTTTGCAGTTTGTACGATCTTGAAATTTAGACTTAAATTTTTAGGGATGGAAAGTACATTGGTTTGTATATATTTTATTGAAGAGAAAAAAGAATCTGATTGTACATTTTGCCAAAGAACACTACCTATCGGTAGATTGATTGTAAAATTATCGGTACACGCATTCGTAGAGTGATTCGCTAATATTTTGAATTTGACAAAATCATCCGTTTTTATTTTTTTGACTTGCGTATTTGGAATCCAACCAATATAGTTATCTTGTTGTAATTGTATTTTTGTCCATTCATGATTTGCTTCTATAATTTTATACATTTCACCATAGAGCGCTTGTGTCACCATTTCAGATGTGTGGGCAAAATCCTTTCTGACAGATATGACACTTAAAGAGATAATGCCCCATTCTTGTATATTGGGTTTAGTCATTCTATATATTTAATTTATTGTTATTTAGCAATAATTCTTCGGATAAAAAATAAGTTTGGCTAATTTTGTTATCTTTCTAAGAAATTGCAAGTTTTAATAAATATATGAAAGGAGTATTATTTTTCCTTACTTTTTTAATAATAAATTCTATTTATGCTCAGGTTGATTTCTCTTTGAGTGTTCAGGAAGGATGTACCCCTCTAAATGTGGGAGTGGAAGTAAAGAACATTCAAGCGGATAGTACAATTTGGAATTTTGGCAATGGTACTACCAAGAAAGGTAATAAAACATTTGTTGTTTATAATGAAGGAGGAATCTTTAATATAAAAATGACTGCATACAAAGATGGTGTGCCTACAATTATCACAAAGAATGTAAAGGTAAATAAATCACCTGTTGCCGATTTTCAATTTGACAAGAACCAAGGATGTCCTCCATTAGAGGTGAATTTTCAAGATAAAAGTATCATGGGTAGTGGTTCGATTGTTAAAAGAACATGGGGATTGGGTAACGGGAAGGTCTTGGATGGAAATATTGCTAATCATACTACTACTTTTAACACTTCCGGTATTAGAGAAATATCGCTAATTGTCGAAGATCAAAGTGGTTGTAAGTCCAATAAAGTGGTATCGTCTGCAATTGAGGTTTTTCCTATACCTAAAGTGGCTTTTGATTTTAATAATTCTACACAATGTAATTTGCCGGTAGAAGTGAGCTTTACCAATCAATCTGATTCTTTGACTTCATATAAATTTAATTGGAATTTTGGCGATGGGAAATCTTCCACAGATGTAAATCCCAAACATAGTTATACCAAGGAAGGAACTTATACGATGAGTCTTAAAGCAACAGATTTTAGAGGATGTACTTCGGAAGTTTCTAAGTCAAATATGATAGTGGATGAAAATTTTAGTGTAAAAATTGGATTGTCTGATACTTTAGGGTGTGATTCTTTGGGGGCAATCTTTTCTCCTAATATTAGCTCTTTGTATAGATCTTTAAAATGGACAATAGATCCGAAATTGAATCCAGATATGAAAAAGATGACTATTTCGACAAAGGAAATAGGGGTGTTTCAGATAAAGTTGGAAGCTACATCGCAATTTGGATGCACAATTTCTAGTACTCGTAACGTTTATGTCGGAAGGAAACCTATCGCAGATTTTAAAACGAATGATACCTTAGGATGTAAAGTTCCCTTCCAAGTCTCTTTCCAAAACTTATCAAAATATGCGGATAGCTATCTATGGAATTTTGGCTCCGGAGCAGGTAATAGTAATATTCAAGACCCTATTTATACATATAATAAGCCAGCAATTTATTTGGTATCTCTAACATCAAAAGGAGACTATGGTTGTAGCAGTACTAAAACCAAGTTTAGTTACATAAGTATAGTTTCTCCACAGGCTGAGATGATTTCCACTAATGATAATGGATGTAGCCCATTAAAGTCTAATTTTCAAGTCAATTCATTAAATGGATTTACAGTGAGTTCTATAAAATGGGATTTTGGAAATGGAAATACCTATAATGGAGTGACTCCTCCTCAACAGACTTTTAATAGTGAAGGCAATTATGTTGTCACTGCGAAAGTGAGTTTTAAGGAGGGTTGTGACGAATTGACTTTGAAGAAAACGATCTCGGTAGGAAGCAAGGTCTCTAATATCAATGGCGGTATATCTTCAAACAGTATTTGTCCCAATCAAAATCTGACAGGGCAGGTTGATGCAATTGCTGGAGCAGAATATGAATGGAAAATTGGGAATGATACCATCTATAAAAGTAGAACATTTAAGCACAAGTTTTCTTCTTCAGGGACATTTAATATCTCTCTTAATATAACAAAAAGTGGATGTGTCTCAACTATTAATTATGGTAATGTGACTGTAAAACCCACTGCTGCTAACTTTGTAGTCACAAATAAGTGTAGTGGAACAGAAGTTACTTTCAGAAATAATGATAATAATACAGTAGAGTCCACATGGAATTTTGGAAGTGGAGATATACGTAATGACAATAAAACAGTTACTCATGACTTCCAAAGCTTTGGTACTAAAAGTGTTACTTTAAAAGTATATAATAAAACAACTGGTTGTAAAGATGAGATAACAAAAGCGATTACTATTAACAAGAGTGAATTGGATAACTATAATATTGCACCTATACAAGGGTGTGCACCCTTGACATTTGAGCTAAATTCGCCGGCGATATCATCTAATACTTATTGGATGATAGGAGATAGTTTGATAGTTAAAAATATAAAGAAAGGACAGTTTGTGATTGACAGTGCGGGCATCTATGATCTTTCGTTAAGAATAGTCTATGATGGGTGTCGTTATACTAGGGTTTATGATAATCTGATTAAAGTCATTAAGCCGGAAGCCGGTTTTAAATTTAATCCTTTGGGGGGGTGTTCTCCAATTAGTGTCACTTTTGAGGATACTTCGAAATCTTTATTATCTAATATTGTGAAGTATAGATGGGCGATTAAAGATAGTTCTATAGGCGTAACAGATAGTAAATTCACACGGACATTTAATGAGTATGCAATTCTACCTATACAACATATAGTTACAGATGATTTTGGCTGTAGCGATACTGTCACTAACGATTTAATTGTAGCAAGACCTTTTGCAGAGTTTGAAGTTCCCTCTAAATCGTTTTGTACGGGAAATGCATTTAAACCGACAAACTTTTCTACAGGTGTAGGTCTATTGTATGAATGGAATTTTGGTGATGGGACTCCTATAGATACTAGTAGATTCCCTCAGCACAATTATAAAAATGAGGGTACGTATGATATACATCTAAAAATAACTGATGCTAATAATTGTATTAGTGAGAAGTTAATGAGCAATGCTGTGACTATCCAAGACTTTGATTATGATTTTACGGCATCACCTACTTTTAAATATTGCCCTGAATTGATTGTCGAATTTCAAGTAATACCGGGAGATATCGAATACAGACAAACTCTTTGGGATTTTGGAGATGGCGTGATTGTGTCTGATACAAATAAAAGTCCAAGAAATATATACAATAAAGCAGGTGAATATGATGTATCACTTATCTTAGAAGATTTTAGAGGATGTGGTGATACAATAGTGAAGAAAAAACTAGTGCAGATAGAGGGACCTGAAGGTAGTTTTAAATCTTCAATAAAATCTTCTTGCGCACCCACAGAAGTTGTGTTTTCTGCAAATACAAAAAACTCTAAAGCCAGTTTTTGGGATTTTGGAGATGGTGAAGGTTTTTTTGAAGATAATGAAGATTTTGAAATCAAGCACGTTTATGAAAAACCGGGTATCTATATCCCAAGTGTAACAGTAGATGATGGATTGGGTTGTGTCGTGACAGTGATCGGTGATGAGATTAAAATCGGAGGACCGAATGCAAAAACTGTTTTGTCCCCCGGAATTGTGTGTAGTGACCAAAATTTAGTATTTTCAGATTCTTCGGTATTTACTGAGAATATCCCGTATAAAAATAGAACGTGGAGTTTCTCTGACGGTTTCACTTCTAAGGATAGCACGTTTACAAGGACTTTTAAAACGGATGATTCAACAAATATTTATATCACTTTGACTGTTGAAGATTCTATTGGATGTATTGGAGTGGCTTATGATACTGCAAGAGTTTTTGCTTATGCCCCTTTGAGAGTAAAAGATAGTTTGTTAATTTGTAAAGGAGATACTATTCAGTTAAAAGCCAGTAGAGTACACTATGCTGAATGGGGACAATCCGGCTCTTTAAGTCAGACGGATATTTTAAATCCACTGGCATTCCCTTTGCAAAATACACTTTATAAGGTGAGGGGCTTTGTCAGTCCTACTTGTTATACGGATAAGACAGTGTTTGTTAGAGTCTTGGATGCCTTTTCAGGAACAGCTTTGAATGATACTTCTGTCTGTATCGGAGATATGGCCCATCTATGGGTGAAACACGATAACATCAATTCAGGGAAATTTGATTATGAATGGACATTGAATGGTACACTTATAGGTTCGAGTAAAGATTTTGATGTATTACCTAATCAAACCTCTACTTACATTATTAGAATAAAAAATGGTGCTTGCAAGGATTTTGTTGCACCTACAACCGTTAGAGTAAAAAATTATCCTTCTCTTTCTATTGATACGCCTGAACCTATTGTCAAAGGGCAAGAGGTGAGGATACAAGCTAATTCAGACCCCGGAGTAAATTATACTTGGACTCCACAGCCCGATGTAGGTTGTAAAAATTGTCCTTTTGGATATTTTAGACCACAATCTACAACTGAATATACTGTCACGGTTGAAAAAGAGGGCTGTGCAGTTTCAGAAAGTGTGACAGTGGATGTAAGTGCAGTTTGTAATAGTGATTTGGTAAAGATTCCTAACGTTTTTACTCCTAATAGTGATGGACTCAACGATGTCTTTTCAATTGAGAACAATGATAAAATCCGTTTAAATAGTTTAAAAATATTTTCAAGGACAGGCGAGTTAGTTTATGAATCTGCCAATATGAGAGATAAATGGGATGGAACATATAATGGGAAACCTCTTAATACGGGTGTCTATGTCTATTACTTGGATGCTGAATGTGTGAATGGGACACCGATTTTATTAACAGGAAATATAACGCTACTTAGATAATGAGATACCTTATATTGCTTTCAATTTTTGTGCTTTCGTGTTTCTCACTATCTCATGCCCAAGACATTAGATTTTCACAATATTATTCTGCACCACAATTGTATAACCCTGCTTTCACAGGTTATTTTAATGGAGATGTAAGAGTCAATGCAAACTATAAGAGCCAATGGGTAGCTCCGTTTAACGCATACAGAACAATAGGAGGTGGAGCGGATTTTTCTATTCTCAAAGAGAAATTTAGAGGGTCAGGATTTGGTGTAGGTGTACAGTTTTATAGTGATCAGGCCGGTGATTTGAATCTCAATACAAATCAACTCTTGTTGAGCTTAGGGTACACCCAACGTTTGGGCTTGAATTTTGCCAATAATTTGTCTGCCGGGTTTCAAATGAACACAACAAATCGTTCCATTAATATGTCCAATGCTATTTTTGAAAACCAAATAAATAATAGTGGGTTCGATGATGTTGTCGGTAATGATAACTATTGGAGAGTTTCGGTAGGAGTGGGAATGTTATGGTATGCAGAACCGAGTGAAAACGTAAACTTTTATATAGGTGGAAGTGCTTTAAATCTATTAAAACCCAACCAGAGCTTTTTTACAGGGAATACGGATGAACTCTATGTCAGATATGTCGGGCAAATGGGGCTTAACTTTAATGTCAATCAAAACATAGACATTTCTGCAAGCACAATGTATCAAAATCAAGGTCCTTTTCAGGAATTTTTGGTAGGCTTTTTAGGACGATATGATTTTTCTCCTAACAAGAAAGCGGATGAAAAATTCAAATTAGGAGTGGGACTTTGGTACCGCATGCAAGATGCAATCATTCCGGTCGGAAGAGCTGAATATGGTAACTTTGCCCTCACTTATAATTTTGATGCTAATATCTCATCCCTAAAAAGAGCAAGTAGAGGAAACGGAGGACATGAGTTGTCCCTGATTTATACCGGCTTTTGGAATTCAGATAGAAGAAAAGCAAGTGGAAACGGGAATCGTATCGGATGTCCGGTCTTATAGCTTTTCAAAACTTTTGTACAAATCACTATTATCTACAAGACTGTTCCACATCATTTTGAAAACGGCATCTTTATATTCTTCCACATTGCTATAACCTTGTGGATAGATAGGTGTTAAATGTATCACTTCTATCTTCCAAGGTTGAATCAACAACGAATTTGTATCACTAAATCCTCTCATATTTGTGAAGATGACCGGTAAAATGGGTACTCCGGTATTTAAAGAAAGTTGAAAAGCACCATTGTAAAATTCTTTCAAAGGATTATTAGTTTTATTTCTTGTTCCTTCGGGAAAGATAATTAAAGATATTTTTTGATTTAATTCGGATTCCATTCTCTCCATGCTTTTCTTCCTTGCATCATGGTCTTTTCTGTCAACAGGCACGGATGCCATTGCAAAAAGCTGACCAAAGATCGGAACTTTTAAAAGCTCTTTTTTGACCAAAGGTTTGCTAGGCACTTGAATACCATAAGCTGATGCAAGTAAATCTCCCAAATTGCTATGATTGCAAATCGCTATGTAATTTTGATGAAAGTCTATGTTTTCTACTCCTTTAATATCATATCTGATGGCTACCAAAGAAGACCAGACTAAAAAGATGATCCTATTGACTTTGTGTACCCAATATTGTTGTTGGGGATAACTGACAAAGACCTTGATAATGACATAAATAGGGATAGCCGGAATAAACAACAAAAAAATGATGATAACAGCATAAATGCTATAAAGCAACCTTAGGATTTTCACGATACTTTAAAGTTTTATTAGGTGAAGATACATATTATCTAATTTTTTTCAGTTTCATTCTTTCATTAGCTACTTTTGCCTACTTATTTATTATAATTGTTGTATGCTAATAATGAAATTTGGTGGCTCATCAATAGCCAACCCTGAGAGAATAAGAAATGTTATCAAAATCATTCAAGGTCGTAAAGAAAAACATGACAAAGTGATAGTGATTTGTTCTGCATTTAAAGGTGTTACCGATGAGTTGATTAGAATTAGCAAACTTGCCGAGAAGGCTGACAATAGCTATAAGAAAAAGCTTCAAGAATTAGTCAACAATCACTTATCAATTGCTGATGAACTAATCACTACCAACGATAAAGAAAGATTGATTGAGGAAATTAATGAAGGAATGGATGTCATTAAAAATCTATTAAAAGGTATTTTTCTTTTGGGTGATGTGCCAGATAAATCTCTTGCTACTTTGGTTTCTTACGGTGAAAGATTCTCTTGTTTTATCGTTTCAGCTTCTTTGAGAAGTGTCGGAATAGGTTCTGTTTATGTCAATGCAAGTAATATCATTAAGACAGACTCTAATTTTTTATCGGCTAAAATAGATTTTAAAAAATCAACCAAAAACATATCTAAACTGACTCAATTTTCTGATAATATCCCTATTGTGACGGGTTATATCGGCTCAGATAGCAAAGGTCAAATCACCACACTTGGAAGAGGTGGTTCGGACTATACTGCTTCAATCATTGCCGCGACTTTAAGAGCAGAAATGTTAGAAATTTGGACAGATGTAGATGGTGTGCTGACTGCAAATCCAAAGGTGGTGGAGCGAGCATTTACTATTCCGGAATTGAGCTACAGAGAAGCGATGGAATTGTCACATTTCGGCGCAAAAGTGATTTATCCACCTACCATCACACCTGCTTTAGTCAATAAAATTCCTGTCTCTATCAGAAACTCATTTCATCCTGACCACATAGGAACAATTATAAAGGAAAAGGCACATTTTGGAGAAAATCCTATCAAAGGTATTTCATCTATTTCCAATATTTCATTATTAAGATTAGAAGGAAGTGGAATGTTTGGTGCTGTCGGTACTAATTCGCGACTTTTTGATGCACTGTCAAAAAAGAATGTCAACGTTATATTATTGACACAAGGTTCTTCGGAGCATTCTATCTGTTTTGGCGTGATTCCCGATGAAGTAGGTAAGGCGGTAGTTGCTGTGGAGCAAGAATTTAGATATGAGTTTCAAAACAAACTTTTACATCCATTGGTGGTAGAAAGTGATCAAGCAGCTATTGCTGTCGTAGGTGAAAAAATGATGAGCTCTCCGGGAGTCGCCGCACGACTTTTTAAAGCTTTGGGTAAAAATGGTATCAATGTAAAGGCCATCGCTCAAGGTTCATCTGAACTCAATATCACCGCCGTAATAGACAAAAAAGATGAAGCAAAAGCTTTGAATGCTTTACATGAGATTTTCTTTGTTGACGACCTCAATTCTATCAATGTATTTTTAGTAGGTCCTACCGGATTGATAGGAAGAACTCTTTTACAACAGATTAAAAAACAAAAAGAGTTTCTAAAATCTCAAATGAGGATGAATATTAATGTAGTAGGAATCATTAATTCACGCAAATCACTTATTTCCTCAAGTGGGATAGATTTGGAAAACTGGAAAGAAATTTTAGAGAAAAAAGGTCAAAAGAGTAGTTTAAGTAATTTCTCTAATGAGATTATCAACCTCAATTATGCCAATAGTGTTTTGGTGGATTGCTCTGCAAGTAAGGAGGTTGCAAATTTTTACGAAAAGTTTTTGGAGAAAAATATTTCCGTCGTAACTCCCAACAAAATTGCCAATACTTTATCCTTAGAAAAATATAATCATCTACGTAAAACAGCCAGACAAAACAATGCTAAGTTTTTATATGAAGCCAATGTAGGAGCGGGATTGCCTATCATCAATACTTTACACAATCTACTCAATAGTGGTGACAGAGTCATCAAAATAGAAGCGGTCTTATCTGGAACTTTATCTTATATCTTTAATAGTTTTAAAGGTGAATCTAAGTTTAGTGGTATCGTACTAAAAGCAAAAGAAGAAGGCTATACTGAGCCTGACCCAAGAGACGATTTGAGTGGTTTGGATGTAGCGAGAAAAGCACTTATTTTGAGTAGAGAAATAGGTTCCCAACTAGAATTAAGTGATATTCAAGTGAAAAACTTAGTGCCTGAAAATCTAAGAAATGTCAGCCTTCAAGAATTTATTTCAAGAATACATGAATTGGATGCTTTATATGAGAAACTAAAACAAGATGCTGAAAAACAACACAAAGCATTGAGATATATGGCTATCATTGAAAATGATAAGGTCGAAATTGCATTAAAATCTGTTGATAATCAACATCCGTTTTACAATTTGAGTGGAAGTGATAATATGATAGTTTTTACAACAGAAAGATACAAAAGCAATCCCCTTGTTGTCAAAGGTCCGGGTGCAGGTGCGGAGGTCACAGCTGCCGGAGTTTTTGCTGAAATTATTTCAATAGGAAATTATATGGCCAATTAATCTACATACGAATGAAACCAGGTGACAGAATAAAAGTTTTCGCTCCGGCTACAGTTGCAAATGTGGCTTGTGGCTATGATATTTTGGGTTTTGCTATTGATTTCCCAGGTGATGAACTTATCATGGAATTGACTGAGAAAAAAGGTGTAGAAATAGTTGATATAGTCGGAGATGGAGGCGTATTGCCGAGAAACCCACTGACAAATTCTGCCTCAGTGGCCATCATGGATTATCTCAATTATATCCATGCTGATTTCGGTTGTAAGATTTGGATAAAAAAGATGATGCCTTCCGGAAGTGGTTTGGGGAGTAGTGCTGCAAGTGCAGTGGCTGGTGTTTATGCTGTCAATATGTTGTGTAATGAAAAGTTGACCAAACATGAAATGTTGCCTTTTCTTCTCAATTCAGAAAAAGTAGCTTGTGGATCAGCCATAGCCGATAATGTAGCAGCTTCTCTTTTTGGTGGATTTATCTTGGTGAGAAGTTATGAACCTTTGGACGTTATTAATATTCCTGTACCCGAAGATTTATGGTGTGCAGTTATAAATCCCCAAGTGATAGTTTTGACAAGAGAAGCCAGAGAAATTTTGCCCAAAGAGATATCTATTACAAAGTCAGTCAGACAAGGTGCAAATGTAGGTGGTCTTATCGTGGGCTTACTGCGTGGTGATTATGATTTGATAGGTCGTTCGCTAATAGATTATATTGCAGAACCTTATAGAAGCAAACTGATACCTGGTTTTTATGATATGAAGGAAGCTGCTATCCACGCAGGTGCATTGGGAAGTAGTATCAGTGGTTCGGGACCTTCTGTCTTTGCTTTATGTAAGGGTGAAGAAACCGCAAGGAAAGCCGGTAATGCCATGAAGGCTGTTATGGATAAAATGGGTATAGAAGCGAATGTTTATGTCAGCAAGGTCAATCCTACCGGTCCGAAAGCTTTACCTTTTATGGAAGAATAAATTGAAACCTAAGCGTTCTTTTTGACTTGCTCTATCACTTCTGAGAAGTCCAAAGTGGCTTGTTTGCCTGTTCTGAAATCTTTTAAAGTTACTTTGTCTTTTCTGATTTCTTCTTCTCCAAGAATAGCTACAAAAGGTATGTTTTTCTTGTTGGCGTAGTTAAACTGTTTTTTTAATGCCGTTGCTTCGGGGTAAATTTCTGTTTCTATTCCTGCCTCTCTCAGTTTGGAAGCAAGTCTTATGGAGTGTGGCATTTCTTCATCCGAAAATACTAAAACCAAGACTTTTGTACTTGTCATCAGCGGTTCTAACATTTCTAATTGTTGCATAGCAGTGAAAATTCTATCCAAACCTAAAGTAGTTCCTACCGAAGGCAAGTCTCTCCCGGCAAACATACCTATCAGTTGGTCGTATCTTCCTCCACCTGTCAGACTTCCTATATGTGGTTGATTAGGTAGTTTGGTTTCAAAAATAGGTCCTGTATAGTAATCTAAACCTCTTGCTAATGAGAGGTCAAAAGTATAATTTTGAGAATCAACTCCTAATTGATCTAAGTAAGAAAAAAGTGCCTGTGTCTCTCGAATACCTTCTTGGGCAATACTGATATCTGTGAGTGTTTGTGATAAGTTGTCCAAATCAAGTTCTTGCGTTAATAATCCACCCAATTTGTCTATTGCATCAGATTGAATTTCCTTTTCTTCCAATTCTTTTTGTACTTCAGACCAAGGCATTTTATCCAATTTATCTATTGAGCGACACACTTCTTGTGTCATATCTGCCGATAATCCGGCGTATTGTGTGATGCCATTAAGTATTTTTCTATTATTGATTTTAATAAGAAAATCTTTAAAGCCGAGTTCTTTCAATACTTCATAAGTGATAGCTACCATCTCAGCATCTATCAACATGGATTTTGAACCTACTGCATCCACATCACATTGGTAAAACTCTCTAAACCTGCCTTGGTGTGGCTGTGGTCTGTCAGCTCTCCATACCGGCTGAATCTGATATCTTTTAAAAGGTAATACCAAATCGGGATTCATGGCTACCACTCTTGAAAAAGGAACTGTCAAATCGTAGTGTAAGGCTGCTTCGTCTTTTGTCCCTGTTTTGTAATTGAGTTTGTATATCAATCGGTCGGCATCTTCGCCATATTTTCCTGCTAAGACATTCAAATATTCAATAGCCGGTGTCTCGATAGGTGAAAATCCGTATTTCTTGAAAACTTTTCTCATTACATCAAGTATTCTTTCGCGATGTAACATTTGTTCAGGTAAAAAATCTCTTGCACCTTTAAATATTCGTGGCTTAATTTGACTCATCTTGGCAATTAAAAATAACTGTAATATTAAAAAATTTCTCTTTCATCCAAAGTATCTTTTGAGAACCTTCGGCACGAAGACCTGCATCTGCATAGATTACTTTTTGTTGGGTGCTAAAAATCCAATTTTTGCTTATTCTTTCGGCTTCTATCAAAAAAGGCTCCTCCATTTTACCTTGATAATAAGAAAGTTTCATGCTTTTAATCGGGATGTGACTACTATTTGTGGTATAAATAATTTCAGTAATGGCAAGAGAATCTTCACTCATGGTTTGTAAGGTATCTATTTTAAAATAGTCGTACCATGAACTTTTATTGATGTCCATTGCTTTTAAAATCTTAAATTCTTTATCCCATTCGATATCTTTTTTAGGTATTGAAGATTGTGCACTTTCGCCGTTGACTTCTCCCATTTTAAATAAAGAACAATTTTTACTTTGATATTCAGCTACTTTTTTTTCAACGAAAGATGATAAATCAAAAAAACTTTCCTTCGTATTTTGACTGACTTTCATGTTCTTCTGACAAGCACTTATTGTAAAAACTAACACAAAGATTCTCAATACAAAACTATGTTTTGGAAAGAATAAAAAAAGACCTGTTATAGATGTTTTACTCAAAGAAATAACTTTTGACAAAATAAATAATTACAAATTTGTTCTCTTGGCATAAAAAATGCTGTAAAATAGAACAAAGTTAACTTTTATAATGACCTTTAAAAAGCTTATAAGGTTTGTTTTTATTCTATTTTTTATTGTTGGAATGAGATGTCATGTTTCTGCACAGAGCTTCCAATCAGTAATCACTCATTCTTTGTCAAGTGGAGATATCAACGAATTGTTTAAAAATTTGGATAAAAGAGTACAGGTTTCTATTGATTCCAAAACAGGTTCGTATAGTAATAATCAGGCGGAAATTATCTTGAAGAATTATTTGTCACCTATGTTTCAAAAACGTTTTTTTATTCTAAAACAAGGAAGTGCTAAAAATAATGATGCAGACTTTTATATAGGCACGCTTAAATGTTGTAATGGAGAGGAATATAAAGTTTACATTTATAGCAGAAATGTTTCAGATTTACAATTAATTCAAGAAATTAGGATAGAAAAAAAATAAACTGTGGATTTAGACGAAGAACAACTACACCGATTTATACAATATGCTTTGGAAGAGGATGTCAGAGATGGTGATCATACATCATTAGCCTGTATTTCAAAAAATGCCATTGGTCATGCACGATTATTGGTGAAAGAGGACGGTATTTTAGCCGGAATACCTGTTGCAATAGAGATTTTTGCTGCCGTAGATAAAAATTTTGAAATAGATGTACTGATGGAAGATGGTGATGTGATGAAGAAAGGGGATATCGCTTTTACTATCAATGGACCTGCAATCAGCATCTTAACCGCCGAGCGATTGGTGCTCAATTGTATGCAAAGAATGAGTGGAATTGCCACTTTGACTCATCAATATGTAAAAGCCATTGAAGGAACGAAGGCGCAAGTCATCGACACCCGTAAAACGACACCTGGTATTAGAATGCTTGAAAAATATGCAGTCACAGTAGGCGGTGGAGCTAATCATAGAATGGGTTTGTATGATATGATTATGATAAAAGATAATCACATAGATTTTTGTGGTGGTATTCCACAAGCTATTCATCAGACACAAACCTACCTCAAGGATAAAAATCTCCATCTTAGAATTGAAGTGGAAACACGAAATATAGACGAAGTGAAGCAAGTGCTTGCAGTCGGAGGTGTACACAGAATCATGCTTGATAATTATACGCTTGAAGAGATGGTGGAAGCTGTCCGCCTTATAGATGGTAAATACGAAACAGAAGCATCAGGTGGAATCAAATTAAATACGATTCGCTCTTATGCACAGACAGGAGTAGATTTTATATCTGTAGGTGCATTGACACATTCTGCGGTATCTGTAGATTTAAGTTTGAAAGCTGTCATCGGCTAATATTTTTGTTGGTTTTAAAAGCTATGCTCTTTGAAAAAGAAAGTCCGTTTTATTATCAATCCCAAGTCAGGAAGTTTTTTTCAAAAGAGATTCTCTAAGCGGTTTATTAAAGAATACTTGGACTTGGAAAAGTTTGAGTATGACATTTTTTATACAAAATATGCCGGTCACGCTATCAGAATAGCACAACAATCTATTATAGATAAAATTGATATCATTGCTGTTGTAGGTGGTGATGGCACACAAAATGAAGTAGGTCAAATCATCATGGATACTCCTATTCTTTTAGCAAGTATTCCGATGGGTTCGGGTAATGCAAATGCGCGCAAATTGAAAATCCCCTTGGATATTAAAGATTCTCTCCGACTTATCAATGACGGAATTCCTTATAAAATAGATGCTTTGTTTTTAAATGGTCAAGCATTTTTTATGGCTGCGGGTATAGGTTTTGATGCTACTGCCGCAAAAGAGTTTGCAAAAGTGCCTTTTAGAGGTGTGATAGCCTATCTATATGGGGTTTTGAAGACCGCTTTTACTTACCAGCCCGGTAACTACTCGATAGAAATAGATGGTAAAAAGACGATTTGCACAAAAGCATATACTGTTTTGGTAACGAGTACCGGAGAATTAGGCTTTGATGTAGCAATTACAAAAAAGAGCATCCCCAATGATGGACAATTTGAACTTGTCATTGTAAAAGATTTTAATAAACTAAAAATTCCTTTTTTGATATATGAAGCTTTTTATGGAGACATTGTGAATCAGGAAATGATAGAAATCCATCCAGTCAATGAATGTGTGAAAATTAAAAGTGAAAGATGGGAGAATATTCAGATGGATGGAGATTTTAGAGGAAAATCTAATGAAATTGAAGTTGTTTGTAAAAAGCAAGCTCTCCGTTTTTTGGTGAATAAAAATTTTTATGCCAATGGTCACTCTTAAAACGAAAGAGTAAATATTCTTTTTAATCTTTGTTTTTTATATTTAAACTATAAAGTAGCATAATGACTGATGATTGGAAAAAGAAATTGGGAAATATAGGAGTGTATTCTACCAATCCCGATTATAAATTTGATACAGATGATGAAGAAGAAACCACCTTGTCTAATCAAGAGCAAACTTTGATAGTTTCACTTGATAAGAAACATCGAAAAGGTAAAGTTGTAACTTTAGTAGAAGGTTTTGTAGGCAAGGAAGATGACTTAAAGCAACTTGCTAAAATGCTGAAAACTAAATGTGGAGTGGGTGGCTCTGCAAAAGATAATGTCATTGTTATTCAAGGAGATTTTAAGCAAAAAATCAAAGACTTATTGACAAGTGATAACTTTAAAGTGAAGTTGAAATAGCTTTATTTGAGCGATCGAGCGGGCTATCCGCTTGTTTCTTTAGTATTGAGACTTTTATAACACTACCTTGTTAAATTGCATGATACTAATAAAAGTTTCTTTGATAAGTATCATAACGCAATCTCATTGCTCAATACTAAAGTAAATCGCTTCTATCCCTATCGCAATTATATAGAATGATTAAGTTGATTGTTTCCTAGGTTGTAAGAGTCTTATATTCTCTTCGAGTAGGTTTATCTTATCTTGAAGTAGTTGTAACTTTTCTTCATACATTTTCTTTAATTCTTCATTTATCAGATAATTTTGCTGAGTAGATAAATTATGAATAGCATTTACATTTGTATTGATGTTGAAAATTACTTGTTCATCAAAGCCAATTATATTTTCAATTGCTGTATCTAATATTTCTGCAAGTTTTTTTAATCTTTCTTTACCAATAGATATACTATTGCTCTCAATTCGTGCATAGTTACTTTGACTTAGACATAGTCTTTCAGCCACATAAGATTGAGTGAAATTCCTTAATTCTCTCATCTTTTTAATTTTATAGCCTGATACTTCCATTATCATAAATTATGCATAAATATACATACTTTATACATAGAGTATATAATAGTATGGAAAATAAATTTATTTATTTGTAATGACTTATCGTACTTAAATAATACTAATTAACAGCATCTAAATATTTTATAAAATGGCAAACATTGAACAAGTTCTAGAAACATTTAAGAAGAATTATTTTGAACCGAATAAAGATAATGAGGATAAGATTCCTAATTCTCCAGGAAATTACATCTTATGCCTTAGAAAGGGCTCCAAGCTCCCTGAAATATCTGTTTTACCTGTGATGGAAAAATTTGAAAACTTAGAAGTGATTTATGCAGGAAATACAAGTAAAAGTTTGCGGACTCGTGATTTTAGACAGCATTTTACAGGTAATAATGCTGGTCGTTCGACATTAAGAAAAAGCTTAGGTGTTTTATTCGGATATAAGCTAATTCCAAGAGATAAAGATCCACATACAGGAAAAACTAAATTTAATGATAAAGATGAACTAAAGCTAACAAATTGGATGAGAGAAAATCTTATTTTATTTTTTGCACCATCACTAAATTATATTGAGAATGAACAAGAACTTATTACTTATTTTAATCCACCTATAAATCTCCAAAAAGTGACAAGCGAAATTAATTATGACTTTAGAAGATTATTATCACAGCTAAGAAAGAATCAATTGAAATAATGTGCAAAAAGTATATAATTGAAATAAATTATAAATTTAAAATATCTGTATCTGTATTTTTACTTCTTCTTAGCTTAAATAGCTGTTCTTCTATAGATAAAGATATTGTCAGAAGAAAATCTGATAGAGAAATTTTGAAGCTTAAAGGACTTGTAAAATCGTTTTCTGAAACAAAATACTATGCTGGTGAAAATGGTAGTGCGATGAAAGGTGAACGAACATCTATTTTTTCGGACTTCAGAGAGGCTCTCAAAGTCACGGAAAATGGTATGTTGGTAGGATATGCTTATGAAGTTTGGAAGCAAATACACGAGTTTAATATTGAAGGTGATTTAGTTCTGAAAATGGATTTGGATAAGCGTGATAGCATACATAGAAAATTGATTCATAGCTACACGCCAAATAATGATGAAAAAAATACAGCCTTCTTTGATGAAGCTGTTGGTGTTGAATTGAAAACGAAAAATACTTATAATAATCAAGGATATTTAGAAGAGGCTATTCAAATTTACCCTGACGGAAATATTTATAATAAAACCAGTTATTACTATGATTCTGAAAACAATCTAATAAAGTGGGTGAGTGATAATCCTGAAATAAAAATAAAATGTAAAATTGAATATGATACTATAAGAAAAGAAAGAACAGAATACAGAGAAGCGACTTCTAAAGGTAAATATGTTAGTGGTTCAAATAATACAAATATTAGAATTGATGTTTTTGATGACAATGAGAATAGAATAAGACAAATATTTAATTTTGAAACTGATGGTGAGGTCGTAAAAGTTAGAATTGAAACAAAATATGATAAAAATGGAAATGAAATAGAATCTACGAGATATACTTTGAAAAAAGGCATTGAAACTAAAAGCTTATCACAATATTATTATGATTTTGATATTAAAGGAAATTGGATAAATAAGTACTATTCTTTTAATGGAGAATTGGTAGATATTACTGAACGTAAATTTGAATATTTTAAGTAAAAAAAGCTTTTTTAGAAATTTAAAAATACAAAGATGGCAAATCCTAAGATATGTGATAACTGTGGTAAAGAAAACCCTTTAAAAAATAAATTTTGTATTAATTGTGGTCATGAAATTAATAACACCACAAAGGGTATAATTTCAGATAAAGGAAACAAAACTATAGAAGAAATAGAAAATAATAATAGTAATTTCTTGGCAATAGGATTTGCAACTGTCACTATTATTCTAATTGTTTATGGGGTTTTCTTTATCGTTTCTGAAAAGAATAAAAAATATGGTACCAAAAATGACACTATAGAACTTTCTTCTCACAAATATCTAAATGAATCCAGTACCAAAGACTCTTTAATTTTAAAAGCAGAGACCCAAAAATACTATAAAGAGCTAGAAGAAAAGCATGCTCAAAAAGAAAAACTTGCCGAACAAGAAAAAAGGTTACATCAAGATAATAAAACACAAAAGTCAACATCAAAAACAAAATTCTCTTTTAAGAGTACTCTTGGAGATGAGGAGAGAAACGGAGTCATAATTAATACATACCATGAAGTCACTTATCACACAATAGATTTACAAAATAAAACAGTAAGTTTAACTACAAAAAGTAAAGGCAAGTGGATAAAGCAGATATATCATTTTGATGGAATATATAAAGAAGAAGCTCTTTTAGCAACTACTTATGTTTTACAAGTTGGAAATAACGGTGTAATAGAAATATGGTGGAATTCTGTTAAGGGTAATATAGGTTATGATTTAGTAGATGGAACTAGATTGGCATTTTATGAATTGGTTGATATTATTGAATAATAAGATATAATAATGAAAAATGGCTATTGATAATATATGTGGACAATGTGGAAAAGTAAATGCACGGAAGAGTAAGTTTTGTTTCAATTGTGGAAGTAATTTAAAGGCTAGCGAAGAACAAATTAATAAAGCTTTTGAAAAGACTATATCTCCCAAGAAAAAGAGCAATAAATATAAGATAGTAATTGTTATTGCAGTACTTTTGGCACTTTATGCTAACTTTTCTGGCGGAGGTAGCGATTATGATAAAAGGAAAGTAAAATTAGAAGAGCAATTCCATTACAACGGTTCTCACATTCAACTTACTAGATGGATAAAGAATAATATGAATAATCCCAAAAGCTATGAACATATAAAAACTGTATATTGGGATATGACTGACTATTTAATTGTACAAACAGATTATAGAGGGGAAAATGCTTTTGGCGCATTAGTGCAAGGAACAGTAAAAGCAAAAGTTGATAATAACGGTAACATTATTGAAATTATTGAACATTATTAAAATAACCGAATGAACTTGATTTTAATTACGTTTGAATAAGAAATGCAGAAATTGGTTTTTAGCTTTTATGTTAGTTGAAATCTGTAAAACGTCATTTGTATGAGCTGTGTTTATGCTATTTGAATGGATACCCTCCAATATGACCTGAAATCCATTTTAATTGAGAGCACGACTATTAGGAGAATTCCACAATCTCGTTGCTTTCATCTTTTCTCTAATAATATTAGAGTCTCTTAGCTGATTCCACTCTGCTTACGTAGAGATATGTGCCAACCTTTACGGTTAAGCTTATTAGTTTTGACTGCATAGGAATCGTAGAGTTTACCATATACAGCTTTATAAATATCATTCTTTTTGAAAAGCTTAAAAGCCATCGTGTGACTTTAATCATACTTTAGCAAAAGCATCTTGTTTAATTTTGTATAGATAAGAAAAAAATATAAAACCTTATTTATAAATTTTTAAAAAGAAGCTTATGAGTTATTTCAATTTTAAAACTGGGCTGATGTCAATTTTGGCAGGCTCATTTATTATGCTGGGATGTAAGCCTAAGTCAGCAGGTTCTGCTGCTTCGGGTGATGCAGCGCAAAAGGTGTATGTTGCTCCGGGCGAGTATGATGAGTTTTACTCTTTTACTTCTGGTGGATTTAGTGGACAAGTGGCTGTGTATGGTATTCCCTCCGGTCGATTGTTAAAAGTTCTTCCTGTCTTCTCTGTAGATCCTGAAACAGGTTACGGTTTTTCGGAAGAATCGCGGCCCATGTTAAATACTTCTCACGGATTTGTCCCGTGGGGTGATCAACATCACTTGTCTATTTCACAAACAAATGGTGAATATGATGGCAGATGGTTATTTGCTAATGAAAATAATACTCCAAGAGTTGCAAGATTGGATTTGACGACTTTTACGACTGCTGAAATTATAGAAATTCCTAACTCAGCCGGAAACCACTCTTCTCCTTTTATTACTGATAATTCGGAATATGTAGTGGCAGGCACGAGATTTAGTGTTCCTTTTGATGATGAGAATGGTGATATTCCAATTGCGTCTTATGCTGACAAATTTAGCGGTGCATTAACCTTTATCGCTGTAGATCCGGAATCTGGTGAAATGAGCATAGATTTTCAATTAAAAACGCCACCTGTTAATTATGATTTGAGCCATACCGGCAAAGGTCCAAGTAGCGGATGGTTCTTTTTTACTTCTTACAACACTGAAAAAGCACATACTTTATTAGAGGTGAATGCTTCTCAAAGAGACAAAGATTTTATCATGGCTGTGAATTGGAAAAAAGCGGCAGAGTTGGTTAAAAACGGAGCAGGTAGAAAAGTGAAAGCAAAATATGCACATAATGTTTTTGACACTAAGACGCATACTGCAACTTCTACTATGAAAGATGAAGTCTTGGTATTAGATCCAGAAGATGTCAAAGGATTGGTATATTATATTCCGTGTCCAAAATCACCACATGGTGCTGACGTAGATCCGACAGGCGAATATATCGTAGGTAGTGGAAAATTGGCTTCGTTGATTCCGGTATTCTCATTTGCTAAAATGCTAAAAGCGATTGAAGGGAAAAACTTTGAAGGCGAGTTTGATGGAGTGCCTGTATTGAACTATGAGGCTGTATTACATGGTGAAGTCCAAAAGCCGGGCTTAGGTCCTCTTCACACCGAATTTGATGCAAACGGAAATGCTTATACTTCTTTCTTCGTATCCTCCGAAGTAGTGAAATGGAATGTAAAAACGCTTGAAATTATTGACAGACAGCCTACTTTCTATTCTACCGGTCACTTGACTGTTGCAGGTGGAGACTCTAAAAGCCCTTATGGTAAATACTTAGTAGCTTGGAATAAAATTTCTAAAGATAGATATCTTCCTGTAGGTCCGGAATTGGGACAAAGTGCTCAGCTTTTTGATATATCCGGAGAAAAGATGCAATTGTTGTTAGACTTTCCAACTATCGGTGAACCACATTATGCTGTGATGATACCGGCAAGTAAGTTGGTGGATAAGCAAAAACGTATCTATGATATCAACGAAAATAATCATCCTCGTGTAGCGAAAGGTGAAGAAGAAACTAAAATTGTGCGAGAAGGAAACAAAGTACATATATATATGACTTTGATTCGTACCCATATTACACCAGATAATATAGAAGGTATCAAATTAGGTGATGAAGTGTATTTCCATGTAACTAACTTAGAACAAGATTGGGATTTGCCACATGGATTTACGGTAAAAGGTTCACAAAATGCAGAACTTTTGGTACTTCCGGGAGAAACCAAAACTTTGAAATGGACTCCTGACAGAGTGGGAATAGTTCCTATCTATTGTACGGATTTTTGTAGTGCTTTGCACCAAGAGATGCAAGGTTATGTCAGAGTATCGCCAGCCGGTAGCAATGTGCCTTTGAAATATGGAACAGGCGACAAAGCACCTGGGGGAGAACAGAACCTATAAATTATTATTTTATATACAGACTGCCGGACAAAGTCCGGCAGTCACTTTCAATCTCTAATATTATGCAAAATTCAAATGCCAACGTATTAAAACCCCATACAAGAATATTGACTTTCCTAGCTGCTCTCGCAGTATTCGTGGTTATTTTTGTACCTATTTGGCGTATTGAGTTAGTAGCTCCTCAATATCCGGAAGGACTTGAAATGTTTATCCATGCAGATAAACTGAGTGGCGATGTACCTATTATCAATGGTCTTAACCATTATATCGGTATGCGTGAATTACATGAAAAAGATTTTATTGAATTTGCCGTTTTACCTTATGTAATAGCGGTGATTGCCGTTATGGGAGTTTTAGTTGCAATAGTCAATAGGAGATGGGCATTAATATCTTGGTTTGTAATATATGCACTTTTTGGAGTTTTGGCGATGATAGACTTTTATCAGTGGTTGTATAATTATGGTCACAATTTAGATCCCACAGCACCCATTAAAGTGCCAGGAATGACATATCAACCACCTATGATAGGTTTTAAGCAATTGCTTAATTTTGGAGCTTATTCGATTCCCGATATTGGTGGATGGATCATGGCGGGTGTTGGTGGATTGTTAGGAATTTTAGTAATTTTAGAGTTGGTAAAAAACAGACAACGATGAAATTATTTTGCAAAGCGCTTTCTTTCTTATCTTTTACATTGATAATCAGTGCATGCAAGCCACAACCTCGACCCATCGAATATGATATTGATGAATGTAGTTCTTGCAGAATGACTATTAGCGATGTCAGGTTTGGAGCAGAATTGGTTACACAAAAAGGAAGAGTTTATAAATTTGATGATATCCATTGTCTAAAGGCATTTATTCAGGATGAAAATGTACCAGCTAAAAACATCAGCTCACTTTGGACAATTGATTTTTCAAGCCCTGGTGATTTTATCTCTCTTGAAACTGCTTATTTGTTGGAAAATAAAGACTTGAAGAGTCCGATGGGTTCGGATATTGCCAGTTTTGCCGTGGAGGATAGTGCAATTAGTTATCAGTCAAAATATTCAGGAAAAATACTTAAATGGAGCGAATACTTACAAGAGTAAATCTCGTATTTCTGATTGTATTTAATTGTTTTATATCGGTAGAAGCAGCTACTTTTCATGTAAAACCGGATAAGGACAATTTGTCAATTGCACAGGCGGTTCAAAAAGCCAATGAAGGAGACACTATTTTAATTAATCAAGGAATATATCTCGAACATGAAATAACAATTGATAAGCCTCTTACGATGATTGGGGTAAATCGACCAGTGATAGATGGACAGGATAAATATGAAATACTTTTTGTAAAAGGTTCTCAAGTCACTATCAAAGGCATTACATTTTCTAATTCGGGGACATCCAATTATATGGATTTGGCAGCTTTGAAAATTATGAATACAAAAGATGTAATAATACAGGATTGTATTTTTGAAAATAACTTCTTTGCCATTTTTACGAATAATTCACAGAATGTCCAATATATTGGAAATCATCTCATCTCGGGTCGTGAAAAGGGGAAAGCTTCTGCAAATGGCATTCATTGTTGGAAAAGCAATCATTTGATTATTCAGGATAATATTATTGAAGGACACAGAGACGGTATCTATTTGGAATTTGTCACAAAGTCGAAAATAGAAAACAATCAGAGCATAGGGAATAAAAGATATGGACTGCACTTTATGTTTTCACATGATAATATTTTTAATCACAATGTCTTTTCTAAAAATGGGGCAGGTGTCGCCGTCATGTACAGCAAAAGGGTAGAAATGGTTCACAATGAATTTTCCGATAATTGGGGAAGGTCTGCTTATGGTTTACTTTTAAAAGAAATCAATGATAGCAAGGTAGATAAAAATCTTTTTACTAAAAATACCATAGCCATTTTTGCCGATGGGGCTAATCGTGTTTTGATTGACAGCAATCAATTTGTAAACAATGGTTGGTCATTGAATATCAATGCGAGTAGTGCTGATGCTAAGATCACTAACAACAACTTCATTGGCAATACCTTTGACATGGCTACAAATGGCAATCTTATACTCAAATTGATGGCAGGAAATTATTGGGATAAATATGAAGGGTATGACCTCAATAGAGATGGGGTAGGAGATATTCCTTATAGACCTATTACTTTTTATTCTATCATTATAGAAAGAAATGCATCTGCTCTAATGTTGTTTAGAAGCTTTTTTGTCAAATTAATGGATAAGGCAGAAAGTTTATTGCCTAATTTGACTCCAAACAATATCAAGGATGATACCCCTTCTATCAAACGAATTAAGCTCTAAACTCAAATGATAAAGATTAAAAATATCAATAAAAGGTTTGAAAAACTCCATGTTTTAAAAGATATCAATATCTCTTTTGAAGCAGGAAATATCATTGCTTTGATTGGTCCCAATGCTTGTGGAAAAACAACGCTCATTAAAACAATTTTGGGCATGGTGATTCCGGATTCCGGTACCATTGAAGTCATGGACAAGTCTATCCAAAATCAATGGTTGTACAGAGATCAAATCGGGTATATGCCACAAATCGGTAAATATCCTGATAATATGACCGTCGGACAAATCATTGAAATGGTGGAAGATATCAGAACCAAAGATGACAAGAACTTAGATAAAGAATTGTACGAAAGTTTTAAAATTTATGATATTCTCAATAAGAGGATGAATACACTCTCCGGTGGTACCAGGCAAAAAATCAGTGCTTACTTAGCATTTTTATTCAATCCAAAAATTTTAATATTGGATGAGCCTACCGCCGGTTTAGATCCTATTTCATCTTTGATTTTAAGAGAAAAAATATTGAAAGAGAAAGAAAACGGGAAGCTCATCCTAATTACTTCACATATTCTGAGCGAATTAGATGATATGATAGATAGAATTGCATATATGGAAGATGGTAAAATGATTTTTGATAAAACGATTGAAGAAGTGAAATCTGAAACCTCTGAGACGAAACTTTGGAATGCAATCGCCCATATTATGAACCAAAATAACAATTGACAATAGATGAAAAAGGTTATCAAATACATCATGTTGGACATCTTGAGAAACAAGATTGTACTTGCCTATATGATATGCTTACTACTGTTTTCTTTTGGTTTGTTTATGGTAGAAGATTTACCTGAAAAAAGCTTAATCAGTATTCTTACACTCAATCTCACCCTCGTACCATTGGTCGGAATTATCTTCTCCACGATGTATATATATAATTCATCAGAATTTATAGAATTACTTGTCGCCCAGCCTATCAAAAGGAAAACGATATGGTTTAGCATGTTTATAGGACTATCATTTGCATTGTCAATTGCTTTTCTCATCGGCTGTGGATTGCCTATTTTAATCTTCTCTCCTAATACACAAGGACTGACTATGATTGTAACAGGTGTTTTATTGAGTCTCATTTTTGTGTCTATTGCACTTTTTATAACGGTTTATATTCAGGATAAAACCAAAGGTATTGGAGCTTCTCTATTGCTGTGGCTATATTTTACTATTCTTTTTGATGGGATAGTCTTATTTGTCTTATTTCAGCTTTTAGAATATCCTTTAGAAAATTTGATTGTCGGACTCAGTATTCTCAATCCAATAGATTTAGTAAGAATTGTATCTCTATTAAAAATGGATATTTCAGCTTTGATGGGAGCTACCAGTGCAGTTTTTAGGCAATATTTTACCGGCTCTATTGGCTATCTTATTAGCTATGGAATATTGTTATTGTGGATTATTATTCCGTTGTTATTATCCACCAGAAAGTTTATTAAGAAGGATTTGTAAATGAGTCTCTTAAAGTAGAGGACTAAGCTTCTTTCTCTTCTATTTTTTGCTCTACTAACTTTGATTGCATCTGTACGTGTGCGGCTTCAAAGCCCTCTAAATTATCAGAGAGTACATAGATAACATCCTCTTTTTCGAGTACGGTATTAGGGTCGGGGATGAGATATTGACTATTGCGTTGTATCATTGCCACCACAGCATCACTCGGAAAACCGATATTCACTACTTTTTTGCCGATACACAGTTCGTTATTTTGGACAAAGAACTCTTGCAAAAACGGTTTAGGTGTATTTGAAATAATCTTATCTAATTGAGTGATAACTTTTTCTTCTTCTTTTCTATTTACTTTGAGCCACATAGCAAAAATACTCAGTGTAGTACCTTGTAGTAATACGGAAGTGACAGATATGAAAAATACAATATTAAAAATGGGATATGCTTTTTCTATACCTGCAATTAAAGGATATGTCGCAAGTACAATCGGTACTGCTCCTCGTAATCCCACCCAAGAAATATACAGTTTTCGATTTAGTTCTAATCTAAAAGGTAGAAGGCTGACAAAGACAGCTACCGGACGAGCTACGACTATCAAGAATAAGGAAATTATTAAACCGAATCCAATATAAGGAATGATATTACTTGGTGTTACCAGTAAACCAAGTGTCAAAAATAACACAATCTGCATGAGCCACGCTATCCCGTCAAACATCTGTAAGATATCACTTTTTTGTACCAAACTTTGATTGCCCAAATAGACACCACAGATATAAATGGCTAAGAATCCGTTTCCACCTATTAAATCTGTTGCTGAAAATGTGATAAACATCAGCGTAATGACTAATGCCGGATAAAGTCCTTTTAAACTTAAATGGATATGATTGATGACATATTTACTCGCCCATCCAAAAGCAAATCCAGCTAAAGCGCCTATTGTCATTTGTCCTAAAAACAGAGGAATGACGGAGATAAAACTCATTTCAGGATGTGTGACCAATGTCAAAAAGGAGATGGTGAGAACATAAGCCATCGGATCATTGCTACCACTCTCAAGTTCTAAAGTGGGGCGCAAATTGTACTTCAAGGCAATATTTCTTGAACGCAATATGGAAAAAACTGCTGCTGCATCGGTGGAAGAAACAATAGAACCCAAAAGCAAACTTTCGTATAAAGTGAAATCAGAAATAAAATAGACAAAACTACCCAGTGTGAGTGCCGTAAAAAATACGCCAAAAGTAGAGAGAACTAAACCCTGTTTGAGAATAGGACGGACTGAATGCCAGTGTGTGTCCAAACCTCCTGAAAATAGAATAAAGTTTAAAGAGACGATTCCGATAAATTGGGTAACGTGAGAATCATCAAACCGTATTCCCAGTATTCCGTCTTGACCCGCTAAAAGACCTATTGCCACAAATAACAGCAAGACCGGCACACCGTATTGATAAGCTCTTTTCCCCGCCAAAATACTCAGCAAAAGTAAAATCGAACCTATCAGTAGTATATTTTCACTCGTTAAAACCATGAATGCACTATTGTCATCTTGTTGTACGTTAGTTTATCTGTCTTTGTTTTTGACTCGGACTTACATCACTATATTGACTATTTTGCCCAAAACTACAATAATTTTTTTAGGATTTTGATTCTGTATATAATGTTGTGTACGCTCTTGCACTAACACAAATTCTTCCACTTGTTTTTTATCAAAGCTTGCATCTACTTCCAATTGGAATCTCACTTTACCATTAAAGGAAACAGGATAATTGACGGTATCTTCTTTTAAATACTGTTCGTCATAACTTGGAAATGCTGCATTAATGACACTACCTTCTTTACCCATCTTTGACCATAAAACTTCAGAAACAAATGGTGCAAATGGCGACATCAAAATAGGTAAGGTTTCTAGTGTAGCTCTACCCAACTTTTTCATTTTAGTCCATTCATTGACAGCTATCATCAAACCGCTAACTACAGTGTTGAAAGAAAAACGCTCGATATCTTCTTCCGCTTTCTTAATCGCTTTATGCAATACTTTTAATTCCTCTTTACTCGCTTCTTCATTGAAGTTAGCTTGACCATTTTCATCAATATTGTATAATCTCCAAACTTTTCTGACAAATTTACTCACCCCTTCAATACCATTGATATCCCATGGTTTGTGAGCTTCGATAGGTCCTAAAAACATTTCAAACATACGGAATGTATCAGCTCCGTATTCTCCTATCATGTCGTCAGGATTGACTACGTTAAATTTGGATTTAGACATTTTTTCCACCTCAGCATGCAAAGTGATATATCTTTTCCCTTCAGTATTTTCCCAATTTACATCTTTCTCTAAATCTACATTCGCAAATCTATTGTCAGACTGTATCAATTGGGCTAACTTATCTTCATAAAGTTTATCACCAGGACTACACAACATAATCGGCACTCTGACTCCTTCAGGAACACCATTTATAGAATCAGCTTTAGTCATCAATGAACGACCTTGAATCATACCTTGATTGACTAGTTTTTTAAATGGCTCTTCCGTACTTACCCAAGCATTATCCTTGAAGAATTTATGCCAAAATCTACTGTACAAAAGGTGACCGACAGCGTGTTCTGTACCACCGATATATAAATCTACATTTTGCCAATATGCTTGAGCATCTTGACCGACAAAAGCTTGCTCATTATGCGGATCCATATATCTCAAGAAATACCAACTACTACCTGCAAAAGCCGGCATTGTATCTGTTTCTCTTGTTTTTCCATCACCTAATTCATTGACCCAGTCTGTGGCGTGAGCCAAAGGTGAATGTCCATCAGCAGTAGGTTGATATTTTTCTACTTCTGGTAAAGTCAAAGGTAATTGCTCATCATCCAAAAGTCTGATAATACCATCTTTGTCATAATACACTGGGAAAGGTTCTCCCCAATATCTTTGGCGACTAAAACCAGCATCACGCAAGCGATAATTAATCGTTCCTGTACCTTTATCCATTTTTTCTAATGCAGCTATAACAGTCGGAACAGCTTCTGAATAAGACATTCCATTGATAATATCTGAATTCACATATTTACCTTCTTTGGCAGGATTAGCTTCATTTTCCAAATTATCCTGAATATCCAAAATCTGAATAATCGGTAAATCAAAGTGTTTTGCAAAGCGATAATCTCTTTCATCTCCACTGGGTACAGCCATGACAGCTCCTGTACCGTAACCTAAAAGCACATAGTCAGAAATATAGATAGGAATTTCCACCTTGCTTAAAGGATGGATAGCATACGCTCCAGTGAATTGTCCACTTACTTTCTTCTCTTGTTGTCTTTCTATATCAGATTTTGCAGCACAAGCTTTTTGGTATTGTTGAACTGCATCTTTGTATTCTGCTGTAGTAATTTTCTCTACGAGTTCATGTTCTGGAGCTAAAGTCATAAAACTCACTCCATATATTGTATCTACTCTCGTCGTAAAAACTTCAATTTCTTCATCATGATTTTTTACAGGAAAACTCACTTTCGCACCGATAGATTTGCCTATCCAGTTGCGTTGCATATCTTTCATAGATACTGACCAATCCAAAGTATCTAATCCAGTCAATAATCTTTCTGCATAAGCTGTAATTCTCAAAAACCATTGAGACATTTTTTTCCTTTCTACAGGAAAACCACCACGCTCTGAAACACCGTTGACGATTTCATCATTTGCCAATACAGTACCAAGTCCGGGACACCAGTTTACCAAAGAATAACTTTGATAAGCTAATCTGTAATGCATTAAAATATCTTGTTGCTCTTTTTCAGAAAAAGCTTTCCATTCCTCCGCTGTAAACTGTGGTGTATGTTCATCACAAGCAGCATTGACTTCTAAGTTTCCTGATTGCTCAAAAATCTTGATCAATTCTGTAATAGCTTGAGCTTTTTCAGCGGTATTATTGTACCAACTTTTAAAAAGTTGAGAAAATATCCACTGTGTCCAGCGATAATAATTGGGTTCAGCTGTGACAACTTCTCTAGACCAATCGTAAGAAAAACCTATTTTACCCAATTGTCTTTTATAGGTTTCGATATTGTCTTTAGTGGTTTTGGCAGGATGCTGACCAGTTTGCAAAGCATATTGCTCTGCTGGCAAACCGAATGCATCAAATCCCATCGGATGCAATACATTATAACCTTTCAATCTTTTGTACCTAGAAAAAATATCTGATGCGATATAACCTAAAGGATGCCCCACATGCAAACCTGCACCTGACGGATAAGGAAACATATCTAACACATAATACTTAGGTTTGGATGTATCTATATCTACTTTATAAACATGGAGTTCATTCCACTTTTTTCTCGCTTCTTCTTCTACTGATTGAAAATCAAATTCCTGCATGATATAAATTTCTGAATTACGGAGTGCAAAGTTAACGATTTCTGATGAAAGATATATGGCGATTTAAGAAGTTAAAAGACTAGATTTTATTAGCTTTAAATCAAAAAATTGAACGTAAGACAAAAACTTGATTTCTGGCAACTCACAAAAGCGCTTTCTATCTTTTACAACTATCACGGTAGTTTATTTCTTACTGAAATGATAGAAGAACAATTACAACTACCTTTAGACCAAGTAAAAAATGAACTGTACAACTATTTCGGTGATGATGCCACCACTATCATTCAATATTTATCCCCTCATTATATTCAACAAAATGTAGCATCTTATCGTAAAATTTACAATCCCAATGATGATGCTAATTCAAATATTGTAATAGAAATTCTTACGGATGACGAGTTAAAATCCGAAGATTTCACGATTGATTACAGTTTTGCAGATACTTTCTTGGGACCCATTATTCTAGCGAGTACTACAAAAGGTATTTGCTATATCGCATTTGCTGACGAAAGTCAATCTGGTGCTTTAGAAAAGCTTCAAAATAAATTCCCTAAGATAAAAACTGTGGAACAAACAGATAGTTTTCAGTCCGTAGCTTTAGAGTTTTTCAATAAAAGGGGAATAGATTATCCCAAAGTCCACCTTCATCTTAAAGCTACAGATTTTCAAATATCCGTTTGGAAAAAGTTGATCAACATCCCCTCTGGTCAATTGCTCACCTACTCCGCCATCGCAGGAAACAATAAAGATTCTCACGCCTTGGGAAACGCTGTCGGTAGCAATCCGATTGCTTATATCATCCCTTGTCATCGGGCAGTAAAAGCCACTGGCGAATATGGCGAATATCATTGGGAACCAGATAGAAAAGCCGCCTTGATTGTTTTAGAAAGAGTGGAGTTTTTGAAATAAAAAAGAAGAATACTGTTAGGTATTCTCGTACCTCCAGATTTCAAGAGCGATTCTCCTTATAGTTCAAGAACGACTGAAATATACACGCATGTCAGTAAGCGAGATATCCAACATATACGCAGCCGGTTCGATGATTTATAAAAATGATGAATAAAAGTTAGTTTTAACCCAATAATCGCAACGGCAACATTAAGGATACAATTTCCCTTTACAACTCAAAAATACAGTAACAGAATGCCTTTTTCGGATTTTATATGCTGAAATCGTGGTTTTTAAGCATAAAATCCCTTACCCGGATTGGGGAAAATTTC
>JAMLHH010000034.1 GCA_023957215.1 Chitinophagales bacterium
AGACCAAATACTTTTCAATGTGCTCCTGCCGCAATTCTTCCACTCGCAAATCGTTGTAATGTTTGAACAGCAAAGTGAGTTCCTGAATGTAATTGCGTACGCTGCCCTTGCCGTACCCCTGAACTTTTAACAGTTGCAAAGCCTTTTGCAACCAGTGACGACCGCTTTCGTTGAGCGGCTTTAAAGAAATGGTGTTTCCTTTCATTGTAAATTATTTTTTTGATGAAAGATGAAGTTCGTATCTTTGTTTGTAATGACAATAGCACAGCACAGAACTCACCGTAGGTGTCGCTTGAACAGCCGTTTGCCGCAATGGGGGCTGACGTGGTTAAATCAAGTGCAGTGCTTCTATCAACATTTGTGCTTGGTTGACAGTGAAGTGCTCCGAAATCCCCCACTGCGCCAAGCGCAAAACCGTTACATGCAACCCTAAAAAACACACTCGATTAAACAACTTTATTGGAAAGATTATTATTTTTGCAAAGATGAATTATAGAAGACAAATAGCTATTTGGTCATTGTTTACCGTTATGTTCGTTCAAACCTTTGGACTAAGTCTTCTTTACAGCTTATATTATACCGACAAACCGGTTTTCATAGAGTTATTCTGTGTCAATAAAGATAAACCGGAAATGCACTGTGATGGTTCTTGTATGCTTTCAAAAATGGATAAGCAACAAGAACAAGATACCGATAAATCTACAGCACCTAAAGTTGTTCAATTACACCCCTTGTTTTTTGTAGGAATACCCTCCTTTGACTATGTAAAATTCATTGTAGTAAGAGACAAAAGCTCTTTTACTCAATACCAAAATCATTATTCTTTTAATTACATAGAAAGTCTTTTCAGACCGCCAATCGTTGCTTAATTTTTCTTGAAGTAATTTATTATCCCAAAAAGAGGCTACTACCTTCTCTCGTAATAACGAAAGAAAATTAGCCTATTTTGGAGCAAATCGTAAAATAAAAATATTTTATAATTAGGTGTTCTATATCTCATTGGGAATGAGACACCGTCAATTAAAAAAAGACAAATTAAGATGAAATCAATAAAAATAAGCATGGTCTGTTTATTGCTCATCGGTATTTTAAGTGCGTGTAATAATGGAAACAGTAGCCATTCGTCAAGTGATAGCACTGCACAATCTGCCGAAGTTGATGCAACCATAACAGTTTCAGCTCCTGAAATGCATAGTATGTATAATTTAGGGCAAGAAGTTAAAATGATTGGGAAAATCGAAAGTAGTAATGAACTACACGGCTACAAACTTTCCATTATCCAAAAATCTGATGGTCAAGTTGTTTTTTCTAAAGAATTTAATGAACATGAGAAATCTTATGATTTTTCTGAAGCATGGAAAAACGAAGTGAACGGAATGCAGGATATGGAATTAAGAGTAATTGTTGCTTTAGACCATAATAATCACACCAAGACAGAAACAGTCGATTTTCACTGTCATGGTAAAATGTAAAAAAATGTGTTAGCAAAAACAAATGGCTAACTATAATTAAAAACAATTAAAATAATTAGAAATGAAATATTTAAAAATAAGTATGTTGGTTGCGTTAATCGCAGTTTTTATGGTATCATGTAGTAAAGATGATGACATTACCCCAAACAATATTAATGAAATAGAAAACCTACAATTAATCAAGTCCTTTTCCAAAGACGGATATACGCTTGAATTATTTAATAAAAGTGGAAAGTTTCAGGTAGGTTACAATCAAATCACACTTCGCCTGAAGGATAGCAACGGGAAATATGCCGAGCAGGCTTCATTGGAGTGGATGCCGATGATGACCATGAACATGGGGGGAATGACACATGAACACAGTAGCCCATTTTCTAAGATTAAAAAGGTAAACGGAAAACAAACACTGTTTGAAGGTTATATCGTATTCATCATGGCGAGTGATGGCCCGGATAATTATTGGAATCTGATGGTTGATATTTCTGTCAATGGTCAAGATTTAATGATTCATGAAAATATAAATGTGATTTCAACCGAAACTGAATATAACAAAGTTTATACTTCAGGAATGGGAACGGATGATGTAAACTATATGCTTGCTTTGATAGAGCCATCTGACCCAAAAATAGGGACAAACGATATAGTGGTTGGTTTGTTTAAAATGGGAGAAAATCATGACTTTCCTATTGTTGACAATTATAAGATAAAGGTAGACCCAAGAATGCCCGGAATGGGTAATCATAGTGCTCCGGGAAATGTGGACATGACACAAGGAAATGACGGATTCTATCATGGTAAAGTCGGATTCTCGATGTCAGGCTATTGGAAGATTAATTTAATCTTGGAAGATGGTTCAGGAACGGTTATCAAAGGAGAACCAGTAACAGAAACTAACCCTGAAAGCAGCTTGAATTTCAAGATAGAATTTTAATTTTTTTATCATTAACATGAATCACAAATGCACAAAATTAAATTAAGTGCATTTGTGATTTTAATTATCATAAAATGAAACAGTCATTCATTATGCTGTTATTTTTGTGTTGTGGGTTTTATGTATCTGCACAACAAGAAGAAGACAGCTTAAAAAAAACTGCCTCTGACACTCTAAAGATTCATGAATTGGATGAAGTTATCATCATTGCCAATCCCACCGTGAAATACATGAAAGAGAATAAAGCCCTTGGGAGTGTAGATGGTTATTTGGAACAGTCTAATGCCCTTAATATGGTGAAGCGAGGGGCTTATGCATGGGAACCTATTCTCAACGGAATGAGTACCGAAAGAAGTGTATTAACCATTGACGGAATGCGGATTTTTCATGCATGTACCGACAAAATGGATCCTATCACCTCTTATGTAGAAAACACAAATCTTTCGAGCGCCAAGATTGAGGAGGGACAGTCGGGTTCGGAATATGGAGCTACTATTGCAGGTAGCATTGATTTAATTCGAAGAAAAACGGGGTTTAAAGAGAATAAAACTTTGGGAGGTTCTGTTTTTGCAGGTTTTGAAAGCAACAACAAACAACAGATTTACGGAACTACCTTAAATTATTCCTCAAAACGATTTTATACAGATATAGATTTCACTTATCGGGATGCCGAGAACTATAAAGCAGGTCATCAATCGGGAAAAAGCAACGAAGTTAATTTTTCACAGTTTACCAAATATAACACCTCGGCAACTATGGGGGTTAAACTAACAGAAAGACACGAATTGGAAGGTTCTATTATTTACGACAAAGCAACCGATGTGGGCTATCCAGGACTTCCCATGGATGTCTCCTTAGCGGAGGCTATCATTGGCTCTGTGGCTTATCGTTATAGAAACCCGAGCGAACACATCAGACTTTGGGAAACAAAAATATATTACAACAATATTACCCATAAAATGGATGATAGTCCTCGTCCTGTCGTTCCCATTCGAATGGATATGCCAGGTTGGAGTAAAACAGGTGGTTTCTATTCTAAAATATTGGGCGAAAAAGGTATTCATTCATTTAAGACCACCTTATCGGGTTATTTGAATAATTCATTAGCCGAAATGACAATGTACCCTAACGATCCTAATGAGAAAGAAATGTTTATGCTCACCTGGCCAGATGTCAATACACTATATGGAGGATTGAATATAGAAGATAATATCTCATTCACTCCGCATTTAAGTCTTTTGATAGAGGGAGGTATCGGGGTGCATCAAAATGAGATTAGAAGTCAATTAGGGTTGAACAGTTTACAGCTTTTCTATCCCGACTTAAAACCTCAAAAAACAAGAATTCTCAAAAACATATCTTCACATATTTCTTATCATCACAATAAGTTTTTGTACAGTTTTGGTATAGGCTATGGAGACCGTGCGCCAACTGTATCAGAGGGTTACGGCTTTTATTTGTTGAATGTAAATGACAACTATGACTATGTGGGTAATCCTTACATGAAAAATGAACAAGCCTTAAATACTGACTTATCAGTTACTTACGAGAGAGAGAAATTTACCGCTAAGGCGAAGGTGAATTATTTTTACATGCTGGATTACATGGTTGGGAAAATTCGAGAAGGCGTTCCGTCAATGAATATAACTGCAAACGGCATCAAAGTGTATGAACAATTAAATAACGCTCATCTTTTCAATTCGAGTTTGAGTTTGAATTATAACTTCATCGAACATTGGAATCTTGGCGGAGATGCTTCATACAGGTATGGACAAGGTGCAAAAAACACTGTTTTACCACTGATTCAGCCTTTTAGTTACAAAATTCGTGTAAGATATGAACAAAATTCATTTTATGCTGAAACATCGGTTGAAGGAAGTACCAAAAATAGAAACAGCATCGAATTTGGGGAAACCCAAAAATCAGCTTATGCCATTGCTAATTTAGCTTTATCAAAAAGCTTTTCTTTTGGAAAACAAGACCTAATTTTAAAAGCAGGAGTGGAGAATTTATTTAACAGGTATTATTCCACCTTTGATGATTGGTTTGGTATTCCTAGAATGGGTAGAAATATTTATGCAAATGTGATATATCGATTTTAGAAAGAATGTAGAGAGGGCAGCATGTAAACATTATGCCGAATAGAAAAAAGCCCTGAGAGGAGGAACCTTCAGGGCTTTTTGCTATTCGGTGTTCAGCGACACCGGTATTTTTTATGTAGGAGGTTTTGTTAAGAGTAATTTTACGTCTGTCGAGCCAGGTGAGTCTGCCAAGTTTCAATTCCAATATGGTACGATTAAGAGTGGTAACTTCTCTTCGCAGATCGGTCAGTTAGCCGAGTTTCAATTCCAATATGGTACGATTAAGAGTTCTTCACTTTTTTAGGATGGATATCTACTTCTTTGGTTTCAATTCCAATATGGTACGATTAAGAGTGAAAACAACAATTATTTTATTTTCGAGAATCACAAGTTTCAATTCCAATATGGTACGATTAAGAGATTATGACTATGCGCATCGAAAGATGTTATAGCCTGGTTTCAATTCCAATATGGTACGATTAAGAGACCTATCTTTGTGTAACAAATAACAATTAAAGCTGGGTTTCAATTCCAATATGGTACGATTAAGAGAATTATGAAGATAGGAATCAAACTGTTGATGCTAAGTTTCAATTCCAATATGGTACGATTAAGAGGGAGCGAGTGGATCATCTACGATAGCATTAGGAAGGTTTCAATTCCAATATGGTACGATTAAGAGAATGGGACGGTGGTAATAACATCTACAATGCATTAGTTTCAATTCCAATATGGTACGATTAAGAGTAAGCGTCATTCTTCTTGCTGCTGATTCTTCCATAGTTTCAATTCCAATATGGTACGATTAAGAGAGTAGGCATTATGATAAGCCTCGGGGATTAAATGTAGTTTCAATTCCAATATGGTACGATTAAGAGTGTTTCATTAACTTTCTTAACGAATTGCTCGTAATGTTTCAATTCCAATATGGTACGATTAAGAGGATGAGTATATACGACTAAAAAGTGGACTGGACACAGTTTCAATTCCAATATGGTACGATTAAGAGTATTTCAATCTACAATCTTTCTTCTCGTCCGATTTAGTTTCAATTCCAATATGGTACGATTAAGAGGTTCCGCACCTACTCTCACATCATCCATAACGGCGAAGTTTCAATTCCAATATGGTACGATTAAGAGTATCCGGGATTAGTAGATCAGCTAAAGCTGGTATTGGTTTCAATTCCAATATGGTACGATTAAGAGCCTATCTGTAGTGTCTGCAAACACAAGATATGCAAAGTTTCAATTCCAATATGGTACGATTAAGAGTCGGACAGATGCAGCACTTTTTAGCTATGTCCAACAAGTTTCAATTCCAATATGGTACGATTAAGAGGATGATACCTAAAACCACGCCTAAAAAACAAGCACGTTTCAATTCCAATATGGTACGATTAAGAGCAGGTAAATCTTCTAATATTTCACCTTGCTTGCTTGTTTGGTTTCAATTCCAATATGGTACGATTAAGAGGTTGATACGCTCTATGTATTTTGCCCTTGCATTGTTGTTTCAATTCCAATATGGTACGATTAAGAGGCTAATTTGATCTTCGATGACATCAAACACTTTGGTGGTTTCAATTCCAATATGGTACGATTAAGAGCATAAATTTTAACTCTCCTGTAACATACAGATACATGTTTCAATTCCAATATGGTACGATTAAGAGTTTAGTTTTTTAATTGTTAACTATTTCTTCTTTTTGTTTCAATTCCAATATGGTACGATTAAGAGTTAGATATAGCCTTTATTGTTTCCATGCCAAATAGTGTTTCAATTCCAATATGGTACGATTAAGAGCAATTTTTTGCAACTTATGAAGATGTAGAGATAAAAGTTTCAATTCCAATATGGTACGATTAAGAGTTAGAATAATTAATCAATACAACAAAACAAAATAAAAGTTTCAATTCCAATATGGTACGATTAAGAGTGAAGCAGACGGAGTGCGTGAAAAGCTGGGCGCAATGGTTTCAATTCCAATATGGTACGATTAAGAGATGGATTCAGTGCCTTATAAATTATACGAGAAATCGTTTCAATTCCAATATGGTACGATTAAGAGAATGGTAATCCAATCAAAAAGAAGAAGTAGTAAATGGTTTCAATTCCAATATGGTACGATTAAGAGCATCTTGAAAGTCTTTATCAAAACCCTGTTCTGCCAGTTTCAATTCCAATATGGTACGATTAAGAGAGTGTCTGTTATGTGCAGCGGTCAATAATTCTTCTAGTTTCAATTCCAATATGGTACGATTAAGAGTACTAATATTTTGGAAACTGCAAGAAAGAGAATCATGTTTCAATTCCAATATGGTACGATTAAGAGTTAAGCATCATCCCTTCTTTGGTGCGTCCATCCACGTTTCAATTCCAATATGGTACGATTAAGAGGTAGATAATAGCTTAATCATGGATGTATGATTCTAGTTTCAATTCCAATATGGTACGATTAAGAGATTTCTAATTCTGATATCGTATTTAATGAAGAACCGTTTCAATTCCAATATGGTACGATTAAGAGTCCCATGATTGACGAGATTTACCTTTTACTTTTCCGGTTTCAATTCCAATATGGTACGATTAAGAGTTATTAAAAACTTCAGATTAAAAGGTTCTTGGACGGTTTCAATTCCAATATGGTACGATTAAGAGTAGCAAAAAGAGCGGACTTAAATTGTGGAATTTGCTGTTTCAATTCCAATATGGTACGATTAAGAGGAATAAGAAAAACAACCACAGTCGCTCATGTTTTAAGTTTCAATTCCAATATGGTACGATTAAGAGGGCACGACAGGATGGAACGTTTACATCACAGAGTTGTTTCAATTCCAATATGGTACGATTAAGAGTAAACAAGCTCCTACCACCTTACACAACTTTAGTGGGTTTCAATTCCAATATGGTACGATTAAGAGTTTGAAGAAGAATTACCCAAAAAAATATTTAAATTAGTTTCAATTCCAATATGGTACGATTAAGAGTCTCCAACATACCAAAATCGCCAGCACTCCTCTACGGTTTCAATTCCAATATGGTACGATTAAGAGTCTAATACCTATTAAGAAAACAGTTGATTTAGTTTGTTTCAATTCCAATATGGTACGATTAAGAGCGTATTAACGTGGGGAGGTGGGGCGGTGTGGTGTCGTTTCAATTCCAATATGGTACGATTAAGAGTGAAGTTCGTAATACGCAAATTATTATTACTGCTGAGTTTCAATTCCAATATGGTACGATTAAGAGTTAAAACAACTAAAAACAAAAAAAGATAGAAAACAGTTTCAATTCCAATATGGTACGATTAAGAGAGTACTTCATCCTGCATTTTGCCAATGTAGTGTTACGTTTCAATTCCAATATGGTACGATTAAGAGTTGCTAAACGAAGTAAAACAATAAAAAGCACCATCGTTTCAATTCCAATATGGTACGATTAAGAGTACCAGTTCCACGTCCTATGACGTGATAACTCTTATGTTTCAATTCCAATATGGTACGATTAAGAGATGAAGAAACTTTAAATAAATAATTATGGAATTAACGTTTCAATTCCAATATGGTACGATTAAGAGACAGTGCTTCATTGCTTATAATATTGCCGGGCAAAGTTTCAATTCCAATATGGTACGATTAAGAGCGGTTTGTTGTTCTTGCCACGCTTTCCAGTTAACACGTTTCAATTCCAATATGGTACGATTAAGAGTTGATGGCGTATTCGTCAAATTCATTGAATGCAGCGTTTCAATTCCAATATGGTACGATTAAGAGGGAACCATCGGGTTCTTGTTTGCGGAAGTTTTTCCCGTTTCAATTCCAATATGGTACGATTAAGAGGCTTGGTCGAAGCATCGAACTGTGGTTCTTGCATCTGTTTCAATTCCAATATGGTACGATTAAGAGCTGCGACCTTTTATGAAGTGCGCTAACGTTTTCGGGTTTCAATTCCAATATGGTACGATTAAGAGTAGATAGCCTTTTTACCCTCGTATCTTTCTGCCTTGTTTCAATTCCAATATGGTACGATTAAGAGTATAATGTCAGATGGATGTTCAACAGAATATGCTCTGTTTCAATTCCAATATGGTACGATTAAGAGGTATAAGGCTTACGCCGGTGCTATCGTCAATATACAAGTTTCAATTCCAATATGGTACGATTAAGAGTGATGGTTCTGTATTAGCCAACGGAAATACAGACTAGTTTCAATTCCAATATGGTACGATTAAGAGTGTTAACTACAATGCATATAGTGCTAATGTAAATAGGTTTCAATTCCAATATGGTACGATTAAGAGTCTTGCGTTGGTCTGTTTTTATCCCAATCTGTTTTAGTTTCAATTCCAATATGGTACGATTAAGAGGAACGTGCAGACGATAGATTCCAAGCGGCCAAGCAGGTTTCAATTCCAATATGGTACGATTAAGAGATCCTAATAACTGGGGAAAGCTTATAGGAAGAGTAAAGTTTCAATTCCAATATGGTACGATTAAGAGCTAATGCATTGTAGATGTTATTACCACCGTCCCATTGTTTCAATTCCAATATGGTACGATTAAGAGAAATTATGAAGACAGGAACTAAACTATTGATGCTAAGTTTCAATTCCAATATGGTACGATTAAGAGGCTCTTATATCTTCACAAGAAGACGTTATTATCCAGTTTCAATTCCAATATGGTACGATTAAGAGTAGATTACGTTGTCGCTATCTGCTAAAGGAGCGAGGTTTCAATTCCAATATGGTACGATTAAGAGGCAATGAAATATTGTAAGGTTCTCTACCGTACTTTTGTTTCAATTCCAATATGGTACGATTAAGAGGTTGGGGGCAGATTTTAAAGTGGGAGTTAAAAGAAGTTTCAATTCCAATATGGTACGATTAAGAGGAAGTTTTACGGCTTGATCTGTTGTAGTATCACTGTTTCAATTCCAATATGGTACGATTAAGAGTTATGACTATGTGCATCGAAAGATGTTATAGCCTGGTTTCAATTCCAATATGGTACGATTAAGAGCCGTTAAAGTTAATAAAAAAAAGAGTTGATTTACAAACGTTTATAAAATAATTTGACAGGATTTCTTCATGTAAATGTCGTCAATGTTCTCTTATATAAAAACTATCTATCTACGACGACATATTAATTCGCTGAAAATCAACTAATAATAAAAAATAAATATGTCAAAGAACACTATATGAATAAAAAATAAGTTCTATGACGACAAATTAGATGAAATTGTCCAACTCATTTTTCTCTTTACCAATAACTTCTTTATCCAACCATCTTTCATTTCTACTAGTAAAGATAATCAAACTATCCACTTCTTGAACCATAATTTTTTTTGCCTTCATCTTCAATTCTCTTAACTGAGATTCGGTCAATTCTCCTTCAAATACAGAATTTTGAATCCAATTAAGATATTGACGGCATAATTTCAACATTTTAACCACTCGCTTTTCCCCAATATCGTAAACTAAGATGATGTACATGGTCTGATTGATTTAGATTGAATGAGATTGATTTAGATTGATTGGGGGTTTGTTAAGCTAATTTTTTTTGCATAGATGCTAATATCTTAACTAATTCTATACTTTCTTTATGAACTTCTCTGATTTTCTCATTATTTGAAATATTTGAAGCGATTAGCAATTCCAGCCACATCTCGGTTTCGTCAGCCTCTTCGACACAGATTGAAAGTTTGCTAAAAAACTCAGCTTTTGATCTGGCTCTTAATACCGCTCTGTAATTTGTTGCGTAAACAGAGGTTCCGGATTTTGTTAACTGATAATTAATTACTCTCGAAGCCGTGTTTTTTTCTATATTTTCAGAAATATTTAGCATATCCAAAGAAAACGTTCTTAACCTCTCCCGAATCTGAATTTTATATTCTAACCAATTTTTGCTTTCCATTTCTTGTTTGTTTTAACGATTATTTTTAATGGGATTGAATGAGATGGAATGAGATTGGTTTTCTTCAATCTTCCTCAATCTTTCTCAACCCTCAACCCTCAACCCTCAATCCTCAACCCTAATTCACCACCACGCTTTAAATGGTTTATATTCTTCAATATTCATAATGTGTTTTAAAAGTTTATACACTTCTAATCGAACTAAATATTTATAGCTGACACTTTTGTTTAAAGTTCGATGTTGGATTGTTTGAGATAACCGATCTTCCCAATTTTGTAACACTTTCTTTTTTCCTACTTCGTTTAAAAGGCAGTAATTCAACTTCTTGTCAAAATCTTTTTCAGAAATAATTTTTTTGTTCAGCAGTGAGAAGATAAGCCGGTCAACCAAAATGGGTTTAAATATTTCTGAGATATCCAAAGCCAATGAATACCGTCGAAACCCGGGTTCGTGCAGATAACTGATTGTTGGATTGAGCTGCGTGTGATAAATAGCATCCAGACAAAGCGTATAACACATCATATTACAAAATGAAATTAAGGCATTTACCTCATTACTTGGCGGCCTTTTGGTACGATTGCCCATCTCAAAATCAGGAATGATGGTTTCAAATGCATTATAATAAATTTGTCTTATATTTCCTTCCCAACCCATTAATTCATCTACTCCGACAGCTGAGTCCTTTTCAATTTTGTATTGTTCAATTTGCTCAATATGACCTTCAAGCTCTCTTCCGCGACTTTGATAGTATTTTAAATTTCTGAGCATATTGGCTGCAGCACCTTCAATAAATTTGCCGGCAATGTCAATTCTCTTTTTCTTAGAAGTATAATGTTTTGTTTGTTGAATTAAAACTTTGCCACTAAGTAGATAATCTTTGGGCATAAAACTTCCGATATAATGTTCATAATAATCAAAAAAATGAACGGTTATTCCCTGTTTCCCGAGAAAATTGTATAAAGCTGAATTTGCATCCAAAGCTCCAAAACAAAACAGATTGGCTATGTTTTGAACAGGCAGATATTTAGGTTGCCCTTCATTTCCGTTTGCATCTGTTGGCACAAACTTCAAAGTATTATCTTTTCTGCTCATTCGACCGGGATTGAATAAATAGTAGGATTTTTTCATCTTAATTCAGGATTGAGGATTGAGGATTGAGGATTGAATTTTGAGGATTATTTTGATTTCATTTTGTGACGAATAGTATTGACTATTTTTACAATTTCTTCACTTTCGGTCATTAAATTGTTTATTCTGTTTTTACCCATGATTCCCGATTCTAAAATTATTTCTAACCAAAAGAGACTTTCATCTGCTTCTTCCACCACAATTGATATTTTACTAAAAAACTCAGCATCAGAACGAGCTCTGCAGGCTGCACGATAATTGGCTGCAACAGATGTGGCAGATCGCAACAATTGTTTACCTATGATTCGGGACTCATCATTTTTAGGTAATTCCCGATATAATTCAATGACTTTTAAAGCAAATTCTTTAGTTCGCTTTTTAAAAACTTCGATCTTCTCCAATTTATTCATCGCAAATATTTTTTCTTACCTTATCTGCCCTCCTTCATCCTTCATCCCTCACCCCTCATCCCTCATACCTCATCCCTCATCCCTCATCCCTCATCCCTCACTCCTCATCCCTCACTCCTCATTCCTGAGCGTAACAAAAATCATAATAACTACAGCTCTTGCAGATTTTAGCATTCAAAACTGGTGGACACCTGTCATTATGTATTAAACCAATAATCTCCACTACCGCTTTTTCTAAATAAGTAATATCTTCAGATTTCAATATAACTTCTTCTGTTTTCCTTAATTTTGGATATTCAATAACCCCTTTTTCTGCTTCTATGTCATTTAATTGAAGTAACCATAAATAAAATTTGACTTGCCAAATATGGGCATCTTCAACTTTATTGCTACGCTTGGTTTCATGGATAATTTTATTCTTGATGTCGAAAAAATCTAATTTTCCACTTAAGGGGATACCATTGTAATCGTGAAACAACTGTATCTGCGTATATTTTTCGCTACGCTGAAGATAGGATTCCTCTTCAATAACCTTGCCGTCGGCAACGATATTCGAAGTTTGCTCCATCTGAATTTCATTGGCAAAGAGCCATAGTTTTCTTGGACATAAACGGTAATAATTGATATGGGTTCCTGTGATGTTCATGATTGAGGATTGAATATTGAGGGTTGAGGATTGAATATTATGGTTTTAGAAAGTTTATAAATAAATTTTGTTGTAAAAAATTCCAGACTTCTTCAAATTCGGGTAATTGATGAGCAGGTAAATGATGAGCAATGCTTTGATGCCAAGATTTTGAAACGGTTTGAAATACCTTAGTATCATTAAACATTTTTATATCAACAGTTTTATTTTTTATGGCACATTTTTTTCTAAATATATCACTGATTGTATTCCAATCACTAAATTCATATTGCTGTAACAAGTACCAAACATCGTAAAAATCTCTGGGTGCTTTATAGCTTCTTTGGTAAAATGATCGCACTTTTTCAGTTAGAATCTCTTCCAAGGAGTACGCCGGTATGAGTTTATTATTAATTTGGTTTTTATCAGAATATGGATGATTAATTTCCTTATAATTGATAGGGAAAAGCAATTCTTCATCAAAACTAATATCTAATTCGATTTTTGTAGTCCATCTTTCTACGGGTGCCGGGGCTTTATTACGACTGTGATTTGCACCCCAAAAAGCAATAACACAATGATATCCCTTGTCCTCATTCTGAAATTGTTTCTTTTCAAATTTCTCTAAATAAAATGGAATGTCGGAATGAAAAGTGCAAGCTTGGGTTATATTGTGAATCAAGTTTTTATCTACTAAAAAATTGGAATCCTTTAGCGTAAAATCTAAGTCTTCAGAAAAACGATAATCAGGGAAATAGCATTTTCTTAGGCAAGTGCCACCTTTAAAGACAAAGAGTTCCCTATTGTTTTCATAATTAAAGAAACAATTCAAAAAATGCCCTAAGACATAATCTTTGTCAACCGTAGTGTCCGCCACTTGCCATTCTGTAGCTTTTGTTGCTATTTCTCGTCGGAGTATCATGATTCTAATAACTTTTCATATTAAGCAGGTCTTCCTCCTCTATATTCAACCTTAATCCCCATTGGGTAATATATTGCCCTATATCGGGGCTATTATTATCAAACAAAGCAATAGTTCTGGTAACCTTTGACTTTGCAAAGTCAATAAATTGAAGATATGGTAGTTCGAATAGCTCACATAAGTATCCCATCCTTTTGATAGCCGCTTTATTACCGACAACTTCAGCATATTCAATTAATTTTTTTTCCTCCCAGCCATTATTCACAAAAGCTCGAACGATCCCAGGAAACTCGCCGGCATATTGTGGCAAATCAAAACAGTCTATGATGGTTTTTTCTCTATTGGTGATAAAATAGGAGTGATTGCCATATCCCCATTTTTCTATGCCGGTTATTTTGCTGTCTTTTACTTTAATAAACCGATAGGCTATTCCCAAAACAGTTTTATCTTTTTTTATTTTTGGTGTTTGCACAAACACAGTATTGGATATCTGTTCGGTTAATCCATGAATATTCAATGCTGACCAATAGGCAATAATACCACCACTTGCCAAAACACTTCCAATGACATACTCATCCCGGAAATTATGACGGCAGTATTTGCCTTTTTCGAGCCGTATTAAAAGTCTTCTTCGTACTAAATTGGCTAATGTCATTTGTAAATAATCAATATTCAAATCTTTTTTATCCAATAATTCTGAGAAAGTGAAAATGTCTAATTCATTATCATTTAAGAATTTGATTAGCTGCTCTTCATTTTTATTTATTTTTATTTTAAATCGCTTCATCACCTTTCGTTTAGTTATTCCATTACAAAAATAGAGGTTTTAATTAAACAAAAGGTGATTCTAAATGACTTTATAGCAACTAAAAGATTTTGAAGAACCAATGTTTTCTAAAGGTAAAGTCAAAATCAATTTTTCTCTTTTTGTTGTTTTAGATGAAAAGTTATCTACATTCTCAAAGTTTGCCTTAGAGGCAAAGTCGTCATATTCTTCAATAATTCCAGGTTTAAATTCTTCTGAATCAAATTCGCTGACATTAGGAATTGAAGGATTTTCTTCATACCGTACAAATTGGAAAAAGCATCCTTTTTTTCCAAAATAATTAATTCTAAATAAATATTTTTTTAAAAACTCCTCAGCTTCTTTACCCTCTACATCAAAGATAATTTCAATATCATTTGAAATATGAATATATTCTCTAAACGCAACCGTTTGGATAAATCCACTATCCTCCCTAGCTGGTTTCAGTATTTTTACAAACGAATTATTGACACAGAAGTAACTCGTCTCCGGAATGTGATATTTTATTTGCGCATTTCTGATATAGCCAAATTCTTGACTTTTTTTCGATGAAAGTTTTTTTAACTCTCCACCAACAGTAATCGCCTGATTTAAAATAGCCATTTTGATAGCGTAGGGCGAAGGTAGAAATAATGACTTCGCCCCTGAGTTAGTGGCATTACTGCTTTTTAGTGAAAAAAGTGATGTTGGCTTAAATATTGCCGAAAATCTCATGATTATTGAATTTTATAGGGTTCGGCTTTCATCAAATCCACAAAAATTGCTGACAGTTCACTTAAGCCGTTAAATGGCTTTACTTCAATCGCGTTTTCTTCGATTAAATTCAGATTATCAGAAATTCCTTTGATTTCTTCTCTATAATTATCATTCAATGCACTTATAGTAGGAGCTGGAATTAACTTTTCTGAAATTGAAACTACTCCTTTAAAATCGGTAATGTGTGGCTTTTGCGTACTGGTCATGGCTCCTTGTGGATTAATAAATGCACTCAACAGACTTTGTAAAAGCACCCTATATCTACTTGTTCTCTGTGCATCATCAATAGGATATTCTCTTGATATATCATTAAAACCAATCCGGTATGCATCAATACTACATACAAATGCATAAACACCATGATTAGCTGGACGATGGAAAATGTTTTGTCCCTCGTTACTTCCTTCTCCTCGTACCCCGGAAGCATCAGCAACTAATTTGGTGTGCAAATAACTTTCTGTGTTATTTTTTCCCGGAATTCCTACTGTCCATCCAAATTCTATTGCAGATTTTCTCGGAGTATTTGAACTGTTCTTATTGTCACCAATTTTGTCGGTTATTAAGATTCCGTTTGTATCGCAAACTGTGCAAATATCGATCATAGCTGAAACTATATCTGCAGAAGATTCATTTGGTTTATTTGAATTTTTTTCAAAGTAATCAAGAAAATCATCCTTGCCAATTCTGTTCGGATTTAGCTTTTCAGCATACGAACTTAGGGGTAAGTTTTGCTCTTTTGCTAATTGAGCTAAATGTACTGCAGCAATATGCTTAAACATATCTCCCGAAATAGCATTTACTGTTCGTGGCTCTCCGTTTTTATCAACAATTGTTACTTGTCTTGTGATAATTTGATTCCCTTCGCCACCTTCATTATTTAATGAATGCAGATTTAAAGTGATTTCTCCGCTAATGGAGATGGACGCGATTTTTTTATTCTCTGTCATTTTATTGAAATTTATAAGTTAATAATTTTATTGATTTTCTTCATTATCAAATTCTGAATCATCGTCAGATTGATTAGGTACGTTTTCTTTTGCGGTAAGTGCAAACCCATAAGAAGCCAATAAAGCTCCGATTAATCGTGATGAATTTTCATCTACAATCTGATAAAAGCTCATCAATTCTGCATCCTTTACAGTAGCTCTAGGAGCCTTTCCATTATTTTTTTCAGCGTAACGACCTGTTTCGGAATTGTATGTTCCCACAAACTCACCAATAAAAGTTACCAAATCCGCTTTAGATTTTGACTTATTTTGTAATTGTTGTGCCAATCCGTAACGAATTTCAAATTGTCGTTGGTCTTTAGGTGTGTACTGTAAGCTGATTGTACTCTTCCTAATAGCTTTCGCAACTGCCTGAAAGCCTTCATTGCTAATAATCTCTTTGAGATTTAATTCTTGTGTATCCATATTTATATAAAATTTATTGAGTGTTTCGACATTAAATGGTCTTACGAAATATTTCTCCTTACTGAGTGCTTGAGTAAGATAACCACTATACCAAAAAGAAAATTTATTAAAATTTTCAAGTGCTGCATTGGTCATACTTCCAAGAAAATTTCGGTATGCTTGTAATCCTTGTATAGTATCTCCTAATTCCTCTATTCCGGAAATTATCTTTTTCTGTTCTTGAAGAATATCAATCCAAGTTTTACCTTCTTCTTTAGTAGTATAAGCAATAAAATCGGGCGTGTTAATGAAAGCGATATTGGCAACCGCCTTATTTTGCCCTAAATCCTTTTGATAAACTGAATGAAAGCCTCGAATAGTATTTTTAATCTTCCCCCTGTTATATTCTGGAGTTTTCTCAATAAACTTGATTGAGATATTGAGTATATTAATTATGTCCAATTTTATAGGAGAAACGCTTTTGAGATTTCTTTTGAACTCTTTTAAAACATCTTTTGAATGGCTTAAAGTAGTTTGATTAAATTCAGGAACATAAATTTTCAAATCATAACCGGATCCAACTTTTACATATTGACAAACCATCATAGATAAGGCTCCTGAAATCTTCATAGACTCAGCTATCCAATTTGAATTTAAGTTTCCCATAGAAGCGTTGTTCGCTTTGTTTTTATTTAACCCCTTACCTTGGTTTGGATTATAAAGCTGTTGAGCTGTAGGTTTTTCATCTACTAAATTAAAATCTCTCACACTTACTTTCATTTGTGAATATTCTGAAAGAATTTCATTAATTAAGATTGAAAAGTTTGATTGATTTTGATGGAAATTATTAAACATCTTATTGAATGACGGGTATGGGTTATTCCCACGCATCTCTCGGTAGACATCAAACTCAGGGTCTATCTTTTTACCAAATTCAGATAATCTTTCAGCGTTTAAATCTCTACGAGCCTGTTTCTTTTGCTCGGCATTTAATTGCTTGTTTTTTTCAATCGCATTAAAGCGTTCTTTAAATTCATCTAAAATCTTCTTTTGATTAGGATAATCGAAAAAGTCGATAATTCCTTCGGGAATGACTGTCTTTTCATCTTTTACGATGAATTTGAATATTGGAAAATATTGGAGCCCATCAATCATTTCATAGGTTATTTCCTTATTAGATTTTACAGAATAATAAAAACCATTATCGTCAATAGTGATTTTTTGACCTACTACATTGTTTCTAAGTAGAATTTCATCAATTAGGTTCGCCAGCCCATAAGTTTCAAGTAATTCGGAATAAGTTCCTGATTTTTTGAGTATTTTAAATTCACGATATTCCATAATTCATTCATTAAAATATTTGGTTAAATTTTCTGTTGCCCTTTGATCACACAGTCTTAATATCCTTACGAAAAACAGATAGAGCATTCTTTCGTGGAATCCATCTGTTTCAAAACCATCTAAATTTCCTGAGAAATCTTCTTTTTCTAAATTAATTTCAATATCCAATTCCTGTAGTAGTGCTTTAATTTCACCATAATATTTATCTGTGATTTTAAAATCAGGATATGAACTTGATAAGGAGCTATGATGCCTTGCAATAGCCATTGATACGCTACTCTTCAAAATTTCATTATCATAAAGTTCTTCAATAATGTCTTGTGCAACAAATGCTCCTACGCCCGCATGCGCCGGTCTTTTATATAACCCTGCTAATTTTGAAAACTCAATATCTCTTTCATCATTTTTGTTAAAATCTGTATGTGCCAAAACTCCATTTTGGAAGTTTGGATCTTTTAGTTTTTGATATTTTTGCATTGGATTCTGCCAAGTATCATTCAATTTGCCATAATCATGCAGAACAATCATCAATTTAATTAGCCGAATGAAGTCGTCTTTACTTAATTCCGGTATTTCTATGTATTTAGCAAGCTCAGCAAAAGTAAAATCCAGTTTAGGCAAGAAATCTTTTTCAAATGCTGACAACAAACCTTTATTGTGTTGATAAAAAGTATCTTTCGTTAAAGGCTTAAAGTCTTTTTCATCCTTATTAGATTCTCTTTTAGGCGAACTATTATTAAAGCTATCTTCATATTGCCAATTCAATCCAAATCCTTTATCATAACCAAAATATTTAGAATTGATGTAAACCTGATTGGGTAGGTTCTTATAGCTATCTGGATTAAGTTTCTTCAATTCATATTTTGTACTTTCATCATTTTCCAAAAACATATCATCAGCTGGTTGTAAACTCATCACTAACCAATCATCCTCTTCAACAGGTATTTTTCCTTCTCTATTATTTATTTTATTCAACCAACCGACCAAACTCCATTTGTACATTCCCAATGATTGATACTTGTATGGGAATAAAGCAACTTCACTAACCATATAATCATCAATTAATGTGATCTCTACACTTTGAATATCCCTTATCGTATCTCTATAATTGTTTTTCTCGCAAGATTCCCAGCTCTCTCTTATTTTCCCCTGATTAAATCCGCCGCCTCCGATCATTCTCATTTTTTCAATCAAATTTTCTTCGGTTTTCTTGGCTATTTTTTCGATTAACTGTTTAGGGATTTCTCCATCTAAAGTTTGATATTTCTTTAATTCATCTAAAGCATAATTACAATCAGTTTTTTGATAAGGCAAGTATTTGTTGTTAAGCCTTCTAATCTCGTTCTTATCTTCCTCTTGAATGGCAATATCTAAAGAGACTTTTTCCGCGGCATCCAAAACATTATAAATGAAAATTTCTCCCGTTTCATTCGCAAACCTTGCACAACGTCCTGCTCTTTGCAGAAAAGAATTAATCGGAGAAATTTCTGTGTGCATAACATCACAAGATAAATCCATTCCTGCTTCAATAACTTGGGTGGCAATAAGAATAGCCGAATCAGCTAACGGTGTTTTTCCAAATAAAGATTTTAATTTATTCTCCTTTTCTTTTCTGTCAGAATCAAAAAAACGAGAATGCAAACAAATTATATTTTCAGTACTGATTTCTTTCAGATTTGGATTTCCCACTTTCTTAAGTTCTATCAAATCTTGATAAATCTTTTGAGCAGATTCAACGCGATTGCAAATAGCAATTGTCTTCGATTTATGTAACCCGGCAATAGTTGCTGCGGAAATTGTATTATTAGAAACTTCAATTTTCTTTTTGTTTTTTACAGGTAAAAGTGAAGCTATTTTTTCTTTATCGTCAGGGAAATCATCTAAAGTTATGATTTCATAATTGTCCAAACTATTCTTTAATTCTTCCATAAATGTACTTTCCAAAGTGGCTGTCATAATGCAACACCTCGTCAAGTTTCCTAACATTTTCAACATTCCGATCGTTGTTGCCATTGATCTTTTAGCGTCTAATAAATGAAATTCATCAAAAACCAAATAACTGCCTATTAATGCACCTGCGTTAATATTGGCCTGTGCTTGCGACAATGGAAGTGGAAAGCAAAGAAAATTACTCAAAGTTTGATCTATAGTTGAGAAAATGATTTCATTATCAAAGTAGATATCTTCATTAAATTCCCCTGTTTGAATGCTCGAATTTTTAACGAATTCTGAGTTAGAAACATCTTCATAAATCGAATTAGTTAGGGTTCTTAATGGTGAACTATAAATCATTTTTTCCGGAAAAGAATTGTCATGATTTTTCTGTGCATATAAAAATGGAGCAATTGAAGCCCAGGTTTTACCGGCACCTGTTGGTACAGATAAAATCACATTCTTACCAGATAAAAGCAACTCTGATGCTTTTATTTGATATTCATACGGTTCATTTCCAATAATATTTTTAATGAATTCTCTCAATGTAAATGATTAAAATTACACAAATCTACCCTCTCATACTGTCAAATACTGTCACCAACCATAACTTTTTTGTTTTTCTTTCAAAAAATCCTTAAATTCTTTGGATTCAATGATTTCAATATCTCCCGGCAGACCCAAAACAAAACGACCAATGCCATGAAAATCTGCAATAGGAATCTTGAGGAAATATTGGTCGGATTGTTTTTCTATATGAGGCAGGGCGGTAGGAAATTCTTCACTCAATAAATTATAGGCCTTTAAACTCAGGATGGCTTCGATGGTTGAGACGGGTTTGGCGGCCGACATTCTGAAGGCATCTGTAAAAGGTAATTCATGGAGTTGGGTATGCTGCCATTTTTCCTTTAGAATTTTTACTTCATTGATCCTCGAAATCCTGAATTGCTTCACATTTTTATCTTCTAAATCCAAACACCAAACCGATTCATAATCAGGCATAAATGCAAATGCCTCCACTTTCCGGTCAATCACGGTCTCACTGTTTGATGATCGATATTTTAAAAGAAGAACGCAGTCTTTGTCTTTAATGGCTGTGGCCAATTTCTGTATATTTTCAATGTTGCCATCTTTTTTAAGTTGGGTAAGCGTCTGAAAATCATACAAAGCATGTAGCTTTTTGATGAGGTTTTTCACAACTGTATTGGAGAGTTCAAAATTTGAAAGCGAGCGATTGAGAATAAAGACCTCTTCTTCCGTGAAATGAAAAAGCTTTTGTAGCCGGCTTGTTTCAGAATCGTCCTGCACCAAGCGATAACGTCCGTTTCTCCTTTCCAAGACCAAACCATTGGCTTCGATTTGGTTAAGATAGCGGTACACCGTTCGTTCACTGATGTCGAATCTTTCCATTATTTCCGTAGCGCTGTATAATCTGTTCCCGGACAACAATATTAAAAGTCGGATTAAACTTCTCATCTTTTCTCAGTTATATTTATTGGATAATAATTTTAATTCTCTCTCACTTTCCGACCACCTCCAAACATCCCATCCCCTGCGCTGAATATAGCCCCAATCCGGCGTTTAAAGCCAACTCCAAAAATCTTTTCTCCGCTGTCAATTTCAATTTAAAATTTAAAAACCCTTTGATTTTAGTTTCGGCATTTGTGTCAGCTTTAACTGATACCAATCTTGACCGATAAGGTTGATTATATTTTTCGATTTCAACCTTTAGGATAGAATCGTCAGAAGTTTGCTGATCATAGCAGGCTGTAATTTTGTTTTTCCAATTGTGAAGTAAACTATTGCCAAAAAGAGGGTCATTCGGATGATAATAATCGTAATTTCCTTCCTTATTCTTTTCGCCGGCAATAATCATAGAGATAGGTCGGGTAGTGATCTGGGTGATTTCGTTATCATGAAATTCTTTTAATGGATTACTCAAAGAAATAATTGATTGAACTTGAAACTCCGCTTTAGATTTTTTGTCGGCAATAATGATCTCCTCTGATTTAAACAATCCTTCAATAAATGTTCTGGAGGCTTCCGGTAAATGGAAATGAACTTTTAGTTCGACTCTGTCATCTATAATCAACATCCGGTCTCCATTTCTTCTATATTTCATTTTTAAATCTGAAAATGTGAAAAATTTATACCCTTTACCGTAACCTATCTCATGTAGGAACTTTGAATATTCTGCATTGCCTTTTTGCAATATCTTATATATCGCTGCGCTCAATGGATACTGATAATTAATAGGTATCTCTGAGGACTTATTACTTTTTCGTAAGAGGTGTAAGTGAAATATCATTATATGAATAAAGTTATTAAATATTTTTCAAAAATCATAACCAATCCTACTACCAAAATATGTCAGTCAAGTGATTTGCTCGCTCGTTAATATATCAAATAAGATTTTGATAGTTATATGATTAGAAGAAAATCTTACTCTTCCTTTGCATGAGTGGCAGAGTGGAGTATCATCTGTTTTTTGCTGACACAAAAATGACTATAGACCTCAGACAATAGACCATCGATTTTGCTAAAATCTTGTCGTTCGGTCTTGAATCTTGGTTCTTGGCTCTAAAAAACAGATAGACGTAACGGCGACACGACCTCGAAATAGTAATGAGTAGAAATGAGACTTCATACGATTTAAGTGACTTTTTCATGCAAAGAGGGAAGTCTCAATACTCAATACTAAACAGTCTCAATACTATAAACAGACACGCCCAAAATAGAAAAATCGTAAAAATGAGAACTTAGTATCTTTCCCGATAGGTTTTTAATCCTTGCTCAAGTGTTATAACCGCTTTTTTTAGGTTTTCGACACCCAAAACATAGGCCATCCGCACCTCATTTTTCCCCAAACCGGGAGTGGCATAAAAACCGGAACCGGGAGCCATCATCACGGTAGCGCCCTCATATTCAAAATCTTCCAACATCCACTGACAGAAGTGTTCGGTATCTTTGACCGGCAATTGCACCATGCAATAAAATGCGCCATTGGGCTTGTGACATTTTACACCCTCGATTTGATTAAGCCCATCGACCAAAGCATTTCTTCTTTGTTGGTATTCTCTGCTGACCTCCTCAAAATAAGTATCATCAACATCAAATAAAGCTTTGGCACCTATCTGTTCTATCGTGGGTGGACTTAATCGCTGCTGTGCAAATTTCAAGATGGTTTCCAATACCTTTTGGTTTTTAGAGGCGACCATACCGATTCTTGCTCCACATGCACTAAATCTTTTGGAAATAGAGTCAACCAATACGACATGATTTTCTAACTCTTTAAAAGTCATCATACTTTTGTGAGGCTGACCTGTGTAATTAAATTCGCGATAGACTTCATCACTGATGATAAATAAATCGTGTTTGAGTGCAATTTCTTTCAAGCGCTCTAATTCCGCATCGGAATAAATATAACCGGTAGGATTACTCGGATTGCAAATCAATATCGCCTTGGTTCGTGAAGTAATTGTCTTTTCAAAATCATCAATAGACGGCAAAGCAAAGCCGTCTTCAAAACGGGTGGTAATAGGTTTCATCTGAATACCGCTGCTCAAAGAATAGCCCACATAGTTTGCATAAAGCGGTTCCATAGCGATGATTTCATCTCCATCGTCAAAAAGTGCCAACATCGTAAAAAGTAAAGCTTCGGATGCTCCTGTCGTAATCAAAATATCATCTGCATGAAAGTTTTTCAAGTCTCTTCTTTCAGAAAAATACGCCGCATATTTGATACGCAAATCTTCATAACCGCTTGATGGACTATAGGCTAAAACATCCAAATCAATATTTTTGACTGCATCCCACAGTTCTTTTGGGGTGTGAATGTCGGGCTGACCAATATTAAGATGATATATATATATACCTTTTTGGGCTGCTATTTCAGCGAACTTCGTTAATTTACGTATAGGCGAAGAAGGAATCATTCTCCCTCTTTCTGAAATTTTTGGCATAATGCTACAAAATTAAAAAACTCCGTACAATCATGTACGGAGTTTCAACAATTTATTTTTAAAAACTTTATTTACCGAAAAGTGTAGGTTTAGCTGTTTCAACTCCCGAAGAGTGTATCGCTTCTCCGGCAATGTATAAAATAACACTTTCACCATCAGCAGTTTTCACTGTGACAGATTTTCTAAACTTCCCTTCTCTTGCCATATTGTATTGTGCTTTGACAAAACCTTTTTGACCGGGCATGACGGGCTCTTGTGTCCATGATGGAGAGGTGCATCCACAAGAAGCTTTTACATCAGAAATCACCAAAGGTTTACTCCCGATATTGACAAATTCAAATGAATAGGCCACCGGTTTGCCGACAGGTTCTTTTCCAAAATCGTGTTCTTGTTTGGAAAAACTAATTTTTGAGTTCAAATTGAGTTCTTGTTGTGCATAAAGACCGGATGAGAAGGTCAAAGCAACAAATAGTACAAAAATAGACTTCATTTTTAGGTGTATTTGTAAAGCAAATATGCTAAAACTATGTCATAAAAACACAGCTTTTGTACTTATGTAAGTTTTTTTAATCTTCTTTTAGAAATGACTCTATAGCTAAACGGTATGAATCCAAACCAAAACCCAAAATCACACCTTTGACGACAGCGGATAAATAAGAGTGGTGTCTGAAAGCTTCCCTTTTGTGCGTATTGCTAATGTGTACTTCTATCACGTCTGTTGTGACGGCTCTTATTGCATCACCTATTGCTAAAGAAGTATGGGTCAAAGCACCTGCATTGATGATGATACCGTCCAAAATAAAACCTGCTACATGAATCTTATCCACAATATCTCCTTCATGATTAGATTGGAAATAAGAAAGTGCTACTCTATCTGAAAATTTCTCTTTTAAGTTTTCAAAATATTGTTCAAAAGTGGTACTTCCATATACCTCCGGTTCCCTTTTACCTAAAAGGTTGAGATTAGGTCCATTGATAATCAATATCTTCTTCATCAAATGTAAAAGTAGCAATTAATATGGATAGTCATTGGCTTTTTGAGCAATAAAATAAGTCACTCAAAAATTTTTTACTATTTTAGATTTTTAATCAATATGTATGGACGAGTCTAATAGAAGTGGACAGTGGCAATCATCATTCGGATTTATCATCGCATGCGTAGGTTCTGCCGTTGGTCTGGGCAACTTGTGGAAATTTCCTTATATCACTTATGAAAATGGTGGTGGTGCTTTTGTTTTGGTATATTTAATCGCTATTTCGATGGTAGGTCTTCCTATTCTTGTGGCAGAAATTATGATAGGACGACATGGACGACACAATGTATTTGCCTCTTATAAAATTTTATCGGGAAATAAATGGTTTTGGAAATTTGTAGGTATTTTTAGTATTCTGACCTCTATTGCAGTTTTGTCTTTTTACTTAGTGGTAGCAGGTTGGTCTTTGAGCTATTTTTTTAACTCTATCAGCGGAAATTTACTTAGTCAAACCAAAGAGACCGTTGACCCCTATTTTGGAGAGTTTGTCGGCAGTGGGGTCAAGCAGATTCTGTATCATACACTTTTTACCCTATTGACAGTGTGGATAGTGATACGTGGGACAAGCGGCATAGAGAGAGCCGTAAAGTTCCTGATGCCGCTACTCTTCCTCTTTGTTTTGATTATCATGATTATCTCTATCAGTAATTTCGGAGGAAAATCTGCCTTTGATTTCTTATTTAGTTTTGACTTATCTAAAATCACTGCGCATGGTGCTTTGCAGGCAGTCGGTCATGCATTTTTCACACTTTCTATCGGTATGGGGATTATGATTATTTACGGCTCCTATCTTCCCAATGGTAAAAGCATTATCAGGGCAAGTCTTTGGGCAGTTTTCTTCGATACATTGATAGCCATCATGGCGTGTTTTATGATGTATCCCATTATTTTCGGCAATAATTTGAATCTTTCGGCTTCCACTTCTATGCTGTTTACGACATTGACTGTACAGTTTAATTCCCTACCCGGCGGTCAATATATCTCAGCGATATTTTATCTTTTGGTAGCATTTGCAGCCCTCTCTTCTACTATCTCCATGATAGAACCTTTGGTCTCTTATGTAGCAGAAGAATATAATGTTAAAAGAAAGAAAGCCACTTTTACAGGTGCATTTATCGTTTGGGGTTTAGGGCTCTTTAGTGCTTTGTCACTCGGTGCAAATCCGGTATTGACCCATTTTAAATTCTTTGACAAGATAGATTTTCTGGCGAGCAATTGGGGGCTGACTTTGGGAGGTTTGTTTGTAGCAACCTTTGCCGGTTATGTCTTACCCAAAAAAGTCAGATTAGAGGAATTGGGATTGAAAGACAATTCTCTCTTTTACAAGTTTTGGCTCTTCTGTGTTCGTTTTTTTGCACCGTTGATGATTATTTTTATCATGCTTTCAGAATTAGGTATCCTCTAAAAAGATGAAATACCTGACAGATAAAGATTTGTATTAAGTCTAAGCTTGCTTATCTTCACATCATGCAAATTTTAATCATCGGCGACGTAATGTTGGATATTTATCTACAAGGTGAAATCTCAAGAATATCACCTGAAGCACCCGTACCGGTCATTAAAAATGCCACTAAAAGTTTTTCTGCCGGTGGTGCAGCAAATGTCGCTGCTAATTTAGCCAATATCGGTGCAGATATCTGTTTATATGGAATTATCGGAAAGGATGAGGATGGTCGTCAACTAATGAATGTCTTAAAAGAAGCAAACGTAAATTTTAAATCCAATATCACCGCTGATTTGCCTACTATCACCAAACTCAGAATCATCGGCAACCGGCATCACCTGGCAAGATTAGATACCGAATACAGCTATGAAAAAGAGGCGGATTCTTTATTTGAAAAAGTGAAAAGCGAAACACCCGAAATATTAATTTTGAGTGATTACAACAAGGGCAGCATTGTACAATCGGAGTCTATCATTCAACATTTTAAAAACAAAGGTGTTAAAGTTCTTGTCGATCCTAAAAAAGCTTTTTCAGAGTATAAGGGAGCATGGATCATCAAGCCCAACAAAAATGAATTTATACGTCATCTCGGTTTTTTCTCCAATCACGAGGAGTTAGTCGAAAAAGCGCAAAATGCCATCAAGCTATACGATATTCAGCAGATGTTAGTCACCTTGGGAAGTGAAGGGATGATGTATATTACAAAAGATACGTTTATTTTTTTCCCTGCCCAAACACAACAGGTGGCAGATATTACAGGTGCAGGCGATACGGTTTTGACCGGTTTGGTTTATGGTATTATCCAAGGTTTTCCTATTCAAAAATCCATTCTTTTAGCCAAAACTTTGGCTGAGATTTCTGTCACTAAGATGGGAACTTATGTTATTAATAAGAACGATTTGCAGAAAGCACTAGGAGAAGTCAGTTAGTGTGTAATCTGTCGATTTATAATTTGTAATTTGTATAAAAAAGCCATTTGACAATTTTTAATTTTAGATAGTTCTGTTTGTAAAACTGCAATTGTGTATCTTGCCGGAAATTTTTAAAATGTCAGAAATCAATAAATATAGCAAACATATCACACAAGATCCGTCCCAACCTGCCGCTCAGGCCATGTTGCACGCCATCGGTCTAACAAATGATGATTTAAAGAAAGCCCAAGTGGGAATTGTAGCGATGGGATGGGATGCCAATCCTTGCAATATGCACTTAAACGGTTTTGCTGAAATCGTGAAACAAGAGGTCAACAAAGAAGGGCTGATAGGATTAAATTTTTATACAATAGGTGTCAGTGATGGTATTTCTATGGGTACATCAGGTATGCGTTATTCTTTGGTTTCCCGTGAAGTGATTGCAGACTCTATCGAGACCAATGCAGGTGCAGAATGGTATGATGGATTGATAGCTTTGCCTGGATGTGATAAAAATATGCCGGGTTCGGCGATTGCTTTGGCGAGACTAAACAGACCTTCCTTGATTATATACGGAGGTACAATAGCTGCCGGTTCCTATAAAGGGCAAAAATTGGACGTAGTTTCTGCCTTTGAAGCTTTAGGTCAAAAGGTGGTAGGCTCTATTTCAGATACAGATTTTGATGGTGTGGTAAGTTGTGCTTGTCCCGGACCGGGAGCTTGTGGCGGTATGTACACTGCAAATACGATGGCTTCCGCTTTGGAAGCGCTGGGATTGAGTTTGCCATATAGCTCTTCAAGTCCTGCTGTCAGTCAAGAAAAAAGAGATGAGTTAACTCGTGCTGCAAAAGCAATCAGAGTCCTACTCGAAAAAGATATCAAACCAAGCGATATATTGACCAAAAAATCTTTTGAAAATGCCATTCGTTTGGTAATCGTTTTAGGTGGTTCTACCAATGCAGTGATGCACTTAATTGCTATGGCAAAAGCTGCTGATGTAGATATTACAATAGATGATTTTGTACGTTTGGGTAATATCACACCGATGTTAGCTGACTTCCGTCCAAGTGGAAAATATGTGATGGAAGATTTACAAGCCGAAGGTGGTATTCCTGCTGTGATGAAATTTATGCTGGAAAATGGTATGCTACACGGTGACTGTATGACTGTGACAGGTAAAACTGTAGCTGAAAACTTAGCTGAATTATCAGGTTTAAGAGAAGGACAGGAAATCATTCAACCACTTGAAAAACCTATTAAAGCAGATAGTCATATTCGTATTTTGTACGGTAATCTAGCTGACGAAGGTGCAGTGGCTAAAATCACTGGTAAAGAAGGTGAGTTTTTCGAAGGTAGAGCCAGAGTATTCGATAGCGAACAAGAAACTATTGATGCTCTGTTAGGTAAACAAATCGAAAAAGGTGATGTCATCGTCATTCGTTATGTAGGTCCAAAAGGTGGTCCGGGTATGCCTGAAATGTTGAAACCAACTTCCACTTTGATGGGTGAAGGTTTGGGTAGTGATGTAGCATTGATTACTGATGGTCGTTTCTCTGGCGGTTCTCACGGTTTTGTAGTGGGTCACGTCACACCGGAAGCGCAAGTCGGAGGTAATATCGCTCTAGTTGAAGAAGGTGATACCATACGCATTGACGCTATCAAAAATACAATAGATGTATTGGTGAGTGATGAAGTGCTTATAGAGCGTAGAGCAAAATGGGTAGCTCCTCCATTGAAAGCTAAAAGAGGTATTTTATACAAGTTTGCTAAGAACGTATCTTCTGCTTCAGAAGGTTGTGTAACGGATGAATAAAAATAAGTTTTGCTTGTTTTTGGACGATAGACAATAGTTAGACCATAAGGTAATTTTCATATTTATTTGTTTATTTTTCTAATTTACTAGGTACATGGCCATTTTTAGAGAATCTAAAGCTAATTAAAACCCTAACTTAACGATATTAGTAAAGCGAATATTGGTATTTATTCTGTTTTTACAAAATCCATTATTGTGCTTTTATTATTCTAATTGAGTAGTTGTTCATAGAACCCACCAATTTTATTGTTCCTATCCACAAAGTGCATTTCTAATATCCAATATCTTTTTTGCCCATTAAAATCTAAGTCAAACATATTGTTATTATTATCAGGATGAACATAAAGTTGATAGTTTCCAGGCTCTAATCTTTCATGCGGAAATTCTCCAATTAAATGCCCTGCTATTTCTCCTCCAAATTCCCAACCATATTCATTTGCTTTATTTACAGCAAACTCAAATAATTTTGAAGCTTTTAGCTCAGTCTGATTGTCAAACCATTCTTTTGTTTTGAACCAAGCCTTTTCAATATCGTTCTTCAATTTATGACGTAGCGGATCATCTCCAATAACATAAGTTCTTCCCAAATCTGCTTCCCATTTTTCAATAACAGGCCCAAAGTCAAAAAATAGAATATCGTTTTTCTGTATGGTTTTATTAGGTGGATTTTCTTTATACGGGAACAAAGTATTTTCTCCACATCTGACAATTCTTTTGTGCCAATGTTTGTCAATATGAAAAAGCTCTTTCGCCAAATTAAATATTTCATCATTCAAAGTTTTTTCATCTTTCCCTGCAACTATCAATTTCCTGCTTTGTGTTTCTTCAAAAAGTTTAACAGCAATACTTTCTGCCTCCTTCAATTTCAATTTGATATCATCCATTTTTGTTTTTAGTTTTTACGTTAGTTCACCTTATTGCCTTGTCCTAAAATAGGTTTACACCCAAAAGTGTAAAAATGGACAAAAAAAAGTAAATTTATTTCAGGACGAGCCAGAATTAAGAAATAAGTTGATTAAGGATAAAAATATCCGTTGGGAATAGTTTATTACTTGTGTTGAAATTGGCAACGTATCTCTTAAATTAATAAGATTAAATATCAGGATTCGTAATAGAAAATAAGTTTTAAGACATCCAATTAATAAAATATCAAAACTGCCCAAAAAATTGGACAGCCTGAAAAATAAAGATTTAAACGTAGTGCCTATCTTATAAATACTTATTCCAATGTTGCATCCATAGTGATTGCAAAACTTAATGCTTTACTGACCGGACAATTGTCTTTAGCTGCATTTGCACATTCTAAAAACTTTTCCTTAGTAATGTTAGGGACTTTAGCACTAACAGTGATATGAGAACCTGTCAATTCCAATTTGTCAGGATTCATAGTGACTTCTGCACTCGCTTTGATAGATTCGGGAGTAAAACCCGCTTCACCCAAAATCAAGCTCAAAGCCATTGCAAAACAACCTGCATGAGCAGCAGCGATTAATTCATCAGGATTTGTACCTTGTCCACCACCAAATCTCGTTTTGAAAGAATAATTTTGATCTTTTAGAACTTCACTTTTCAAAGTGATTTTTCCGTTTCCTTCTTTGACAGAACCATTCCATTCTGCATGAGCTACATTTTTTATCATGATAATTAATTTATTTGGTTTTCAATTTTTAGAGAATAAACTCTTTATATGATTAAAAAGATGATAGCCTAAAATGTTTAAAAAAACATCCAGTTTTTTATAGCAAAACTAATTTCTTATATTTTGATGACAAAAACTACATTCTATCAGGAACATCCATACCTACGATATTGAACCCACTTTTCAGTATTCTTCCGGTCATTAAAGAGAGTGTGCAACGCTTATGTGTATTATCATCTCCATCATTAAAAATACTCAATTCTGAATAGAACTTATTATACAGTTTTGCAAGTTCGTAAATGTAATCCACTAACTTGGCCGGATTGAGTTCGGAAGCTGCAAACTCTACGGTATCAGGATATTGTGACATCTTGATAATCAACTCCTTCTCAATAGGTTTCAAATCTTGAAGATTTTGTACTTGTAACTCTTGATAATCTTTGTAAAAACGCCTCATAATACTTTGAATACGAGCATAGGAATATTGCACAAAAGGACCTGTATAGCCCTGTAAATCAATAGACTCTTGTGGGTTAAATAGGATGCGTTTGACCGGATCTACTCTCAACAAATAAAATTTCAAAGCCCCTAAACCAATGATTCGATATAGGTTGCCTGCTTCCTCAGAAGTAAATTCATCCATTTTACCCAATTCTATCGTATTCTTCTTGGCAGTGGCAATCATCTCATCTATCAAGTCATCCGCATCTACGACCGTTCCTTCACGAGACTTCATTTTTCCACTTGGCAAATCCACCATGCCATACGAAAAGTGATAAATTCCATCTGCATACGTTCTGCCTAATTTCTTTAAAATCAACTTTAATACTTGAAAGTGATATTCCTGTTCATTGCCTACAACATAAACCGACTGATCCATTTTGAAATCCTGATATCTTAGGTCAGCAGTCCCCAAATCTTGGGTCATATATACGGAAGTTCCATCTGCACGCAACAAAAGCTTTTGATCCAAACCTTCATCAGTCAAATCTATCCATACGCTTCCATCTTCCTTTTTAAAGAGTATGCCTTTGGTCAAACCTTCTTCTACGATATTCTTTCCGAGAAGATAAGTATTTGATTCATAATAAGTTTTGTCAAAACTGACCCCTAAAGCTTTATATGTAACGTCAAAGCCATCATAGACCCATCCATTCATTTTATTCCAAAGAGCAAGAACTTCTCTGTCACCGGTTTCCCATTTTTGCAACATCTCTCTGGCTTCGTGCATAATAGGTGTGGCATTACGGATCAAAGTTTTAACAGCGTCCTTCAAGTCAGCTTTTTTACTTTCATCCGCATCGTAATAACGACTGACAGCATCTTGAATTTTTTGCTTTTCATCTTTATTAATATCACTAAAATCCTTTGCCAAAACTTTCTCCATTAAAGGCTGTGCTTGTGCTTGCAATGACTTTTCAAACTCTACATAATAGCTACCCACTAATTTATCACCTTTTAAACCTGTATTGTCAGGCGTATCTTTGGCACCTGCTTTCTCCCAAGCCAACATAGATTTACAAATATGAATCCCTCTGTCATTGACCAAATTGCAAGTATGGACTTGATAGCCGGCAGCTTTCAAAATACCTGCGACGGCACTGCCCAAAACATTGTTTCTCACATGCCCTAAATGCAACGGTTTGTTAGTATTAGGAGATGAATATTCAATCAAAACTTTCTTCTCTTTTTGAACACCTTTCCCAAAATCATCATTTGCAAAAATTCCTTTGAAATAGGTTGACCAGTAGGTATCTGAAATGATGAGATTTAAAAAACCTTTTACGACATTGAAACTTTCTACGATATCTAATTGGACAAGCTCATTGCCGATTGTTTCACCTGTTGCTTCCGGTTTGAGTTTTGAATATCTTAAAAGAGGAAAAACCACCAATGTGATATCACCTTCAAAATTTTTAGATGTATCGCTAAAGGTCAAATTTTCAGCCGCAATTTCGGTATCAAATTTTTGCTTAAAAATATCTACAACTGCTTTTGACAGGATTGTTTTTAAATTTTCCAATGATTTAGAGTTTTTATGATTTTACCGGTGTAAAGTTATTACTTTTGCCCAAGTTTATATTTACCTAATCAAATAAATGAAAGATCGTTATATTGACCTAATTGAGCAAACCTATTATTTTCCGCAAGATGGGTTTGATTTGGATGGAGAGTGGCTTCGTTTTAATAATATAGATTTAAAATCTTTGATCAAAAAGCATGGTGCACCATTGAAAATAAGTTATTTGCCCAAAATAGGCGAAAATATCAATAAGGCGAGAAGATGGTTTCACGAAGCTTTTGAAAGTTTGGGGTATAATGGTCATTATTATTACAGTTATTGCACCAAAAGCTCTCATTTTTCTTTCGTTTTGGATGAAGTATTAAAAAACAATTCCAATATTGAAACTTCCAGTAATTACGATATTAATTTGATTAGAACTTTGTACGAGAATAAAAAGATAGATAAGAATATCAAGATACTTTGTAATGGGTTTAAACCTAAAAACTATGTGGACAGTATTATAAGCTTATACAGTGATGGTTTTAAAAATATCACCCCGATTTTGGACAATATGGAAGAATTGGATGGATATAAAGGTGTGGAAAATTTGAGTATCGGTATCCGAATGGCAGCAGAAGAAGAGCCGAATTATCAGTTTTATACTTCAAGATTAGGTATCCGACAAAAAGACATCATTCCTTTTTACTTGGAAAAAATCAAACAACTTCCCAATGTGGAATTAAAAATGTTGCATTTTTTTATTGACTCCGGTATCAAAGACAGTGCTTACTATTGGAGTGAATTGAATAAGTGTCTCAGAATGTATGTCGAACTGAGGAAAGTCTGTCCGACACTTAAAAATATCAATATCGGTGGCGGTATGCCTATCCGTTATTCTTTGGGGTCAAAAATTGATTATAGTTATATCATTTCAGAAATAGTCAATAAAATCAAGGCATTTTGTGATGAAGCACGCATTGAACATCCGAATATTTTTACGGAGTTTGGAAACTTCACCGTAGGAGAGTCCGGTGCCATTATTTTTGAAATCATCGGTCAAAAAAAGCAAAACGATTCGGAATTGTGGTATATGATCAATGGCTCCTTGATGACGACTATTCCTGATGCTTGGGGTTTGAGTCAACGGTTTATTTTGTTACCTATCAATAATTGGCATCAATCGTATCAACGAACGATTATCGGCGGTTTGAGTTGTGATGTATCAGATTATTACAACTCGGAAGTACATATCAATCAAGTGTATATGCCTAAAATAGTCGGGGAGCAAAGTTTATACATCGGATTCTTTCATACTGGTGCATATCAGGATTCTATTAGTGGTTACGGCGGTATTAAACACTGTCTGATTCCAAGTCCGAAACATATCATCATAGACAAAGATAAAAGTGGAAAACTTAGTCATTATGTTTATAATGAAGAGCAATCTGCCGAAAGTATGTTAAAGATTTTGGGATATTACAGAAAGGATTAATCTCCATTCAATATCATATCCGCACCTTTTTCTGCAATCATTACCGTAGGTCCATGAATATTACTGCCTGTAATGGTAGGCATGATAGATGAGTCGATAACTCTTAGATTAGCAATACCGTGTACTTTTAGTTGAGGATCGACTACCGACATATCATCTACACCCATTTTACAAGAACTCGCTGTGTGATACACTGTTTCTGTATGGCTTAAGATAAATTGTCTGATTTCTTCATCAGTTTGAACATCTTTACCCGGTGCTTCCTCACGTTTTAAATAAGATTCCATTGCCTTTTGTGCAAGTACCTTTCTACCAATTTTTACACCTTTCACCATTGCATCTAATTCAAACTCATCATCAAAGTAATTTGCTTCAATAATTGGATCTACAAATGGATCGGCTGATTGTAAAATGATACGACCACGACTCCTTGGACGCATGTGACAAATATGTAGTACAAAACCTGCTTTAGATGGTGTCATGAGGTGGTCGCCATGTGGATACATCCTGACTGCTGCAAATTGAAACTGTAAATCAGGTACTTCCACACTCGGGTCAGATTTGACATAACCACCGGCATCTGTCAGTGTATAAACAAAAGGTTCTTTGTTTTTACGATAAAATTTAGATAAAAACTTAAGCATATACGGCCACGGAAAGGTAGCCATAGAAGTTCCCGATTTATCTCTGCATCGAATAATTACATCCGGATGATCTTGCAAGTTTTCACCTACGCCAGGCAAATCATGTATGACTTCGATTCCAAACTTTTCAAGCTCTTTTTTGGGACCTATTCCCGAAAGTTTAAGAATTTGTGGAGAACCAATCACACCGGCACTTAAAATAACTTCTTTCTTTGCTTCTAATCGGACAATGTTTTTATTGTCTTTCATGTCAAAATACTCTACACCAAAAGTTTTTTTGTTTTCTATCAAAAGTCTCCTGATATGAGCATAATTGATAACCGTTAGATTTTCTCTGTGTTTGATTGGGTTTAAAAAGGAAACTGCTGATGATGCACGTCGTCCCTCAGGTGTTTGATTGATTTGAAAAAAATCCACACCTTCATATTTAGCACCATTGGTGTCATGATTATAAGGAAGTCCGGCTTCTTCACAGGCATCCAAAAAGGCTTGGCTAACTGGAAAGTGAAAAGTAGGATCTACGACATTCATTTCACCATCTATACCATGGTACTCATCTGCTCCACGTTGCTGTCTTTCAGATTTTTTAAAATAAGGAAGAATTGAATTATAGTCCCAACCTGTGCTTCCTATACTTGCCCAATAATCGAAATCACTGGAATGACCTCTTGTATATATCATTGCATTGATAGCACTCGAGCCTCCTAAAGTTTTTCCTCTCGGCCAGTAAAATTTTCGAGTCCCGGTTTTGGAGTTGCCCTCAGCATAATATTTCCAGTTGTACTTTTTGCTATTCATCAAAAACAGCATATTGGTTGGATTACAATTGTGGATGAAAGAAGAGTCATCGGACGGCCCGGCTTCTAATAGACAAACTGTATTTTTAGAATCGGCGGAAAGTCGATTAGCTAAGACACATCCGGCTGAGCCTCCTCCAATTATGATATAATCGTAAGTCATAAGTTTTGTATATATGACCAAATTACAAAAC
>JAMLHH010000035.1 GCA_023957215.1 Chitinophagales bacterium
ACTGGTGATTGCCCGCCTGAAAGTGTAATGGATTATAGCAATATCAAAAGAGTGAGACAATACTACTTGTCTGTGGACATAGATTTCTCTAAAATACCGAGTAATCGTCCCGGTCTCAAAACTTTCTTAGAACTCATCAACATCATCAAAGTCCCTTTCCCTGCCTTAGAGTTTCGGTCTGACGGCAAAGTCAAGTGGAATTGGTATCAGTTTTAATATAGCGATTAAAACTGTTAATAGGCACTGACAACCGTGTTCAATGATGAATATACCGTATTGATTCTCTAATTTGGGAATTAAATCTGTAATGGTGTTGACGCCTACTCCTTCATCCAATTTGATAGGAGGTCTGTTTTATTTAGTTTTAACTATGCGTCTATCTTGGCATATTTGGCATTTGCTTCAATAAATTCCCTTCTTGGTGGTACTTCATCGCCCATCAACATAGAGAATATTGCATCTGCTTCCGCCGCATTATCTATAGTTACTTGACGAAGTGTTCTGCTGACAGGATTCATAGTTGTCTCCCAAAGCTGTTCGGCATTCATCTCTCCAAGACCTTTGTATCTCTGAATATTGACGGCACTTTCTTTCCCTGCTCCGGTAAAATCTTTTACTAATTCCAATCTTTGGTCTTCTGTCCAAGCATAAGCCTGTTTAGCACCTTTTTTTACTAAGTAAAGAGGTGGTGTGGCGATATAGATATATCCGTTTTCTACCATTTCCCTCATATATCTAAAGAAGAAAGTAAGTATCAACGTCGTGATATGGCTACCGTCAATATCCGCATCCGTCATGATGACGACTTTATGATATCTCAATCCATCAAGATTGAGTGCTTTGTCATCATCAATTTTCCCTCTTGTGATACCTAAGGCGGTGAAAATATTTTTGATTTCTTCATTTTCATAAATTTTATATTCCATCGCTTTTTCCACATTGAGGATTTTACCTCTCAATGGAAGAATGGCTTGTATTCTTCTGTCCCGACCTTGTTTGGCGGTACCACCTGCCGAGTCTCCCTCGACTAAGAATAGCTCGCAAAGTTCGGGGTCTTTTTCGGAACAGTCGGCCAGTTTGCCCGGAAGTGCAGAACCTACTAGTACGTTTTTACGTTGTACAAGTTCTCTTGCTTTCCTTGCCGCATGACGGGCAGTCGCCGCTAAGATGACTTTGTCAATAATGGTTTTGGCTTCTTTTGGATGTTCTTCCAAATAATACTCTAACTGTTCTCCAAAGATAGATTCTGTAATCCCTTGTACCTCGCCATTACCCAATTTGGTTTTGGTTTGCCCTTCAAATTGAGGTTCAGGAACTTTGACGGATATGATGGCGGTGATACCTTCTCTAAAGTCATCACCACTGATTTCTACCTTTACTTTGTCAAAAAGCTTATTTTTTGTACCGTAGTTTTTAAATACTCTTGTCAAGGCTCTTCTGAAACCGGAAACGTGTGTACCTCCTTCTATGGTATTGATATTATTGACATAAGAGTGTAGATTTTCATTGTATTCTCCATTGTTGTATTGGAAAGCGATTTCTACGCTGACCATATCTTTTACTCCTTCTACAAATGCAGGTTCCGGTAAAAGAGGTGTTCTTGTTCTGTCTATATATCTGACGAAATCTTTGATACCGCCTTCGGAAAAGAAAGTTTCAGATTTAAAACTTCCATCATCGTTTTTGACTCTCTCGTCGGTAATAGAAATTTTAATACCACGATTTAAAAATGCCAACTCACGCATTCTGGTAGCCAAAGTTTCATAGCTATAAACCAAATGGGTGAATATGCTGTCATCAGGTTTAAAGCGCACAGTAGTACCTCTTCTATCAGAATCGCCAATTTCTTTTACCGAATATTTCGGTACACCGATAGAGTATTCTTGGAAATATTTTTTACCGTCTCTTTCCACTGTAACTTCAAGATGAGTGGATAGGGCGTTGACACAAGATACACCCACACCATGCAGACCGCCGGATACTTTATAAGAGTTTTTGTCAAATTTTCCTCCGGCGTGTAGGACAGTCATTACGACTTCCAAAGCGGATCTGCCTTCTTTTTTATGTATCTGTACAGGAATACCACGTCCATTATCACGGACAGAGATGCTATTGTCTTCATGGATAAAAACTTCTATCGTATCACAATATCCGGCTAAGGCCTCATCTATTGAATTATCTACTACTTCATAAACAAGATGATGTAAGCCACGTGTACCCACATCTCCTATATACATGGCAGGTCGTTTCCTGACTGCCTCCAAACCTTCTAATACTTTGATGCTATCTGCACTATACTGTGCTTTTTTCGACTCGTCGTTATCTTTGTTTTCTTCTATTTCAGACATATATCTTTTGATTAAAGAATAATTGAACAAAGATACAGAATTGCAGCATAATAAAAGCCTTATCAAAGCGACTGTTTTCCACATTCATTTTTTTAAAATAATGTTATCTTAAAAGCATTACAAATATGTCTTTATACATTTGCACTCAAATATTTATATTATGAGAAAAATTTTATCTATTTTATTCGTGTTATTGGCTGTTAGTATCCAAGCGCAAGAACTTGATACTCAGGTTGCATCAAAAACAGATGACGATGTAAAAAAAATCAAAGAAAATCCCGAAGGGTGGAAAGTAGGAGGCACAGGATCATTAACTTTTAACCAAGTCGGACTTAAAAACTGGGCGGCAGGTGGAGATCCGTCTATCTCGCTTTTGGGTTTGGTCAACGGATATGCCGATTTAAAATCGGGAAAACATCTTTGGCAAAATAGATTAGGGTTAGAATATGGTATCCAAAAAATCAAAGGGGAGCCTGTTCGTAAAAACTCTGACCGCTTAGAGCTTTTCTCAAAATATGGTTATGAGATAGCAAACAAATGGTATGCTTCTGCTTATGCCGGTCTTAGAACTGTCTTAACACCTACTTACGAGTATGATGAAAATGCTGTAAAAACAAGAATGATTTCAAAATTTGCCAGTCCGATGATTATAGACGCTGCTTTGGGTTTTGACTTTGTTCCGAATGAAAGCTTTTCTTTGTTCTTGTCTCCATTAGCAAGTAAAATGATAGTTGTTGCAAATGATTCTATCGCAGGTCTCAATATTCATGGTAACTATTATAAAAACTTCAGATGGGAATTGGGAGCAGCAGTTATTTTGGCTTACAAACAAGACATTGTTAAAAATGTCAACTTACAGACGGTATTAAAACTATACAAAGATTATAGAAAAGGTCCTGCTCAAAACATTGATGTGGATTGGCAAACGACTATCGGACTCAAAGTTAATGATTTCCTTTCAGCACAAGTTTTCACTCACTTGATTTGGGATTATGATGTATTGATACCTACTTATAACAAAGAAGGTTTACAAACAGGTATGGATAGAAAGTTACAATTTAGAGATGTTATCGGTGTAGGTCTTGCTTATTCTTTGGATAAAACTTTCGCAAAGAAATCGACTCAACCGGTTGAGAAATAAGAATTGAACGCTGATTTTCAGCCAAAAATAAGTTAAAAGAGGGCTATGAAATTTTGCAGCCCTCTTTTTTATCTCCAAAAACTGAAATTTGGCTTTGTTTAAATCAGAGTCCGTTGATATACATTTGCACCACTGTTTTTATTTTGATACCTTTGTACACTTTTTTAGAATTATCCATGTCGTCATCACATAAAACACACTCTCATAAAATTGGAAAAATCAGTACTGCACTCTCCATCTTATGTGCAATACATTGCGTGATGACACCTATTTTGGCATTGTTTTTACCTTTTATAGATACACACAGCGATGGTTATTTTGAAATAGCTTTGATTTTTGCGGTATTTTTTCTTGGAGGTTTCTCTCTTTTACATGGATATCGAAACCACCATCATAACAGTCTGCCTTCCATTCTTTTTATAGTCGGTATTGTTTTATTTGTCATAGGATTATCACATCACGATGACAGTCTGATTGCCTATCACACTATTTTGATGGTTGCCGGCGGTATTTTCAGTGCCATTGGTCAGCTATATAATCTCAAATTGAGCCATTTGTAAAGGAAACTTACCAAGTCACTTCAAAATCAACACACGCTCTATCTGTACGAACCTCTCCGATAAACTTACCTGCTTCTTTATGTAAAGGATGGACTTGATATGTGTGGAGAGCTTCTATACTATCTAAATCACAAGTGAGTGCCACATCCCAATTATCACCTGAAGCATCGGGATGATTGATGCCCACTCTTACGCAAGTCAGGCCGGGAATCCTTCCCATCAAAGCTTCCAAATCTTTCTTGATTCTCAGTGCATTTTCTGCTTTGTTTTCTTCTTTCAACTTCCAAAAAACAACGTGACGTATCATAATATCTTACTTTTAAAAATAAATATTAAAAAAATTACCTTTGTCATTTTAGGTAAATACGAGAGCAAATTAGCTACTATAAATGGTATTCAATAATTTTTAAAAGGAATACTTTTGATAATCAGACTCTTTGAGATCAAAGGATTTGGACAAGCCCTTTTATAATTGAACGTGAATTTTGGATAAGAAATAGTCTGAAAATGTGTACTTTGTTAGTATAGTACGCTGACTATCAGTATATTTTCATTAAACAAAAGCAAACAAAGTGCCATGTGTCTCAGGGGCTAAATATTTTCCTGTTGAAGATGATTTTTGTCCTACCTTATTTGAACAAGATTTTTATGCCACTTAAACAAAACTCATGTTTAATTACAGATTCCTTTTTCGTCAAAAGTGATATTGGGTACAGTATTATCTTGACAACAACGTGTACAGACTTAATATTTAAGAAAGGCGGGATACCCATTGACGATAACTGAAAGTTTGCTGTTCATTATGGGTTACATAAGTAATAAATAATATCAATATTTGGAAAACAGAGACGAAATAATTTTGATACCGGGACAATTTCTTTAACCACAAAGAGTACAAAGGCTACACAAAGGTTATAAATTCTCAGTGAACTCTGTGGTTAAGCAATCAGCGAATAATCATTTGCTAAGTCTCTTTGAGTTCCTTGCGGTTTATCACCTCGCCTGAAAAAACCTCTTATTATCTACTTCCTGTTGAATTTCAGTACTTAACTCACTATTAGACATCGTTAACAGATAATCGTAATGTGCACGCTGCAGTGTAGATAAAGATTCGTATTCTATATAGGGATAATTATATTTCTTACACAAATTCTCAACTACCACTTTTAAATCTCTTAAATTTTCTACTGGTACAAAGGCATTGAGATGATGTTCTACCTGAATATTAAAACCACCTGTAAAGTAAAACCAAAAAGTACTGTGAGGTGCAAAATTACTGGAGTTGTGGCAAACGTAATAACCATACTTGTTTCGCATGTCTTTTGGGATAGGCTGGCTTGCCATAGGTATAAAGTGATTAATAGCTGAACCGAGATAGATAAAAGTAAAAAGCAAACATTGAAACAATAGATACCATCCTAAAAAGTAGAATAAACTACCGTGAATTATTGCCGGTATGATGATGTAAAAAGTGAAAGTGAGTAATAGAGATATATTATGTTTGAGTGCCACTTTTTTATTATGACTTTCCCAATATGCTGTATAAATACCTCCTACTGTAGTAATGATATTGGCATAAAACATATACCATAGAAAAGATACTTTGTGTTGTAGGCGGTGAATACCTTTATATTCTATCATACCTGAGTATCTGATAAAATGTGAAAAACCAATCACTTCATAATCGTATTCAGGATCGCCAATTTTTACATGATGACTATTGTGTTCATAGATCAATGCTTTTCTGGATATAAAAGGCCAGAGTATAGGCCACATAAAGACTAGCAATCCATGTAATATCTTATTTTCAGGAAACTCTCTATGTGTATGTTCATGGGCAATCAGCCCAAACAAAGAACAAGATACCATCGCTTGAAGTATAACCATAGGAAGAGCCATCCAAAGATTGATTTTAAGATAAAACACACCGATAATAGTCATCAAGTTGACAAGAAGTAAAGCTGTACGAACACGGTTAAAGTGATTGCTCTTTTCTTTACTGACTTGATATAGATTTTTCTTTTTACAAGTTTTTATGAGTTCATCAAAAAAGGGTTCGTCAAAAGCAGCTTCTTCAATTTGTTCATTTTGAGACAAAACACCTATCTGATATTTCTCTAAATGTTTAAGTTCTCTGCTAGAAGTAACTCCATGTCGTGTTTGAAAAAAACTAGTAGCATCTTCACCAGCTCTAGTCATCAAGATTTCTGCACCACCCGGATGTTTATCTAAAAAGTTGGTAATATCATACACTTTATTGAATAAAACAATCCAACAGTCGTCTATCTGATTATGTTGTAATATTTCATTTCTACTATACTCCTTAAATAAGGTGCTGTTTTTCATGGCATTGCTTCAAAGATATCTATATGACTGTCAATAAATGTTAAGATAAAGATAAGTTTTTGAAACTTGGGGGCTTTTAACTGCAAAGGCTATAATTTCTCAGTGAACTCTGTGATAATCTCAGTGAACTCTGTGGTTAATCAATCAGTAATCAGTGAATTAACCCCTGCCGTTAATAGTTTACTTATAAAACTCAAAGATTTTCTCTACTACTTTTTCCTGTTCTTCTCTTTTTAATAGATAATATTGCGGAAGTCGTAATAATCTGCTACTTTCGGTAGTCGTGTATTTATCTTCCCCTCTAAATTCTCCCACTTTTCTACCAAATTCAGAAGTATGAAGAGGCGTATAATGGAATGCGCTACCTATTTTGTTTTTTTTCAAAAAATCAATGAGTTTTTTTCGCTCCGATTTATCAGCGGTTTTTATCCAAAATATATGACCATTATGTTGGGCGTATTCAGGTATTTGGGCGAGTTGTATTTTACCATCCTTCTCTAAGCTTTGCAGTTCTTGAAAGTAAAAGCTCCAATTTGAAAGATACTGACGTATCATTTTATCGGTCTGCTGTAATTGAGTATATAAAATGACAGCTAAAGGTTCAGCAAGCAAAGAGTTAGTACCTTTATGCTTCCACTCATAAGAAGAAACATGACCTTCTGTCATTGCTTGCTTATTTGTTCCAAAGTAATAGCTCTTAACGAAACCATCCCAAAGTTGCACGTTGTTAATTGAAATACCACCACCTTCATCACAACTAATATTTTTAAAAAAATCAAAACTAATAGTAGATATATCGCCAAAACTTCCAAGATATTTCCCTCTATACTTGCAACTGATACCATGTGCGTTGTCTTCAATTAAAAACAGATTGTTTTCTTTACAAATCCTCTGTATTTTATCGTAATCACATGCCACACCTGCATAGTTGATGGTCATGACAGCCACAGTATTTTGAGTAATAGCATTTTCAATAGCTTCTGCACTAATATTCATTGTGCTTGGCTCACAATCTACAAAAACACACTTGTACCCATTCATCACGACAGCATTTGCCAAAGATACAAACCCATAGGAAGGCAAAATAACTTCTTTCCCTTTTGAATCAGGTAAACTCATGAGTGCCAACTCTAAAGATTGCGTACAGGATTTGGTCAAAAAAAAACTCTTTAGATTATATTTTTCTTTAAAATCAATTTCAACTTCTTGTCTTGGATTTACAACAATACCCTGATAAAATGAATGTAACTTATCTAATTCATTGGTGATGTGATTCTTTTTGAAGTATGGTATCATTGGTGAAATAAGAATAATCTTAATTTATTAATTGATTATTGATAATGTGTAAATTAAAACAGCAGTTAATATGTATAAGTTATCTATAAGCGATTTTAAAAAATTATTTACGAATAAAAATATAGAAAAATCCACCCTTTAAGGGAATTCTCTATCACGATTTAAATATAACCAAGTTTTGTTGAATCTCCGATTTTAATAATTTTTAATTGGGGAAAACTGATAATAAAATTTACGTTCTTTTTCTTCAAATAAGCTAAATTTTCTATAATACTGTCAGCATAATTCCACGCTAAAATAAAAATATAATCCACTGTTTTCTTTTCTAAATATTCTAATGAATAAATTTTCAAGCCGGTATTTGGGAAGTATTTCCCCTGCTTTGTTGGGCTAATATCCACTAACGCATCTAAATAATTAGTACCAATTCCAAAATAATTCAAATAATTTGCTGCTTTGCCCGGAGCACCATAACCCACGATTCTTTTATTTTTACTTTTCAATTCTTTTAACAATTCTAGGGTTTTAGATTTAAGTTGAAGAATATTTATTGAAAATTGCCGGTAGGTTTTTAGCTCGTACAACTTGAATTCCTGTTCTTCATTTAGTATCTGATTGACTGTATTATCCTCTCTTTTATCTCTTGAGATGTATATTCTAAGGCTACCTCCTTGTGTAGGAATTTTTTCCACGTGATTTATAAATAGCTGATATTGTTGAAAAAGCTTTTTAATAGAATACAAATTGAAATAAGAAAAATGTTGATGAAAAATAACATCAAAAAGCCCATTTTGAAACATCGGTAATGAGTGAGGAACTTCAATGACTATTTGGGTCTCATCATCCGAAAGAATAGATAAACTTTCTACAAAATCTTTGGGAGCAGGTACATGAGCAAATACATTACATGTTATTATTAACTTTGGGGCTTGTAAAAGATTTTTTTGACTATACCGGCCGTTTTTTTATTAAAAAAACGATTATAAGTAGTGATACCTAGCTTTTCGGTGATTTCAGCATGTGGCGTAGAAGGTTCTATGGAAATCAGATGCTTTGTTTGAGTTTTAAATTGTGAAATTAAAACTCCATCATTGGCCGCTATTTCAATAATAGTGTCCTGATTATCAATAGCAAGGTATTGAGATATAGCTTGATAGGTTTCCTCAAAATGCTGAACAACTTCAGGAATTTTTGATGAGTAATAGGGGTAGTTGTTTTGAAATAGAATTTTCGGCGAAATATTTTCTCTAATCTGAAAATGATAGCAGTTTTTACAAAAAACAGCAGAAAGAAGATAGACTTCGAGTACTGTTTTTGTATCTGTCAAGACATCAGCGATGGGCACTTTTCCGAAGTCATGCACTAAAACTAATTCATCACTCTCACAACATCTGCATTGATTAATTATTTCTAACATCCTATATCTTTGACAAATAATCTTCTATATATTGATTTGTCAACTCCTGAATAGATTCAGGGTGATGAATATATTCCCAATACCAGTGGGCTGCACGCCCTAACATATCGTTGACATTAGTGATGCTTTGCCATTTAAGAATATGCTTTGCTTTGTCAACATTTAATTTCAGGAAGACATTTTCATCAAACTCTTTACTTTCATGAATGATGTATGGTTTAAAATCATCCCGCCCCCATTTTTTCCAAATCCCATCCACCAAGTCTAACACCGTCAACTCTTTATTGGTTTGCGGACCAAAATTAAAAGATTCTCCACTTAATTTTTTTGCTCTAATTTCAGAGGCGCATAAAGTATAACCATAAATCACATCTAAAACGTCATTCCAAGGTCTGATAGCATTAGGTGTTCTAATTTCAATCGGTTTTTTATTCTTCCATGCTCTTATACAATCCGGTATGATTCTTTTTGCATTCCAATCTCCTCCTCCTATCACATTACCGGCACGACATGAAACAATATTGACTTTCTCGCTTTCCTTAAAAAAAGTTTGATAATAGCTATTGAAAATTATTTCGGCTATACTTTTAGAGGCGCTATAGGGATCCACTCCGGCTAAGACATCATTTTCACGATACCCCCATACCCATTCATTATTTTTATAGCACTTGTCACTTGTTATAACTATTACATCACAAGTAGTTGGATATACTCTTAAAGATTCCAATAAATTAGCAGTTCCGATACTATTCACTTGAAAGGTTTGAAGAGGATGTTGATAAGCTGCATAAGTTAAAGATTGTGCGGCAAGATGAAAGATAATATCGGGTTGTATATTTTGAATACAAGCACTGAGACTTGAAAAATCTCTTATATCTATGTAAAATTGAGTAATTTCATTTCCTATTCCACATCCTTTAAAAATGATATCATTAGGGTAATTTTCATTGGAAATCCCATATACTTTTGCGTCTAAATGAAGCAAATACAAGCTTAGCCACGAACCCTTAAAGCCGGTATTTCCGGTTATTAAGACTTTTTTTCCTTGATAGTAATCCTTGTATAGATTTGCCCCTTTCACTGTGATTTTAGTCTGTACAAGCTAAATATAAGATAAATCATAGAAATCTATATAATTTTCTTTTTTGAAGGAGAAATGCTAAAATTAAATCTCCAATAATAATTAACTTGTCCTAAATACTTCATTCGATGAAAATAAAATGGGGCTTATATTTTATACTTACCTTTTGTCTATTGGAAATAACAGCACGTTTATATTTTAATTTCACATGGGGCACTCCTTTTTTTGCTCAAGATGAAATGATCTATCATTTTTATCCTGAATTAAAAGAGGTTAGACAAAGATATTTTGATGATAAAACACCGCCTATCAAGGTATTAATACTGGGTGGTAGTGCCGTTACCGACCATTTATATTGTGATATTGATTTTGAATTGAGAAATATATGTAGAAAAAATGGAATAGATGAACGTAAAGTCAGCGTGTTTTCATTGGCTCGTTCCGGTCAAACTTCTTTTGATTCACGAAGAAAGAGAGAACAACTATCCGACTTAAAATTTGATTATACTTTTATATATGATGGTTTTAATGATTGCAGGGCGAATAATATTCCAAGAGAAAATTTTGATATTGATTACCGACATTTTACTTTTTATTATCAGGTGATGCTTTATGAAGATTACATAAAAAATCACATTTCTATACTTCCTTTTACCTTTCATTTTATTTGGCATTCCGTTAAAGAAAAAATAGTTAAAACACCACATGTGCCACCTTATTATGCAGTGATGAAAGATAAAGTATTAAATGCGTCATACTGGGATGAGGGAAAAGAGATTAAAACGGTTGCTTCCTTTTCAAGGAATCTAAATGAAATCTATAAGGTACAAAAAGAGATTGCCGGGCAAAAGCTGATTTTAAGTACTTACGCCTATTATTCTCCGCCGGATTATAGTTTAGAGAGATTTTATAAAAAAGAATTAGACTATCAAGAACAGAAATGGCCTACTGAAATATATGGAGATGCCAGATATATTCCCGATTGTGTCAAGGCTCATAATGAAATTTTAAAATCATGGAAAGACAGTAGTAATGTATATTTTGTAGATTTGAATTCCATCATTCCTAAAAACAAAATTTATTTTAACGATATCTGTCACTTAACGGATAATGGTTGTGCAATCATGGCTCAAAATATTTTTGATATTATATTTTCAACTCAATAGCTATAAATCTAATGATGAGTAAAGTGTCAAAAAATCAAAATGACTTTTTAGTGGTACTTCCTGTCTTAAATGAAAAAGAAGCTATCGAAAAAATGATTTTATCTATAAAAAAAGAAGAGTATCCTCTGATTATTACTGATGGCGGTTCTACGGATGGAAGTATAGAAATAGCGGAAAGACATCAAATTGAAATTTTACATAGACCGGGGAAAGGGAAAGGCTATGGTTTGAATATGGCTCTAAATGATGCATTAGAAAAAGGATACAAATACATCGTCTATATGGATTGTGATATGACTTATCCGGTGCATCAAATTAGAAACCTATTGGAATATAGATATCAATACGACATGATAGTTGGAAATAGGAATAGAGAAAACATGACCACAAAATCAAAAACATTAAACACGCTTATTACATATATCTTAAATTTTTTATTTAAAATCAAATTGAAAGACCCCGCTTCAGGATTCAGAGTATTGAATGTCAACGTCTTTATAGATAAAATACAAGAAATGGGCTTAGCTGTCGAATTTGATCTTTTGAGAATTGCTTACAGAAATCAATTAAGTATTAAAGAAGTTAAAACAGATTACTATACCCGTATAGGTGATAGCAAACTGACAGTTTTTGAATTATTTAAAGTTATTTTTACCATACTGAAAGTTAGATTCTTTTTAAAATAAATAGTTTGATTCAAGTTACTAATACATATCTACCTGAAAAGAGAAAACTTTTGCAATATATCGAACAGATATATCAGAATGGTATTGTGACAAACAATGGCCCCTTAGTCAAAAAGTTTGAACAAGAGCTAAAAAATATTTTACAAACTCCGAATATTTTATATGTAAATAGCGGACATACTGCTTTACTGATGGCTATAAAATCTTTAAAAAAGGAAGGTAAAATCATTACTACACCTTTTTCTTTTGTCTCTACGTTACAGGCTATCTTATGGAACGGGAATCTACCTGTTTTCGCAGATATAGACTCTAACACACTCACTTTAAATCCAAACCATGTTGAAGACTATCTCAAAAAGAAACAAAAAGCACTTGCCATTGTAGCAACTCATCTTTTCGGTAATATCTGTGATGTGGAAGCTTTGCAATACCTTTCAGAAAAGTACGATGTACCTGTTATTTATGATGCTGCTCATAGTTTTGGAATGACTTACAAAAAAAAATCTATTTTTGAATTTGGAGATATATCAGCACTCAGTTTTCAAGCATATAAACCGCTACACACAGTAGAGGGGGGGGCGTCATTTGCAATGATAAAACGACTTTCAATGAGTTGTTTAACATGCGTTACTTCGGTTTAGATTTAGAAGGACATGTACAAAATTCGGGCTTGAATGGTAAAAATTCGGAAATTCATGCAGCGTTTGGTTTGTGTAATTTGGAAGCTTGGGAAGAAAGATTAAAAATCAGAGAAGACATTTATAAGCGATATATCCACTTTTTTAGTCAGACAGAATGGGAGATACCCCAACATAGAGAGCATCTTAATAGCAATTATAGTTATTTTCCTATTATCTGTAAGAGTGAAGAGCAAAGACAAACTTTAGAGAACCATCTATATGAGAAAGGAATACAAACCAAAAGATATTTTACTCCCTCCTTAAATATGCTCACTCACTTGGGATCTGAGTACCAAGAAATGCCTATCTCAGAATCAATTGCCCAACGCATTTTATGTATTCCTATGCATGCTGATTTGAGTCATGGTGATGTTGAATTTGTTATTGAGTGTATAAAAAATTTTAGAAAGTAAATTTATTTTAACTGCAAAGAGCTACTCCCCAATCGCTGATTCTATTTAACCACAGAGTACACAAAGTTTTTCACAGTTCCGAATTTCTTGGAACAAAAGAACGCAGAGAAAACGCACCGGACATTGAGCATGCCGAAATGTCAAGGTGCTGATGTACCCATATCACTCCGTTTTAACCACAGAGTACACAAAGTTTTTCACAGTTCCGAATTTCTCGGAACAGAAGAACGCAATCCCGAATCATTCCGTTTCCGTATTCACGGAGCACATTTTGGACAAGGGAACGCACTTGACATTGACGACTCGAGCATTTCGGCAGGCTATTATAAGGTATGTTCGTGAGCTCTGAATCTTTGGCAGGTCGTATCATTTATCGCACCTTAACTCCATTTCTATGGGAAGAGCTAAAGAGTCAAGATACAATCAAGGTAGAATTATCAGATTATCTTTTAAGAGGTGGTTTCCCCAGAAGCATTCTAACCCAAAATGAAGAGGTCTCTTTAGAATGGAGACAAAGTTTTATTACTACTTTTTTAGAGCGGGATATGTTGCAGTGGGGCAATTTTACACCTGAAACAATGAGGCGTTTATGGCAAATGCTGGCTCATGTCAATGGACAAACCGTCAATTATTCTACTTTAGCCAATTCTCTTGGAGTGACTAGTCATACGGTAAAGAGTTATATCGATTTATTGAGTTCTACCTATATGTTGTATGCCATACCGCCCTATTTTTCCAATATAGGCAAAAGACTGATAAAAGCACCCAAAGTTTATTTGTCAGATTCGGGGATAGTAACAGCATTACTCCATATCGCTTCATTTAACGATTTGTTTGGACATCCTGGATTTGGGGCTATTTGGGAGACGGTAGTTTTAGCTAATCTAAAAGGTCATTTTCCTCAAGCGTAGTTTTATTTTTACCGAACGGCTAATGGAGCAGAAATTGATTTTGTATTAAAAGTCGGACAAAATATTTATTCAATTGAGTGTAAAGCTTCTCATGCTCCCAAACTGTCTAAAGGGAATCATTATGCCATGGAAGACATTCAAGCAAATCATAATTTTATAGTGATTCCCGATAAGACAGGTTGGCCTATGCAAGAAGGCATTGATGTAGTATCTTTAGTATAAAATAAAGAACTTTAAGAAATGAAATATGAATGGAAATGTCACCTACTGATCATCTACACAAGTATATTGGAACTCAGTTTTTTATTTCCATCAATGACCAATTATGGACTTGATAATCGGATGAATTTGTCGCCACATTTCAAAACAGTCGAATATAAATACATCGTCCAAGCAAATTCTTTAGGTCTCAGATATAAAGAAATAAGCACTAAAAGTGTGTAAGGTACGATAACTATGAAATTATAAACTGTGAGAAGGTGGAATCCACTCATAGAGCTATTGTAAATATTCGCACTAATTTTAAAGCCCGGCGCTAACTTATTGGGTGTCTTACAGTTTGAAGGTTTGTTTCAAGAATATATGGAAGAGTAAGTACATGGATATGATGGGTTTACTGTTAATTATGTAGAAGGATTAAGTACACAAAGATGCCTATTTCAGAGTCTATTGCTCAGCGTATATTATGTATTCCGATACATGCCGATTTAAGTCAGAAGGAGGCGCGGTTTGTTATTGAGATATTTGTAAGATTCAAGATATTATTGTAGTGGATCATCGTCTTATACTATACGAGATGCCGACTATTTATAACCAAAATATTTTTTACAGACCCAACTATTCTTATAAAGATTAATAAGGAGTCTTAATCTATTCTAATTATGTGTTGAATCGAAGTTATAAAATACTAATTTTACAATTCATTTATTTTATTGTTTTTTAATGGATATTCATTCAAATATTTTTTATCATTCTGAAAGTGAAATAGTTTATAAAGAAGAGACCATTGCTTCTAGACGATTAGTGAATATGTCGGAAGATATTGCGAAAAGGTTTATTTCAGTGGGGATAGATGCAACAAAGATTGTCGGTTATCAAGCTGATCAAAACCCCTTGTGTTTTCTTGTAGCAGAGTTAATAAGCTCAATTATTGGATGTACTAGAATGCCCTGTTCTTTTCAGCAAATTAAGGATGATATAAGGAAGATAATTGAGAATGTACCTATTCAGTATTTAATTATAGAATCAAAAATTTTAAAAAAATGGTTAATAAAAAATGATTTTGCTGAACTAGTATTTGATTTTAAAATATTGTCAAATACTATGTATCTCTTACAAGTGAAAAATTTAGTATTGGAAGAGAACATTCCAATTAACCAAACTATTCTTATGTCTTCAGGAACAATAGGTGAAAAGAAGTTTATCTTGCAAAGTTCTGATAATTTTTTGAATTCAGTTCAAACGTTCTCCAGTACGGATATTTTTGATAATAAAAGAAGATATCTCAATCTCTTACCATTATATTTCAGTGGAGGAAGAAAGGTCTTTTATTCAAGTCTATTAAGAGGCTTAGACATTATTTTTCCGGACAATAATAATTTTCACGAAATAGACATAGAATATGATTTGACTTCAGGGACACCTTTTTTACTAAATTTTCTTATTAGTATAAAAAACAGTATTCATACAATTGACTTTATTTGTGGAGGAGCCTCCCTTCCGAAAGCCTTGTATGAAAAAGCTGATTCTAAAAATATTCATATTCTCAATGTTTATGGTTTAACGGAAACTTCGTCAATTGCTACATACAATACACCCAAAATAAACAGACGATTTTCTATCGGTCAATTGTCAAAAATAAACGATTATAAAATTGTTGATAAAGTACTTTATATAAGAGGAGTCACAGTTTGTAAATATAAATTAATCCATAATCATCTTATACAAATTACTGATGAAAATAATTGGTTGAATACTCACGATAAAGTCAAGGTAGATGATGATGGTTTTGTTTTCTATATGGGAAGAACTCAAAATAATTATAAACTGGGAGATGGTCTTTTTACAGATGATTATCATATAGCTGAAATTCTTGAATACTATCTTAAAGATTATTTGTTTGGAATAAAACATATTGTGGATGATTTCTTTGAATTGAATATCGTTATGAAAGAAGGGGAAAATGAAACTGAGATTAAGGCGGTTGTTTCCGAGATTAACAGAAGAGAGATCTTTAAGATTAAAACGATACATCTATTGAAACTAAATCATAAACTCGAAAGTTTTAGAAAAGAAATTCCATTAAATTCTTATGAAATAATTAACAATATTCATATCTTACCCAATGATGTTGGAGAAACTAATAAAATTAATTCATGAGGAATTTCCTGAAACCAAAGGGAATTATATAGAAGATAATACACTAATACAGGATATTATTCCTCTCACATCATTAAATATAGCTATTCTACTTACTTCAATAGAATTAGAGTTTGACGTAGTATTAAAACCTGTTTCTTTGCGTACGTGCAATACGATTAATGATTTATGTAAATTGATTAGTATTATCAATAATGAAGATTAAATCGTTATTTCGTTTAAAAGGAATGGTTGCGGCATATCCTATTGATGTTGTCAATACGGATGAATTATCTTTTAATACGATAATAGAAAGAGAAACCTTTAAAAGAAAAATAGGAATTAGTCAACGGCATACTTCAAATGGAAGATTAACTGCAAAAGATCTTGGAATTGTTGCTTTTAGAAAGCTCTTAACCGGCTTGGATTGGGGAGTCTCTGATATTGATTTAGTGGTTAGTGTAACTCAGTCATCAGACTTTGCCGTACCTGGCAATTCATTCTTATATCAGAAAGAATTGAAACTTAGAGAGTCGTGTCATTTAGTAGATTTGAATAGCGGGTGTACCGGATTTGTTCAAGGAATGATTACTCTGTTATCACAAGGTGAGTTCTTAAATATTAAAAAAGCAATTTTGATAGTTGGAGATACAGATATTCTTTCAGATGAAACGAGAACTGAATCTAATAAATTGATTGGAGATGCTGTTTGTGCAATTGCTTTTGAGAAAACAGATGTTTGTAATGAATATGTCTATAAGAATTATAACTTGGGTTTGGAGTATAGTACTATTATAGCTAGAAGTAGTGGAGCGAGATATTGTGTAAATAACAATAAAAATTCTTTGTCCCCTGTAATTAATATGGACGGTAGTAGAGTGTTTTCCTTTATAGCTGAGAATGTAATTCCTTTTCTTAAAGAATTTGAATCTGAAAAAGAAGATAAAACTGAATATTATTTTATTCATCAACCCAATCTCATGTTTCATCAGTATATTATAAAAAAGATGAATTGGGAAACTGAAAGATGCCCTACAATTATTTCTGAGTTTGGTAACGTGAGTTCTGCAACGATTCCCTTAACAATTATAAGGCATACGAAATATATAAAATGTGAGCGAATAATCAGTTTAATTAGTTTTGGTGTAGGACTTTCTTGCTCTGCCTTACAAATGTCTATGTCGCCATTAGACTTTGTAGATGAAATAGGATGTTTATGTTAGATTTCCCTTTAAATATAATTGTACCTATATACAATTCAGAACAGTTTATAGCCACGTTTATAGAAAATATAGATGATACATTACAAAAGCTTTATCTAAAAAATAATTTAAAAGTTTGGCTTTGTAATGATGCCTCGACCGATAAGACTAAAGAAATTATACTCAGTCAAATTAATAAATTGAAAACAGATTTTGTGATGATTGAAAACCTCACAAATATAGGACAATATCAAAATACAAAGCAAGCTATTTTGCAACTTCCTACACCATGTTATTGTCTAACAATAGATGCTGATTTTCAGCCAGATCCTGCAATTTTGATAGATTTCATACCCTTTTGCTTAAAACATAAAAAACTTTTTGTTGCTGGAGACTTCAATCCGCATTTTTGGGGTGTAAGAGCTTTTATATCATTTTTATATCGTGTTTTATTAACCATTCAGACAAGAAAAAATCTTTTATTTAACTATGGTTCATCCCTCCGATGGTTTTATCTGACCGATAGTTTAAAAGAAAAATTAAAAAATGGGAGAATAGAGAAAGTTTTATTACAATTTTTCACCTCGTATAAATTATATCCTATAAAGAAGGTCTTTTTAAAAAATTATAGTTCTCAATCTTTATTACAGATATTTAGAGCGTTTGTTAAATAATTCCTAATTTCGTTTGAGGGTAAATTCGTTTATAAAAGAGTATGTTTAAGCTATACCTGAAACTATTTATTTTGACACTCCTATATTTAGCTTTTAAGGGGTTTGTTTACAGTAATATTAGTACTGATAATTTTCAAGTTAGAAGTATTATTGTATTGAAATTGATGTACACATTTGGATGTACATGGATTATTTATATAAATTATAAAAACAGCAGTGCAAGTTCGTGAGATTATATATGGGATATCGATTATTATTTATAGCCTTATTGCTGAAACTTGTTTGGGTATTGCTTGTGTATTATTAGTTGTTTCTTTCCTGAAGATAAAAGAGAATAAAATCTTTCTTTTAAGGCTGATACTCAACTTCTTATTATTGTTTGCTGTATTGACAGTAATGGCAGGTATGGGATATGAAATTGAATTCAGGCGATTTTGGCCGGAGCTTTATGATGCTCTAAAAGATTTTAATCTTGCTTTTGGTCAGAAAACTACAGCGATAGCATATATACTCAGCTTACCTTTTTATTTTATTATCTATAAATGGAAGCTATGGGAAAGTAAATATTTTTATTTAGTTGCAATTATCCTATTTTTTCATACGCTTACATATAGTCTTTGGGGAAATTATCAAAATGCCGTTATTCAATATCCTCTGTATTATTATATATCGGAAGAAGGTTTATTTAAACTAAGAACATCCTTTAAAGATGCCTTTTTAAGTAGCACACATTTATATAGACAATTACACCTTTTAGGTACTTCAGCTTTACTTGGAGTCTTGTTTATATTAATGCTATTGAGTTTATTAAAAATTAATATTGTTAGAGTCAGAAGATATCTCCTTTTATTTGGTATCCTTTCAGTAATTGTGCTGGCATATTCAGGACATATTCAAACGGAGAATATAGAAAAATACCAACCGATTAAGTTTGCCGTTATGGAAAACATAGATACAGATAATGATATTCAGTTTTGGAAGCCAATTGGCGTGTTATCATCATCGGGCAAAGAATTTACATTTAGATTTAAAAATGGTCCTCAGGAAAAATTGAGAACATTTATTATTCCTATTAGTAAGCTGGATGCTGACAAATTGCCAAATATGTTTTTGGTGTATAATTCTTTCAGATGGATGATCTATTTAGGGTTAGTAGTTTTGATAATTGGAGTGGGCTTGTTTTTAAAGCCTAAGTATGCGAGTTTCAGAATTCTCTTATTGTTATTTATATTATCGTCTATATCATCCGGGCTCGGTTGGATATTATCTGAATTTGGGAGATATCATTATCTTATTTATGATATGCTGGATAAGTCTGATGATATTAAAATCAGCAATTTATATGAATCTGTCATACTTTTGACAGGGAATATTATTCTTTTGTGTTTTGCTTTTTATTATGGTATAAAGCAAGCCTTTATAAAAGCAGAAAAAGCTTCAAGGAAGGAAATAATCAAGTATGAGTAATAAGTCAAAAATATTTATAGTAGCATTATGTCTTATAGTACTTTTTTCAGTATTATACATTAATGTTCAAAAAGAACCGAAATACCCTGTTCAAACAGATCATATTCATCTCAATGAAGGAGTCAATCTTAATGAAGGCAGAAAAATGACTCAGGCAATTTGTATGAGTTGTCACTTTAATCCTCAGACTAACAGACTTTCGGGAGTCAAGCATGGAAATCCTTCCAAGTTTGGAGATATTTATTCTGCCAATATTACAAAAGATTCGGTATTTGGTATTGGTACATGGACTGATGAGGAATTAGTGTATTTTCTTAGGACAGGTATTCGTAGAGATGGTTCTTATGTCTTTGATATGCCCAAATATTCTCTACTCTCCGACAATGATATTTATAGTGTCATAGCTTTTTTAAGGAGTGATGATGAATTGGTACAGCCTATTCATAGTAATATAGGAGAGACAAAATATTCTTTCCTTACAAAGGTACTTGTGAAGTATTTTTTTAAGCCGGCTAAATGGATAGCACATGTACCTGATATTGACAAAAGGGATACAATCACATGGGGGAAATATATATCTACTGTTAAGTATTCATGTGCTAACTGTCATTCAGGGAATAATATTTTTTACAATAATCTGAGACCGGAAAAATCGTGGCGATATTTTAAAGGAGGGGATCCACATTATGATGAAAATAATAATGAAATTATTACTCCGTCATTAAGACCGGTTGAGAGATATTCCAGAGCAGAATTTATAGATATGGTGAAATATGGATTCAGAAAAGATACGATAGTTTTAAGGCGTCCTATGATACCCTTCTCTATGTTAGATGATGATGAAGTGAATGCTATATACGTATATTTACAGTCTTTAGATAAAGATGAAAATTATTAACAAAGATCTTACTTTAAGGCAACTGACTATTGGCGATATTGAATTAGTCAGACAAAGGCGTAATGATAGAAGCTTGTCTAAATACTTTGTTACAAGAGACTATATTACCTATCAACACCAGATTGAGTGGTTCAAAGATTTTGACTGGGAGAATGGATATTATTGGATTATTGAGTTTGATGGTGTATCAAAAGGTTCCTTCTTTGTAAATAAATTTGATAAAACTAATAGAAGTCTATACACGAATGTCTTAATCTTCGATGAAAGAGATAGTGGAAGTCCACAATTTATTAGAGCTTCATGGTTAATCACATATTTGTGCTTTGAAAGATTAAATATCAAATTTCTCACTTCAAAAATTCATAAAGAAAATATTTCAGCTATTCAGAATGATGAATATTTGGGATTTAAGATAACAGGAGAAGAGGAGAATTATCTTCTCTTAAGATGTAATAAGGAGAGTTTTGACAAAAGAAGAGTAGCATTTCGAAATCTTTTCTTTCGAAAGAATAATTCTATAAGTATTATTGAATCAGAAGAAGTATTATTTGGGCAAAGATTAAACGACTCAATTTTTACTATCTGATAAGTATGGTTTATAGATAGCTAACTTGGTATTAGGTATATCTTTTATCTTCTTAAATTTGATGGGATAATTATAAATCTTATGTAGATAAAGTGAGTATAAATCTTTATCGTATGTTTCAAGAATAATTGAAGCATTTTGATGAATGAGCATTTCAATCTTTTTATCTAATCGTTTAGCATGTTTTCCAAAGTTATCCGTTAATTCCTGCTGTACCAATGGCACTTGATTCATGATAGAATAATCTATAAACTTCCAGTCGGGATTTTTAGCAAAAATTTTGTTATTTAAAATTGGATTTTTGAGGGTGGGATCTTCATTCAAATACAATCCTCCAACATATAGTTCCTTATGATTCTTTCTGTAATTTAATAATTCGGTTGTTAGATATCTACTTGACTTACAATCAGTCTTGAGCGGAATGATAGAGTTCTTGTAAAAGTAAGGGAGACCCATGACACCAATACTCAATAGTATCAAAATAAAGTAATGGGGTGGTGAAATGCTTTGAATATTTTTATACAGTAATAAACAAAATATAAATAATAGAAAAATACTGATAAATCCTTCATTAATACCGGCACTTAAGTTAATTCCAATATATATAATAATTAACAGGAAAATGATACGTATGATTTTTAGACCACTAAAAATCAGAGTGCTGAACATTTGCTGAAAAAGTAAGTAAAAAATAGCAATAAGTACAAATAGATTATGAGTTATGATTTGATGTAAAGTAATATAAGCTTTTGCTAATAACAATATTCCAAAGTCCTTAGAAAAGAAAAGCCTAAACGTTTCTTTTTCTTTTAGGATACTTTCAAAAGTAATATCATCTAGTTTACTATCATAGATAAAACGAGATTTAGCAATGCTTTTGATTTCCAAATCAGATACTCCATTGTTATAAATATTACTTTCTCTAAATTGTATATTGTGATGAAAGAAAATGGGTTTCTCATATTTATTGGCATCAGCTTGTTGATCTAAATTGCTGAAGCTTAATATTAGATAGAGTATATTCGCAATGACCAAAATAATAATAGAATACGGAAGTATTTTAGGGATATTTTTTTTAAAAATAAGACTTGTAAAAAAATAGAACAATAGAAAAATAAGAGGTATTTCTAATCTGGACAAACAGGCAAGAAAAATTAAAATTGAATAATAAATGTAATTCCGTCTGTCCTTATCTTCTTTTGTAAGGAAGATAAGGATGGCAGCTATAGTGAGTAATCCGGATATCCTAACATTATATATATTGATAATATTGCTTAATAGAAATATAGGAATAATAAGAGTTAACAAAATCCTAAAAAGACGATCGCAATTTTTAGTTAGAAGAAAATGAATGCTTGTACAAGCTAAGAGATTAAGTATAAAGGAAACGATGTCTAAAGCCGGTATCTCAGGAAATAGACGAATCAAAAAAATACTTATCGGATAAATAATAATATTTTCATTAGTTATATTATTGAACGGGAAGTCTTTTTCTGCATAAATCTTGATTAAATAGTGAAAAAAAGCCTCATATCTCTCTAAATAAATTCCTGTTGTGTAGTAGAGTAAGGAAAATATAATAATATAAAGAATAAATATTTTTCCAAAGTATTTGACAGAAGTCATTTTTAAAATAGAATTGTTTTCAAAATTTAATTATTAGTCGAAAGTAGCCATCTAAACACTATAAGCAACCTTGAAAGTGAGACAATCATTAAAAAAGTAGGTTGACGATATACCCACTTGAAAAGTTCTTCAAGATCAGAAGGCTTATTATCTAAATTTAAGCTCTTAAAAAATTCTTTAAACTGATATATATCTTTTTTTATCCAAAGATTGTTTGCAAGGAAAATAATAATTATGGGAAAGATGTAAACAAAAACCAAAGGCAATGAATTATTGAAACAAAAGAATAAATATACCCATCCGGAAATAAGTAGGTACCTGAAAAATACCCTATTAACAAAATTTCTTATGTTATACCCAAATGCGGCTTTAGTATTGTTATTAAATCTTATGTCTAACTCTCGGTAAATAAGAGATATAGACCATAGGGAGCAATCTTTATATTTAGAAGGAATAAGCAACTCATTTTTTATAGGTAAATAAGAAATCTCTGCAATTTTATTTGTAATGGTATATGTTACGTTGGTCTTCATTTTGCTCAATACATCATTATAATTATAACCGGTTTCTATACTTAAATACTTAGATAGTATAAGTTTGTACTTCTTATAAATATAAAAAGGAATTCCAATAAGGCAAAACCATATTATTATCGTGGGTATCCATGATGGTATAGAATCCATATCCATTTGATATTCTTTTAATTTGGTATCACAATATAAAAGATTTTAAGAGTGATATAAAAATGAAAAATATTAATATTTTTGATAAAGTCAACAATCGTATTTTAGCCTATTTATTTAAACTTAGGTGTTCCAAATGTAAATGATAAAAATACCATTACAGTATTAATGAGATATTTAGGTTTTTTAAATAGAAACGCATACTGTTTTACTGTACTCCATCTGAGGTAATAGGAATACAAGGCTTTTTTATATAGTCTTTCCATTGTTTCAGGCATCATGGATGAGGGATAATAAACAGGATGTTCTATTTCACCTTTCATATATTTCACCCAAATACCAGGATCAATTTCTTTATTTTTGACACCTTGATAAAAAACTTCAACATCAGGTAATGGTGTCATCCTAGTAAAAAAAACATTAAAAGGATCAATCTCCTTAGAAAAGTCGATAGATTCCTGAGCCTGCCTTTCTGTTTCTCCCGGATGTCCAATAATAAAGTTAGCCATAGTTCGGATTTTATGTTTTTTACAAAGAGCAAAAGCGTCGATAAATTGTTTGTTTGTAATTTTCTTTCCGGTTTTAAATCTTACAACCTCATTTCCTGACTCTACGCCAAAAGTTATTTTCCTGCAACCGGCATCATACATTTTGGAAACCAATTCTTCATCTATCAAGTCTGCACGAGTTTCGCATCCCCAATCGAAATGAATATTTTGTTCTAATATTTTCTCGCATAATGACAAAACCCTTTTTTTTGAAATTGTAAAAGTTAAATCCATAAATTCTATCCACTCATACTTCAGAGTGTTAATCAAATAGGATAAGTGATCGATTACTATTTCTTCAGATAAGACTCTATAGCTTCTCTGTGCAGCAAATGCACAGAAATTACAGTCATAAGGGCATCCTCTTGCAGAGAAATAATGCATTATTTTTTTATTTGTACTTGCAGAAAAATACTTTCCGTATGACATTAGGTCATAAGCTGGAATAGGAAGAATATTTATATCCTTTATATATCCGAAGTCATTAACAATCAACTTATTATCCTTCTTTATAATTAGTCCTTTTGTCGTTTCATCGATATCTTCATCTCTCAATAGACTATTACACAAATGTAAAAGCGCAAATTCACTATCTCCTCTTAATCCATATTTGATTGGTAAATGGAACAAGATATCGGGTGAAGCATTGATATGATAGCCCTCTAATACCATTCTAATGTTAGGATTTGTTTTAAAAAGTAGATTCGATAATCGATAAGCAAAAGGTAAAGTACTTGGGAACGCGGATATTACAACAACTTTTGCTTGAGATTCCAAAATTTCTTCCAAAACATGACTTATATTTTTTTTATCTGCGGCAGGGTCAATTAATCCAACTTTAAATCCTTTATTTCTAAGTACAGAAATATGTCCAAGACTTTTAACATAGGGCACAGAACTAAACATGTCCATCGGCTGTATGAAAATAATATCAAATCTTAATGAACCTATAACTCTTTTCATTTTAAAACAATACAATATATGGTTTTTAACACTAAAAGTGGCAGCAATCTTTAATTGTGTATTAAAATAATACAATTAAATGAGAGAAATGGTAAATTTAGATTCTGATAAGATAATATATGCCTTAGATTCAGCTTTTAATTATCACTTAACAAAATGATGATGATTTTTAAGAATGATATAGAATGTTATGTAATTAATAGATATCTTTCTCAAGTATAAGATGAATATGGAATATATTAGCTAATATAAAGATGGCAATATTCAGGATACTATATCTTTAAATATTGGCAAGATTTAATTTAAAAATGAATAAGAAAACATTAGAAGGGAAATCAATTTTAATTACCGGAGGAGCAGGTTCTTTTGGGAGGCACTTTACTCAAATAGCTATAGAAAAATGGCCTGGTATTAGGAATTTAGTTATATACTCTCGAGATGAACAGAAGCATTTTCAGATGTCTCAAGAATTTCCCGTTTCAAGATACCCCATGATAAAATATTGTATTGGAGATGTAAGAGATTTTGATAGAATAAAGATGGCATTGGATGGTGTGGATATAGTAATTCATGCTGCTGCAATGAAGCATGTACCTATCGCAGAATACAATCCTCAAGAATGCATAAAGACGAATATTTACGGTGCCGAGAACTTAATTCGAGCCTGCTTAGATACTAATGTCAAAGATGTTGTTGCTCTTTCAACTGATAAAGCTTGTGCTCCAATTAACTTGTATGGAGCGACCAAACTTGTTTCTGATAAACTATTCATTGCTGCCAATAATATAAAAGGTAGGAGGAATATTAAATTTTCAGTAGTCAGATATGGCAATGTTATGGGATCAAATGGTTCTGTTATTCCTTATTTCTTAAATAAAAGGAAGTCAGGTATTCTTCCTATTACTGATCCTGCCATGACACGATTTAATATCAGCCTTGATGATGGAGTATCAATGGTGATGTATGCTTTATTTAATGCTTGGGGAGGAGAGCTTTTTGTTCCTAAAATTCCTTCATATAAAATAATGGATTTAGCAGAAGCCATTTGCCCTAATTGTAAGAAAGAAATTATAGGAATCAGATCTGGTGAAAAAATTCATGAGGAGATGATTTCAACGTCCGATTCTTATAATGCATACGATTTAGGAAAATATTACGTTCTTCTTCCGCAGACTCCAGCGTGGGATATTGAATATTTTATTAAATACTTTAATGCAGAGAAATTTAAAGAAAAATATTCTTATAATTCTCAAACGAATACAGAATGGCTTAGTGTTAATGATTTGAGGAGGCTAATACAAAAACATGTAGATTCTAACTTTAAAATCTTTTGAGATGAAAACTATTCCTTATGGAAAGCACCATATTACAAAGAGGGATATTCAGGCAGTCACTGAAGTTTTGAGGTCTGACTTCTTAACACAGGGAGGGGGTGTCGAGAAGTTTGAAAATAGTTTCTCAGATTATGTAGGTTCAAAATATTCAGTGGCAGTTTCTAATGGAACTTCTGCTTTACAACTTGCTATTTGTGCATTAAATATCAAACAGGGACAAAAAGTGATAACGACACCTATTACATTTGTTGCGACCGCTAATTGCATTAGACATTACGGAGGTGAAGTCGTTTTTTCAGATATACAATCCGATACCTATTTAATGGATTTAGACTCAGTCGAAGAACTATTAAGGAGTGCAAAATTAGGTGAATATGTTGGGATTATCCCCGTTAACTTCAGTGGGAAGGTAATAAACCTAGCGCAATTAAGAAAAATTGCTGATCAATATAACTTGTGGATAATTGAAGATGCATGCCATTCTCTGGGGGGATTCTTTATTGACGATAAAGGGCAGAAGCAGCCTTCGGGTAACGGACAATTTGCAGACATTTCAATATTTTCATTTCATCCGATAAAACATATTACCTCAGGGGAAGGTGGAATGCTTACAACAAATTCTCAACATTTATATAAAAAATTGATTCAATTGAGAACACATGGAATAACAAAAGATATGGCATGTTTTAGAAATAACGCAATACTCGCCGGAGGAATTGAGGATAATAAATATCCTAGCTGGTATATGGAAATGCAGGTCTTAGGATTTAATTATAGAATGACCGATATACAGGCAGCATTGGGAGAAAGCCAATTAAAAAAAGCAGATGAAAAATTGGAAAATAGAAAAAAAATTGCAAAAAGATATTTTGAAGCCTTTAAAAACCAGCCTTTTGTAATTAGTCAGAGTGGATATTTTAATGATCACGCCTACCATCTATATATCATAGAGGTTGAGCATAGGAAGGCGCTATATGACTTTTTAAGAACAAAAAATATCTATACACAGATACACTATTTTCCCTGTCATTTAATGCCTTATTATCAAGAACTTGGATGGAAAGAGAATGATATGCCTAATGCAGAGAACTATTATAGGCATTGTATTAGTGTACCAATGTTTCCTACCTTAACGATAAAAGAGCAAAAGTATGTCATTAAAAATATCGTTGAATTTTATGATAAAAAACTATATATCGACTCATTAAAGCCTTGATAATTAAGCTAAATTTTGTCTCTTAGTTTGATTGAATTTAAAATTGCTACAAATATTTGAATAAATGATTGGTTTCTTTGATAATAAAAGGGTTTTGATAGTTGTTGCACATCCTGATGATGAGATATTGGGATTAGGGGGAAGTATGCATAAGCTTATTTATAAATTCAATATTCAAACTCAAGTCATAATTTTGGGAGAAGGAATCACTTCTAGAGATGAAAATCGTAGCATAGAAAAATGGAAATCAGAATTAAATAATCTTAAAAAATGTACTAACTCTGCCAAGAAAATTATTGGATATCAAGAAGTCAATTTCTACGAGTTTCCAGATAATAGATTTGATTCTATTGACTTATTGGATATAATAAAAGTCATAGAAAAAGAAATAGAGGTTTTCAGACCTAATATTATATTCACCCATCATGGTGGAGATTTAAACATTGACCATCAGAAAACTTTTGAAGCTGTAATCACAGCTTGTCGACCAATAGTGAACGAAGATGCCAAAACTATTATAACATTTGAAACACCTTCAAGTACAGAATGGCAATCACCTTATAATTCTCAGCCATTTCTCCCTAACCTTTTTTTTTCAATAGATAAAGATAACCTGGAAGCAAAAATAAAAGCAATGGAACTTTATACCTCTGAAAAAAAGAAATATCCCCATCCAAGATCACCGGAAGCTCTGGAAGCAAGAGCCAAAATATGGGGTACAACAGTAGGATGTATTTATGCAGAGCCTTTTCAGATTATTAGAACAATATTTTAAATGGTTGCAATATATTGAATGATTTACTTTTTCATCCATTTCTTCTACTCCAAAGATAGATACTCCAAATGGCAATCATGCATGCCATACTTACTAATATAAATATACCCAATTGATGTTTAAATGTAAGAGAAACAATAAGCATACTAAGAGTGCTTGTTAATAAGTAAAATTTGAAACTCAAAAAAGATGGAGTGTATTTTAAAAATAATTTTAATTTCTTGATAAAGTTAACACCACTTTTGCCGTAAGTCCTTTTTTGAAAATTGGAAGAGATATAAGCTACTCTTTCTTCTTTTACTGTGTGTTTTAAGTAGGCTTCTAACATCGGAAAGCGAACAAGAAACTTATCTTTTTTAAAAACAATGCTTCTCCTAAGAATCCTAAAACTATCGGTAGGATATTTTCCCCAAATAAGATTTAATAAATTGTTTCTGAAATGCTGAATATGATTTATACTTCCTTTTTTTTCATATTTACTTTGATCCATCCCAAAAACAACATCTACTTCAGGAGAACTATTTATCTTTTCATATAAGCTATATATTTCACTGACCGGGTGTTCCATATCATCATCCATATTGACAATATATTTACCTTTAGATGCTTTTATCCCAATGAGAGTTGCAAGAAACTGCCCTTTATTCTTTGAAAGGTGAATACCTCTTATCTGGGGATATCGATTTGATAATTCTTGGATAAGCTTCCACGAAGAGTCCACACTATTATCATCTACCAAAATAATTTCATAATTCAAACCTATCTCTGAAAACAACTCCTCTATCTGGCGACAGATAATAGGAAGAGACTGTTCACTGTTGTACACGGGTATGACGATGGAGATTTCCATAACTAACCACAAGGTACTGAAAAATACCTTTATCAGTTCTGTTCCTATATATTTGGAAATACACTTTCTTGGCGAATATTGCGGTTAGAAAAAACGGTAAAAGATTAAATTGAATCGCAATTCCGAATATCGAAAAACAGGAGAACGTAAGGATTTATACAAGGTACACAATCGTCAATCTCTATTCCGACAAATTTGGAAGTGCATCATTATTTGCTTTCTATTTTGAACTTTAAAAAAGGAAGTATTTTGGAAACTTCGATTTTAAGGTTGTTTTGCATGAACAAAAGGGTGTATGTGGGTATCAGTAAAATTCTAAAAATTGACATTGTCAACCATACCGGAAACCTTTTAGTAATAGGAAATCTAACTGTAAACATTTTCATGGCGATTGTGGTCAATGAGGCTGCACAGATATAATTTTTTCTATTAGCATATTCAGGTCGTATGATATCTACCAATAAAACTATCCTTTTCCTATCGGTATAATTCCATGCATAATGTCTAATAGACTCGCAGAATGCAAAAACCTCACCCTCTTTCCAACATTTATCTTCATTTCTAACTCTGATACCAAGTTCTGGATACTTACCCGGAATCACTATACCTAAGTGATATCTCAGTATGGAGTTACTGCCCGAGAAGTGTGCAGTTATCTTTGTATGTGGGTCTAAAACACTAAATTGAGCTCCTACCATATTTGGAATTTGCATTAACACTGAATTAAGCTTGGGAAATCTTTCTATATTTTTGGAGTGCCTTAATGAAAAGCCGTATAGGTTAAAAACATTCCAGTTAGTGCTTTTATATTTATGTGGAACATACATAGGCTCAAATTCGTCAATATTCGTATTGTAAAACTTTAGAATTTCAGCTTTTATTTCTTTATAATTTTCTTTTAAAATAACTGAAGCGGAATCATCTTCTAAAGGCATAAAACTCGGCAATCCTCCTTTATACCAATTTCCATAGATATTAAAATAAATCGGTTCTAATTTCATTCGGATAAAAGTTTATACCAATATAATACCTTTCGTTTAAATATAACATACTCATTAAGATATTTCTCTTTATCTTACACAATATTATGAGCTATTAAAATAATGATTATGAGTTCAGAGCTTATTCAAGAACCATTGTATTTTTATTTGACCGGAAATTGGTATAAAGGGAAAATGCCAATATATTATGACAACTCTCAATTATCAATTGCTAAAATCCTTGAGGAAAATTATGACTCTATCAAAACGGAAATTTTAGATTTCTATATTAATCATTCTGATAGAATCTTACCAAATTATATCCCGAATAACTATATAGAAAAGGATTGGAAGACTTTAGACCTTATGTCTATAATGTTCAAATATAAAAAAAACATGAAAGAATTTCCTCAATTGATGAAAGTTATTGAGCAAATACCGGATGTAATAACAATAAAAATCTCCATTTTATTGCCACACACTAGAATCAAAGGGCATTTTGGCGATACTAACGCTCTTATTCGTACTCATTTTGGAATAGTGATTCCGGGTAAGTATCCGGAACTTGGAATTCGTGTACGTACAGAAGATAAATGTTGGGAGGAAGGTAAGGCATTTTCTTTTTGTGATGTGCATAGACACACCTCTTGGAATTATTCAGATAGGAAAAGGATAGTATTAATTATTGATACTATTCATCCTTATTTTAGAAATAAAAAGAGATATATAAGCTCTGGTCTATTAGCTGCTGCATATATGAAATCAGCTGTAACAAGATTCCCTATAACAAGAAAAATATCTAAACCGATTACTCTTTTTCTTCACAAACTACTTATTATTCCATTTTATATAATTATTTGGTTGCAAGATAATTGCAATATATATATCGCCCACTTTCTTCAGAAATTAAAATTCGACCAGCCAAAAAGAAATAAGTGACCTTTAAAGCTTGCCTAATCATTCTTTGTATCCTATGAGGTTGTTTAGTAAAAGATTATAAATTTTTATTTTATTATAATATCTGGCAACTTTTATTAGGATAAAATTAAGATAAATAGGATTATATTTAAAGTCGAGCGAAATGTGTATCTTTCGTATAAAGTTTCAAACTCATTATTGATAATAAATGAGCAAGATTATAATAAATGGGCAATTAGTTAAAGGGTATTCTCGTAAGAGCAACATCTTACCTGCCTTAGCCATCCTATTGGAATGGGGGATTATTTTATCTGCTTTTTATCTCTGTATTTATTTTAATCTTTGGTATCTATACGTATTAGGGATTGTACTTATTGCTACAAGGATGCTGGCTCTTCAGAGTTTAGCGCATGAAGCTTGTCATTATAACTTAAATAAAAATAAGAAAGTAAATGAGTGGATGGCTCATCTTTTTGTAGTATGGCCTATCTTCTTGAATTTAGGTAAAATGAGAAAAGTGCATTTGACACATCATAGGCACTTACAGACAGATAAAGATCCGGAAATCAAACATTTAGAATATCCTGAATTTCAATTTCCGATGACTTTATCCAAGTTTTTACAGATAGCTCTAAAAGATATTACCGGTTGGAATTTCATTAAATACAGATGGAAAAAACTTCCTTATATCATCTTGATGTATGACAAAACCGCTTCTCAACGGATATACTATATAAGCATTTTGCTTTGTTTGTTTTATTTTCAGCTTTTGCTTCCGTTTTTTATTCTTTGGATAATTCCATACATGACTTTATATCAATTGCTCAATAGAGTGCGCCTCTACTATGAGCATTTTAATATGCAGGAAGATAAAAATACTGCACTTAGATCGGTGCATCTTTCACGTGTAAAAGCATTTTTTTTGGCACCC
>JAMLHH010000036.1 GCA_023957215.1 Chitinophagales bacterium
TCTTTATGAAAGGCAAATGTTTACGTAATTATAATTTAATATGCAAATTAACTAAGTTTATTTAATATGATTTGGATTTTAACAATTTTATAAATCGCAAATCCCAAGTCATTAGCTTACATATTAAGATTTATTGATTTATGTAAAAAATTAAGACTAAACTTTAATCAGTTCGTTTTTACAAAGTTTTTCTTGAAAGGTACAGAGATTCTAATTCCGTGACTTTTCAGTAGGTTTTATTGTTAATACACCGGATAGTCAGTGATTGCCAGAAAGTATTTTTCTATCGTCGGGGCAAAGAAGGCATATTCTAATTGATGGACTTTTTGGGCGATATCTTCAGGTGTGTCAGAGGATTCTATTTTTACCTTTTCCTGTAATAAAACTTCGCCTTTATCATATTCTTGATTGACCAAATGGATAGTGATGCCCGTCTCTTCTTCTCGTGCATCTTTGACAGCTTGATGGACTTTCATTCCATACATCCCTTTGCCTCCATATTTGGGTAAAAGTGCCGGATGAATGTTAATGATGCTCCTTGGAAATTTCTGTATCAAGTTTTCAGGAATGAGCCACAAAAAGCCGGCTAAAATCAATCCTTGAATTTCATATTTTTCCAATAGCTTTATAATAGTATCCTTTTTGTAAAAATTTTCTCTGTTAAAAATAAAATAAGGTACGCCGGTATCTTGAGATATTTTTTCGGCTCCCGATGTTTGCTGATTGCTGATTAGTAATGCGACCTCTATTTTTTCGTGATTTTTAAAATACTTGATAATAGCCCGGGCATTGCTTCCGGCACCTGAGATTGCTATCGCTATTTTCAATTTTGAACACATATTTCTGATTTACAATGTAAAAAAGTAATTTTTTGATTACTTTCGACCCCGATAGTGTTTAATTAACATGAAGAAAGCATTAATTACAGGAATAACCGGTCAAGATGGAGCATATTTAGCCGAACTTTTATTGAATAAGGGCTATGAAGTACATGGTATAAAAAGAAGAAGTTCTCTATTTAATACTGATAGAATTGATCACTTATATCAAGACCCACACAACGAAAATATCAATTTTAAATTACATTTTGGAGACTTGTCTGACTCTACTAATCTAATACGTATCATTCAAGATATACAGCCGGATGAAATTTATAATCTCGGTGCGATGTCACACGTAAAAGTGAGTTTTGATACGCCCGAATACACCGCCAATGTCGATGCAGTAGGTTCTTTGAGGCTATTGGAAGCCATCAGACTCTTGGGCTTGACAAAAAAGACCAAATTATATCAAGCTTCTACTTCCGAACTTTACGGAAAAGTACAAGAGATTCCCCAGACAGAGAAAACACCTTTTTATCCGAGATCTCCTTATGCGGTGGCAAAAATGTATGCATATTGGATTACGGTAAATTACAGAGAGGCTTACGGTATTTTTGCTTGTAACGGAATACTTTTTAACCATGAATCTCCACTCAGAGGTGAAACTTTTGTCACCAGAAAGATTACGCGTGCTGTATCAAGAATAGCATTGGGGCTTCAAAAAAATTTATATCTTGGTAATCTGAATGCCAAAAGAGACTGGGGACATGCCAAAGATTATGTGGAAGCTATGTATCTGATTCTCCAACAGGACAAACCGGATGACTATGTCATCGCCACCGGCAAAACGACAGAAGTTAGAGAATTTGTAAAAATGGCCTTTGCCCATGTAGGCATCACTGTCGAATTTAAGGGGGAAGGTGTACATGAAAAAGGGTATGTCGTCAAATGTGACAATCCGAAATATCAAGTTGAAGAAGGCACCGAAGTAGTTGCAGTCGATCCGGCTTATTTTAGACCGACAGAGGTGGATTTATTGATAGGAGATCCTACCAAATCCAAAACCAAATTGGGATGGAAACCTAAACACGATTTGGCTTCTTTAGTCAATGATATGATGCAATCCGATATCAAATTATTTGAAAGAGATAGATATTTGCTACAAGGTGGTCATCATATTTTGAACTATCACGAATAGACAAGTTAAAAATCATTTTCTCCATCAACATGATTGAGAGTGATTCTATTATTGATATAAACAATCTTCCGAAAACATGGAAAAAGATGCAAAGATATATGTAGCAGGTCATAGAGGTATGGTCGGAGCTGCTATTGTCAGAAACTTAAAGAAAAATGATTACAACAATATTATCACCGCCACTTCTTCAGAATTAAATTTAGTCAGTCAGGCTGATACCGAAGCTTTTTTCAAAAAAGAAAAACCGGATTATGTATTTGTCGCTGCGGCAAAAGTAGGTGGTATTCAAGCTAACAATGTCTATCGTGCCGACTTTTTATACAATAACTTGATGATAGAATGCAATGTCATCAATAGTGCTTATCAAAATGGGGCCAAAAAACTTTTGTTTCTGGGAAGTACTTGTATTTATCCCAAAATGGCACCACAACCTTTGAAAGAAGAGTATTTACTTTCGGGATATTTAGAGCAAACCAATGAACCTTATGCCATCGCAAAAATAGCCGGTATCAAACTTTGTGAATCCTATCGTCGTCAACACAATGCAGATTTTATTTCTGTCATGCCTACTAATTTATACGGACCAAATGACAACTATGATTTGAATAATTCTCATGTTCTTCCGGCATTGATTAGAAAGTTTCACGAAGCAAAACTCCAAGGTGATAAGGAAGTAGTCGTTTGGGGAACGGGCTCTCCGATGAGAGAGTTTTTACATGTAGATGATTTGGCAGAAGCTTGTTATTTCTTAATGGAAAACTATTCTGATGAAGGCTTCTTAAATGTGGGCACCGGTAAAGATGTCACCATCAAGGAATTAGCAGAAATCGTAAAAGCGACTGTCCACTTTGAAGGTCAACTTGTCTTTGATACTTCCAAACCGGACGGTACTCCGAGAAAAGTGACTGATTGTACAAAAATCCACAGCTTAGGTTGGAAGCACAAAATAGAACTTCAGGAAGGTGTACAAAATGTCTATCAGGATTTCCTGAATAATTACGAAAGAATCAAGGTTAAAGGAAGATAGTTTTTTCTTAGAGCCAAGACAATTGTCATTCCCTAAATAGAGTTGACCGTTTTAGTGAAAACCTTTATTAGTTTGACTATTTTTAGGCACAGAGTTCTCAAAGATTACACAACGGGGACTAAGGATATACATTATAAAGACATACCTTAGATATTAAATTTTGAGTATATCTCAGACTTAGAAATCACAATTTTAAAGATTTGATAGATAGTATGCGTAAATTTGTTACGCAATATTTAATACAGCAATGAAAATTCACAATTTCGGTGCAGGACCATGCATCTTACCTCAAGAAGTTTTTAAACAAGCAGCAGATGGCGTACTTGATTTGAATGGAATCGGTATGAGTATTTTGGAAATTTCGCATAGAAGTCAAGATTTTGATATCATTATCAAAAGAGCACAAAGTTTGGTGAAAGAATTATTGGGAGTGCCGGAAGGATATTCTGTTTTGTTTTTACAAGGTGGTGCAAGCTTACAATTTTCTATGATACCGATGAACTTCCTACCGGAAAATGGTAAGGCGGCTTATTTAGACACAGGTGTTTGGTCTTATAAAGCAATGAAAGAAGCAAAATTGTTTGGAAATCCCTTTGCCGTAGCAAGTTCTAAAGATAAAAACTATAATTATATACCTCAAAACTTTGAAGTGCCGGAAGATGTAGCATATTTCCATATCACAACTAATAATACCATCTATGGAACAGAAATTTTTGAAGATTACGATGTAAATGTTCCACTGATTGCAGATATGTCATCTGATATTTTCAGTAGAAAGATTGATGTATCGAAGTACGATTTGATTTTTGCCGGTGCACAAAAAAATATGGGGCCGGCAGGTGCTACTTTGGTCATCATCAAAGATGAGTTTTTAGAGAAAAGAGCCAGAGTGATTCCGACTATGCTCGACTATAAAACCCATGTGGACAAAGATTCATTGTTTAACACACCGCCTGTATTTTCTATCTATGTGAGCATGCTCAATTTGGAGTGGCTCAAAGCTCAAGGTGGTGTAGAAGCCATCGAAAAGAAAAACATCGAAAAGGCAAATTTACTATACAAAACGATAGAAGAACATCCTCTGTTTACACCGAATGTAGCCGAGGATTCGCATTCGAGAATGAATGTTACTTTCACTGCTATCAATGAAGATGTAGAACAAAGATTTTTGAAAGCCTGTCAAGAAAATGGGATTGTCGCTATCAAAGGCCATAGAGATGCAGGTGGTTTTAGAGCGTCTTTGTACAATGCTTTACCATTATCCAGTGTAAAAGTTTTGGTAGAAGTGATGAAAGGAATTCAGTAGATAAACAACTATTCAGCCGGAGCTGTTCGCTGGTTAACAGATGTTTCCAATCAAGATAGTTTATCATATTTTAAAAAGTTTAGAGCTATAGTTCTATTATAGTACAAGTTACACTGTGCTATTTCTATACTTTTTGATTGAAATAGAAAACATATTCTACACTAAAAATAAAGACATCTACAATTGTAACCATTCTAAATTTTAGAAAGATGAAAAACTAACATTAATCGTTGCTCTATTTAAAAAATAAATAACGAATATCCTTAGATTTCTAAAAACCTTCATTGAAGAACTTCAATGAAGGTTTTTTTATTATTCTTTCTTCTTTAACCAAGCAATCCGTACTATCAAACCTACTATTACAAAGAGGCAAATTCCTAAAGCTATCCACAACCATTTTACATTTCCTGCATAGCCATTTTCATAAGCGAGCGTATCAGCATTTTTGATGAATTGACTTGAATCTAAAGACCCTGCACCAATAATATCAGAATTTTCTATCTCTATTTTATCAAAAAATTTCTTCTGCTTTTTATAATCATAAAGCTCGGAAGCATGGTATCTGAAATAAGAAAATGAATACAAAGTATCTTGAAAAATCAAATTATAACTATCTACTATCAAACCTCTGATATCATTGTCAAAATCATCCATCCTCACTTTATAAAACTTTGCAGGTACTCCATTGAAACTCACATTTGAATATACCAAGCTCGTTGCATCCTGAATAGTATTTTTGATATAAACATCTAATAAAGAATCCCTGTCTAATAGCTTTTCAGATTCTGATAAAGGTGTCAGGCTCGTCAACATGTAAATATCTCCCTCTCTGTAAAAATACATTGTTTGATGGGCAGTATCAATTTTATTGGGAGTCTCAGGAAAATAGACCGATACTGAACCACTGATATTTTGTTTTACCCATAAATTACTTTCAGCCTTAACAGTTTGAAAAGCAAAAAAAGAAAGAAAAAAGAAAGAGATATAATACTTCATATTAAAAAAGAAGCCACTCAAAATATGCGTGGCTTCTTATTGGTTACAACTTAGATTAATATCTGTAATATTCCGGTTTGTACGGACCTTCTACCGGAATGTTGAGATACTTGGATTGCGTATCTGTCAGCTTATCTAACTCCACTCCGATTTTTTTCAAGTGTAAACGAGCTACTTTTTCATCTAAATGTTTTGGCAACATATATACATCATTGGTGTATCTGTCAGCATGATTCCAAAGCTCGATTTGTGCCAAAGTTTGGTTGGTAAATGAATTACTCATCACAAAAGATGGATGACCTGTCGCACAACCTAAGTTCATCAATCTACCTTCAGCCAAGATAATAACATCTTTTCCGTCAATTGTATATTTATCTACTTGTGGTTTGATTTCCACTTTGGTATTCCCATAATTTTTATTGAGCCAAGCCATATCGATTTCAATATCGAAGTGACCGATATTTCCGACTATTGCTTTATCCTTTAACACTCTAAATATGCCCTCGGTAACGATGTCTCTACAACCGGTAGTAGTGACAATGATATCAGCTCTCGGAGCCGCCTTGCTCATCGTAGTCACCTCAAAACCGTCCATAGCCGCTTGTAAGGCACAGATAGGATCAATCTCAGTCACAATGACTCTTGCACCAGCACCGCGCAAAGAAGCAGCAGAACCTTTACCCACATCACCATAACCTGCTACGACAGCCACTTTACCGGCCAACATTATATCTGTCGCACGGCGGATAGCATCTACACAGCTTTCTTTACATCCGTATTTATTGTCAAATTTAGATTTGGTGACAGAATCATTCACATTGATAGCCGGAATAGGCAAAGTACCATTTTTCACTCTATCATATAATCTGTGAACACCGGTAGTCGTCTCCTCGGAAAGACCTTTTACATACTGTGCCAATTCAGGATAATCATCCAAAACCATATTGGTCAAGTCACCACCATCATCTAATATCATGTTTAAAGGTTGGTCTTCAGAACCAAAGAAAAGAGTTTGTTCTATACACCAGTTAAATTCTTCTTCATTCATACCTTTCCATGCAAATACAGGAATACCTGTCGCTGCAATAGCTGCTGCCGCATGATCTTGAGTAGAAAAGATATTACAAGAAGACCATCTGACTTCTGCCCCTAACTCGACCAAAGTCTCTATCAAGACAGCAGTTTGGATAGTCATGTGAAGACAGCCTGCAATTCTTGCACCTTTGAGAGGCTTGCTTGTACCATATTCTTCTCTCAACGACATCAAGCCCGGCATTTCGGCCTCAGCTAATTCTATTTCTTTACGCCCCCATTCTGCCAAAGAGATATCTTTTACTTTATATGGTAGAGATAGGTCAATGTTTACTTTTTTTTCCATCTGTTATTGGATTTATCTTTTCTGAAAAATAAAACGAACAGCAAAAATACAAAATAATTAGCTGAATATCCTTATCGAAGAGTATTGTTATGCACTTATAAAAGCTTAAAATAAAAATATATAAAGAATTAAGAGAATAACTCAAATCTACTCCGCTCTTCAAATAGACGTACTATTGTACATAGAATATTTTTATCGTCATTAATAAGCAACAATGCCATTACGCAAATATTACCAATTATCGGTCAGTGTATATTATGCTTTTACCTAAATTCCGCAAGCGTTATTCACAATAACCTCTTGAAGCTTCATAAATAAGGCTTGCAGAAGCTGCACCAAGCCTTCCAATATTTCCTCTTTAGTGATATGTACAAAACATTGAATTCAAATATAATACAAAATGATTTACATTGCAGTCCAAAACTGAGATAAAAAATATAAGGATAGCACAAAATTGACATTATTTCTTCCTTTGTGTTTTGCTTTAATCTGTACTGCAATGTAATCTTCTTTCGATTGTTTAGCTTGTTGGTGAATTTTTCTTTTAAATTTCTGCCATCTTCTCGGCTAGTTGAGTTCTGGACTATATGGAGGAAGGAATATTAAGATTATATTTTTAGGTATTTCTAATTTCTTTGCCTTGTGAAATGCTCCATTGTCTACCACCATGACTTTTAGTTCGTTCGGTTCTTCTTTACTAAACTCATCTAAGAACAACTGAAAGCTTAATCAACGTTCACAATAGAGTAGATTCAGCAGAAAGCTATTACCATTCAATGGTGAGAATGCTCCAAAAAAGATAACTATTTTTAAATACTTGCTGAAATCTACATATCGGCAACCTATAGCGGTCAGAGCTTTACCGTTTCTTGTAAGCAAACCGAATCTACTCTCGTCTTGAAAATAGAGATTCTGATACTTCTCGAAAGCAAGATCTGATAGGGTTATGAGTTCTGAATACGACCAAAGTTTTTTTAAAAGCCTCAACAGCCTGATCGTCCTTGTTGATATGAGACTTCCTGTATTTTTAGCTACTTTGGCTTTAGCTCCAAAAATGTCTGATACAGTATTTCAAGATTGTATTGTATTTGATATCCTTTCCCAAGTTCTCAAAAATCCATTCCTTGAGTTCTGAAAACCCTGCTAAACCATTCTCCGGATTGTGGAGCAGGTCGGAAATCGATGGTCTTCTTTTTGTGAACACAGATGGCTTGGAAGCCTTTCATAGCGCGTGAGAGAGTAGCTTTTCAATGCCACCATCTCTATACATCTTACATAATCGGTAACCCCAGACTGACCGCTCAAACCTGGTCTTTCGCAGGTTCACGTTTGGAGATTCCCTTTTCTCCCTCTTTTTTCATTTCGATGAGCATATTTATCCGAGGGACAAACATGGGACGTGCATTTTAACCAACTTTTTAAGTTCAGCTTCGCTCTCTTTTATTCTTCAATAAATAACGCTTTCGCCATAGTGAATTAATTCCAGTCCAAGATAAATCAAAAATAATAATTTACAAAACATAGGGCTATTTATTGTTTCACTTTGGTATAAGTTCTTTTGGCGGAATAGCAATGATTCTTCTTTTCTAAGCATGGGTACGTTCCATAAATAACGAGCTGGGTATTGAGGCATACAGGCAAAATACGATTATTCTGATATCCTGTTAAGCTCAATCTACACAACATTTTGCAGTGGGAGTGCAATGAAGACGTTAACTCATTCGAGAAAACACATAATCATCTGAAGGAATCGAATTCCATCAGCAGATACAATTCTAGAGCAAATAAAGAATTGTCTGTTGATTGTGATTTCCTGCAAACCGATACAGGTAAAGAGAATAAAAAGTCCATATCAACACTCGTGAATCGCTTTTGTGCGAAAAGGGCAATCCAATTTAAACAAAGATTGACTCCTCCAGATAAGGCGCTTGTGTATGATTCTTGACAGCAATTCACTCCGGCTGAAAATATGATGCAACCTACAGTTATAAAGGGCACGAGGGTATTTCTCTGGTGTTGCAACCATCAGGAATGTTCCTTTTTCAATTGAGGAGAAATGGAAACTGCAACGTGAAGACCGAGCAACTTTCTACTCATAAAAGGAATATTGAGTTATTAAAAGCAGAAGGTATCCATCCACAAAAAGGCACGGATGGACAGTGGTTCTTACATCAAGAAGTAACCGATTTTTTCATGCATCAGATAGATTTTCCACTTTTTCATCAAGAGCCAATCAATCTGAAAATCTCTTGTCTGCAATTTCTGAGAATTAGAAAATTGGAATAACTGTAGGATTGGAATTGAAAACTATCAAACCAATAATTATGGGATATAACTTCGGAAAGCATACATGTATATGCATTGCTTATAAACCTTCAATTCTGGTAAAACCAATGCTTCCACTAGTGATGCCTACAGTTATCTATTCATCATCACCAATGACTGGGCGATTTCTGAACGAGGACATATGGTACCACCACCTACAATAATAAAGAAGGCAGTGAACGTGTTTGACATTCAAAACAATGACTTCAACTGAAACGCACATGCCTCTATAGTGACTTAGAGTATAATACCGTTTACCCTGTCATTATGGCTTTTGCCTATATTCTTTATCGGTTCATTATAAACTCATTGTTGGTCTGTTGAGGATGGAGTACTTCTTCAAGTTCAAAAGAAGTTTATTTTAAGTCATTTGTATTCCTCTTAAAATAGTCAGAACGAGGCAGGCACTACAAGTTTTACGCACACAAAAACAGAAACTGATTGAAATGATTAACTCGGCTTAATAAATGATTTAATCCAACATAAAGCTCTCCCTGATTAGCTTATCTGACAGAACTGGTGGGGAAGTTGTGTTCAAAAATTAGCAAATTTTAGGATGCACCAAGCCCATACCAAACCTATATATAAGGTAAAAACCTACTTGTAAAATAAATCAGCTAACCAAAAATTAGTCGTGCGGAATTTAGGTATAAAGTAAAGAATATCTCAAAATCAAAAAAAGGATTTGTTTTACTAGCACACTAAAGACGATGCCATAAATCAAGCCATACCATAATTAGATAGACTTTTTATTAGTAAAGTTCTATAACAATTCATGTTGAATAGAATTATAATCATGACTTACGGTGTAGGCTCATAGTTAGTTATAAAAACTTAAAAGTCGAATGCTTATTAAATACAAACTTTGCGCTTAATAGAACAATCAAATAAAAATGACGTTCTGTTAATAAAACAATAAACTTTAAAATCAAGTTTTAAAAAAGAAATGGATAGATTTTATAAATACCTATATTTGTACGTTTAACATAAATCCTTTTTGAATTTATTATGTATCAACCAATAAGCAAAGAGTCTGACAAAGACATGCTGGTTTCAGAATCCACTATCACTGGGGCAGAAGCTGTCATTCGTTGTCTGATAGAAGAAAAAATAGAAGTCATCTTTGGATATACCGGCGGTGCCATCATGCCCGTGTATGATGCACTGATGAACTATGAGCATAATATCAAACATGTGATGGTGCGGCATGAACAAGGTGCGGCACATGCAGCTGAAGGCTGGGCAAGAATCACAAATAAAGCAGCGGTTTGTTTTACCACATCAGGACCGGGTGCTACCAATTTGATTACCGGTATAGCAGATGCCATGATGGATTCGTCTCCAATGGTATGTATCACAGGACAAGTACCCAAACATTTATTGGGTACTGATGCTTTTCAAGAAACCAATGTAGTAGGAATCACCAAACCAATTACAAAATGGAGCTACCAAATTACTACAGCAAAGGAAATCCCGAGTGTTTTAGCGAAAGCATTTTATATAGCCAATAGTGGAAGACCGGGACCTGTCGTCATAGATATCACCAAAAATGCACAGAATGAGTTTCTTGAATGGGAAGAGTATCAACCTTGTACAGAATTAAAAGGATATCTACCTCATCCTGAAATAGATATTGAGAGAGTGAAAGAAGCGGCAACCATTCTCAATACAGCCAAAAAACCTATGATTATTTCAGGTCATGGCGTTTTGATTTCCGGTGCTGAGAAAGCTTTAAAGGCTGTTGCTGAGAAAGCAGGCATTCCTGTCTGTAATACCATGCAAGGCTTGGGTTCTTTTTCACCTAAAAGCGAATTGTATATAGGTATTCCGGGTATGCACGGCAACTATGGCCCTAATCTCTTGACCAATGAGTGCGATGTACTTTTTGCCATCGGTATGAGATTCGACGATAGAATCACCGGAGACCTATCCAAATACGCCAAACAAGCAAAAATCATTCATATTGATATTGCTGAGACCGAAATCAACAAAGTTGTTCAAACAGACGTTGCAATTCTCGGTGATGCTAAAGAAGCACTTGAAATGATGTTACCATTCTTAGAAGAAAATTCTCACAAAGATTGGTTGGCAAGATTTAGAGAGTGTGATCAAGTAGAATATGAAAAAATTGTCAGTAAAGAATATCATCCTGAAAGCGAACAGCTAAAAATGGGTGAACTGATGAAAATTATCAATAAAAAGACCGACGGTCAAGCAATTATTATCCCGGACGTAGGACAGCATCAGATGTTTGCTATGCGCTACTACGATTACAAAGTACCTAATAGCTGGGTCTCAAGTGGAGGATTAGGTACGATGGGTTTTGCGATGCCGGCAGCAGTGGGCGCTCAATTAGCAGCACCGAACAGGACAGTTGTTGCGGTCATTGGAGATGGAAGTTTCCAAATGAATATTCAGGAATTGGGTACAATTTGGCAAAATAATCTACCTGTCAAAATGGTCATCTTCAACAATGATTTCTTGGGAATGGTAAGACAATGGCAACAGCTATTCTTTGACAAAAGATACGCAGCCGTAGAATTGAAAAACCCTGATTTCGCCGCCATATCCAAAGGTTTTGGTATTCCTGCCGAACAAGTAGATAGACGTGAAGATTTGGAAGCCGCATTTGATAGAATGTTTGCTCACAATGGCCCGTATGTCTTAGATATTCACGTGGAAAAAGAAGCCAATATCTTCCCGATGATACCAAGTGGGTCAGCTGTATCAGATATCTTATTGGAGCCTAAATAACAAATAGAATGAAACCACAGACTATAAAAATTACTTCTCTCAATCAACCTGTCATCATAGGAGATTTTATGCAGGTCTTTGCTCAAAGGAGGATACACGTAACCAATTATGCATTTTCAGAACTCAGCGATGACGAAGGGCTTTTTACGATTGAGTTTCAGTCTGACGACCATACAGCAGAAAATGTAAAAAAGAAATTAAGAACAAAAATAGACGTCTTTGATGTCACTTTGAATTAAGAAAAACAATTAGATAATTTTAAAATAATTAAGAAAACAATGGCAATTTTAGATTTTGGTGGAGTGAAAGAGAACGTCATTACTCGTGAAGAATTTCCACTTTCAAAAGCAAGAGAAATTTTAAAAGATGAAACCATCGCCGTTATTGGTTATGGTGTACAAGGTCCGGGTCAAGCTCAAAATTTGAGAGACAATGGATTTAATGTAATCGTAGGACAAAGAAATCCGGGTTCATCTTGGGATAAAGCTGTAGCAGATGGTTGGAAACCGGGTGAAACTCTTTTTGGAATAGAAGAAGCACTCGAAAAAGCAACTATTATCATGTATTTACTTTCAGATGCTGCACAAATACAAATTTGGCCGACTGTAAAAAAATATTTGACTGCCGGTAAGGCATTGTATTTTTCTCATGGTTTTGGTATCACTTATAAAGAGCGTACAGGTATTATACCACCTGCTGACGTGGATGTCTTTTTGGACGCACCGAAAGGCTCAGGCACTTCATTGAGAAGATTGTTCTTAGAAGGTAAAGGATTAAATTCATCTTATGCCGTATTCCAAGATGCAACAGGTCGTGCAAAAGACAGATGTCTTGCTGTAGGTATTGGAATCGGATCAGGTTACTTGTTTGAAACTACTTTCCAAAAAGAAGTATATTCAGACTTGACCGGTGAAAGAGGTGTTCTCATGGGTGCTCTTGCAGGTGTGATGGAAGCCCAATACAATACTTTGAGATCACATGGACATAGTCCTTCTGAAGCTTTCAACGAAACTGTTGAAGAATTAACAGAATCTTTGATTAAATTGGTAGGTGAAAACGGTATGGACTGGATGTATGCCAATTGTTCTACTACTGCTCAAAGAGGGGCTTTGGATTGGAAAGACAAATTTAGAGATGCAGTCACTCCTGTTTTCAAAGATTTGTATGCAAAAGTAGCTACTGGAGAAGAAGCGCAAAGATCTATCGATACCAACTCCCAACCTGATTACAGAGAAAAATTAGAAGAAGAATTAGCTGCTATCAGAAATAGTGAAATGTGGCAAGCCGGTAAAACTGTCAGAAGTTTAAGACCCGGAAAATAAAGATTGTTGTTTCATAATGTTGTGGGTGCTATTCCTTTTGGGGGTAGCACCTTTTTATTTCACTCATTTACAACCGGTGATTATTCATTCGCTTAAAAGTATTTGAAGATGATTTTATATCGTTTTAAATTGTATTTCGATAAATAAAATAGGCATAATATTTGATTTTATATATGCAATTCTTAATTTTAACTATCAAACAAAAACTAAACAAGATGAAAAACTTATTTATTTTACTTCTAACCCTCGGTTTATTTTCTATTAATGGTCAAGCACAAGTAACAGTTAACAATGTGAAAGTACCTGCGACCATCAAGGGAGCATCTTCTACCTTAAACCTAAATGGTGCCGGAGTCAGAAAAAAAGCCTTCTTTAAAGTCTATGTTTTGAGTTTGTACGTAAAAAATAAAACCAAAGTAGCTTCTGCAATTTTGAACGATAATATTGAAAAAACTGCCAATCTCGAGATCACTTCTAAAATGGTGAACAGCAAAAACATGGAGGAAGCAGTAAGAGAAGGTTTTGACAAATCCCTAAACGGAAATATCGGTGCTTTGAGTAATGAAATCGATCACTTTATCGGCATCTTTAAAAATGAAGATATCAAAGTCGGCGATGTTTTCACATTACACTATGTTCCAAATGTAGGTTTAAAAGCTTCTAAAAACGGCAAACTTTTGGCCACTGTCAATGCCAAAGGTTTTAGCGAAGCCCTTTTTGGAATTTGGTTGGGCAATAATCCTGTAGAAGTCGATTTAAAAGAGGCGCTTCTCGGGAAATAATCAGACATCAGATTTTTCAAATAAATTTAATGATGTACCGATGTAGTGATGTAGCGCCGGACATTGAGGTGCGAAGCTACTCGAAATGTCAAGATGCGCATCATTAGACCATGACTCTAATCGTGGGCTAATATATAGCCGTACTCTATTTTAACCACAAAGGACACAAAGAAATATTTTCAAATTCGCTGATGATGTCTCTCGCAAAGACGCAAAGAACGCAAAGGGAAATGGAACGCGGATGACACGGATTTACTCAATCTCAATACTCACTACTAATAGTCTCAATACTATAAAAATGCGTCAGGGGCAAAGTGGAGTATCATCCCGAATTCTCGGGATAGACGAAACGACGACCCGCTCGGACGCCCAAATCAAAAAGAAGCATCATTATTCTATGAAAAGTAGTATTTTTATCATGTGAAAGAACGTATAGACTTTACGCAAGTAGATATTCATGCGAATGAAAACACAAATGAGGATAGAAGCTTTTTAGAAGATGTACCGGATTGGGAATCACCGGAAAAGATTAAAGTTCCTTTTGATTTAAGCAAAGAGGATGTCAAGGATTTTGAGCATTTAAAGTATTTGGTAGCAGGTGTTCCGCCTTATTTGAGAGGTCCGTATAGCACGATGTATGTCACTAAGCCGTGGACTATTCGACAATATGCAGGTTTTTCGACAGCGGAGGAATCCAATATTTTTTATAAAAAGAATTTGCAAGCAGGGCAAAAAGGCTTGTCTGTGGCTTTTGATTTGGCTACGCATAGGGGTTATGATAGTGATCATGAGCGCGTTTTTGGAGACGTAGGAAAAGCAGGTGTGGCGATAGATTCTGTGGAAGACATAAAAGTGCTTTTTCAGGATATTCCGTTAGGCGACGTGTCGGTTTCTATGACAATGAATGGTGCGGTTTTGCCGATTATGGCGTTTTATATTGTAGCGGCAGAGGAACAAGGTGTAGATATTCAAAAGCTGAGTGGAACGATACAAAATGATATTCTCAAAGAGTTTATGGTGAGAAATACTTATATCTACCCACCTACTCCATCTATGCGTATTATCTCGGATATTTTTAAATATACTTCTGAAAAAATGCCGAAGTTTAACTCTATCAGTATTTCCGGTTATCACATGCAGGAAGCCGGAGCGAGTGCTGATTTGGAATTGGCTTATACCTTGGCAAATGGCTTGGAATACGTTCGAACAGGTATCAGGGCAGGTTTAGATATAGACAGTTTTGCGCCGAGATTGTCTTTCTTTTGGGCAATAGGTATGAATTATTTCATGGAAATTGCTAAGATGAGAGCTGCAAGGTTGCTTTGGGCGGAGTTGATACAAAAATTCAACCCCAAGAATCCGAAATCTCTAGCTTTAAGAACTCACTGTCAAACTTCTGGTTGGAGTCTGACCGAGAAAGATCCATATAATAATATTGCTCGTACTTGTATAGAAGCTATGGCAGCAGCTATGGGTGGCACACAATCTTTACATACCAATGCACTCGATGAAGCGATAGCTCTACCTTCCGAATTTTCTGCACGTATAGCTAGAAATACACAGATTTATTTACAAGAGGAAACTCAGATTTGTAAAACTGTCGATCCATGGGGTGGTTCTTATTACGTGGAATATCTCACAGACCAATTGATTAAACGAGCTAGAACTTTGATAGAAGAAGTAGAAGAGCATGGTGGAATGGTGAAAGCTATAGAAGCCGGTATTCCTAAAATGAGAATTGAAGAAGCTGCTACTCGTAAACAAGCAAAAATTGATGGCGGATTTGACAAAATTATAGGTGTCAATATCTATACACCAGAACAGGAAACCAATATTGATATCTTAGAAGTTGATAATACAGAAGTAAGAAAAAAACAGATAGAAAGACTGCAAGTTCTCAAAGCTAATCGCGATGAGAGAAAAGTACAAGCTATCTTAGATGCTCTTTACAAAGCTGCAGAAAATAATACCGGCAACTTGTTAGAATTGGCAGTTGCAGCTGCAAAATTGAGAGCCAGTCTAGGAGAAATATCTTCTGCCTTGGAGAAATCTTACGGTAGATATACGGCTCACACACGCTCTATTTCCGGAGTTTATTTATCACAACTCAGTATGAACGAATATTTTAAAAAGGCAAAAGAACTGTCTGACCGATTTGCAGAAATCAGTGGTAGAAGACCGAGGATTTTAGTAGCTAAATTAGGTCAAGATGGACACGATAGAGGAGCTAAAGTTATTTCTACAGGTTTTGTAGATATAGGTTTTGATGTGGATATAGGTCCACTTTTCCAAACTCCTGCCGAAGCAGCTATGATGGCTGCGGAAAATGATGTACACGTTTTGGGAATTTCATCTCTTGCAGCAGGTCACAAAACCTTGATTCCACAGTTAATAGCTGAACTAGAAAAGATAGGTCGCTCGGATATATTGGTCGTTTGTGGTGGAGTGATTCCCAGACAAGATTACGATTTCCTATATGAAGCAGGTGTGGTAGGAGTTTTTGGTCCCGGCACCAATTTGAGCAAAGCAGCCATAGATATTTTAGACACCCTGATACAGGGGTACGAGGTGAAATAAATATTTTCTCCTCTATCCAAATCCTTCCATCAGATTTACTTGAAATCCTGATTTGTTTGCCTTATCTTGATAGGATTTAAAGTACTTACTATGCAGATAGAGAAAAAAAGTTTCTGGGGTTGGGGTTATGAAGATTTTCATATATCAGAAGATGTTATCAAAAAGACGATGCAACTTCTACAAATAGGTTTGGGAATTCAAGAATTTGAAGAAATCTATCCGCCTACTATTGATGAGATAAAGTTGCCCTTACCAAGATTTGACTTACCGGAGTCTTTAAAAGCTATTTGTAAAGATGATACTTTTAGCAGAGCAAGCCATAGCTATGGAAAATCTTTTAGAGATGTCTGGCGAGGGCTAAAAGGTATTTATGAAAATGTGCCGGATTATATTGCATATCCTAAAAGTGAAGATGAAATACAGCAATTATTTGAATTTGCCACAACACAACAAATTGCCCTCATTCCTTATGGTGGCGGTTCGAGTGTCTGTGGTGGCGTAGAAGCAGATTTGCCTTTTGGATACAAAGGCTGTATCACAGTGGACATGTTGCATTTTGACAAGGTATTAGAAATTGACAAAACAAGTAGAAGCGCAAGAATACAAGCAGGGATTTATGGTTTGGATTTGGAAGATACATTGAGAAAACATGAGCTTACACTTAGACATTATCCTCAAAGTTTTGAGTTTTCCACCTTGGGCGGATGGATAGTCACAAGGTCGGGTGGGCATTACGCTACACTCTATACACATGTAGATGAATTTGTACAATCTGTCAGGATGCTCACTCCTCAAGGGGGTATTTTGCAGTCGAGAAGATTACCCGGGTCGGGAGCTGGACCTTCAGAAGAGCGTTTGGTCGGTGGTTCGGAAGGTATTTTTGGAATTGTTACGGAAGCTTGGATGAGATTACAAGATATTCCAAAGTATAAGGGCAAAGCTACTTTTTTGTTTAAAGATTTGGCACAGGGCGCAGAAGCTTGTAGGCTTTTAGCACAATCAGGCCTACATCCCGCCAATGCCCGTTTGATACATGCCTTAGAAGCTTTCTCAAATGGATTAGGTGATGGTGTTCATGCTGTATTGATAGTCGGTTTTGAATCAGCCCATTTTCCAGTGGGGAATGCATTGGAGAAAGCGACACAAATCTGTATAGATGCAGGTGGTAAGATTTCAAAATCCAAAGAAAGAGAAATCGCAGAACAAGCTGATGCTGATGAATGGAAGCGTTCATTTATCAGAGCTCCTTATTTGAGAGATAGACTGATGATGAAAGGGCTGATAGTAGAAACTTTTGAAACAGCTATTGTGTGGGATAAATTTAATGAACTTCACCAAGCCATCGAGCAGGCAACTTATGCGACTTTTCAAAGATTAAAAATGAAAGGTTTTATCACTTGTCGTTTCACACATATTTATCCTGACGGGCCGGCTCCTTATTATACTATTATTGCCCAAGGAAAGAAAGGAACACAACTTGAAGAGTGGGATGAAATCAAGAGGATTGTTTCTGATATTTTAATTGAAAAAGGTGCAACAATTACCCATCATCACGCAGTGGGAAGAGATCATCAACTTTGGTATCAAAAACAAGCCGGCGACACTTTTCAACATATATTAAGAAATATCAAAACAAGCGTAGATAGCAATTGGATACTCAATCCGGGAACTTTGATTAAAAAGATATAGTTATCAGAAAAATTACTCATTCAAGTACTTTTATAATTCCTACTTTTTACGAACTTTATTATCATTCTTAAAACACTACACACCATGCTTAAAAAACTTATTATTTTTATCGCAATACTACTTGTACTTTTTGCGATAGCTCCCACCTATATTCGACAGGGTTTGATACACAATTTTTCGGATGTAACAGATTATCAAATTTTTGAAAATGCTGTTGTTCAAAAAGGGAAAAGCGAGCCTTGGAACATTGCTACCGATTATAATAAAAAAGTGGTGCGTTCAAATTATATAGACACTTTAGAGCAAAATAAATCTATTGCTTACTTGGTGATTCAAAACGACAGTCTTTTGTATGAACACTACTGGAAAGGATATAGCGACAGTAGTCTATCGGGGTCATTTTCTATGGCAAAATCTGTCATCAGTATGTTGATAGGAATTGCTGTTGAAGAAGGTAAAATCCAAAGTGTAGAAGATTATATTTCGACTTATATTCCGGAGTTTGACAGAAAAGGGACTGATACCATCACAGTCAAAGATGTGCTGACCATGAGTGCAGGATTAAAATGGACAGAATCCTATTGGAATATCTTTGGTAAAACTGCGGATATCTATTATGGTGACAGAGTGAAAAAAGTAGTCGGGAATTTACAGTCGGAATATGCACCGGGAAAAACTTTTTACTATTCCAGTGCGGAAACTCAAATTTTGGGTTGGATATTGGAAAATGTCTATCAAAAACCCGTACCTCAATTATTTTCAGAAAAGATTTGGTCAAAAATCGGAACGGAGCATGATGCACTTTGGAGTTTGGATAAAAAAGGTGGCGTGGCAAAAGTGTTCTGTTGTTTAAATTCCAATGCAAGGGATTTTGCACGATTGGGAAAGTTAGTCCTACAAAACGGGATGTATGATAGTGTGCAAATTGTTCCAAAAGATTATCTGAAAGCGGCTACAAGTCCGGCATCTTGGTTAAAATTTAACGGAGAAAATATAGACTTTTATGGTTATCAATTTTGGATTTTACACCATAAAGGTCTGACAATTCCTTATTTCAGAGGTGTAAAAGGGCAGTTTATCTTTGTCATCCCGGAAAAAAACGCTATTGTTGTCAGATTGGGTGAGTATGTTTCCAATAAACGGATTGACAATCATCCGCCGGAAGTATTTACTTACATAGATGCAGCTTTGGAGGTGCTTCATTAAGATTGATTATAATAAGTAAAATGGCATATCTCGTTTCTTTGTGATTACTTGTTGAATCTATTATTCTAACGAGTAGTTCATATTGTACAAGGTAAATTTTGTATTGATGTTTTAGAGTAGATAGAAGCTTTCATTTTATTTTCATACACAATACAATCTTTCTATCTTAGACGAAGTAAAATTTATGTGGCAACTATTTTCGGCAATACGGATTAGAGACTGGTGGAGTTCTATCTTAATTCCGGTTGTCTCTTTTTATTTTATCGGGCTGTTATATTCACGAAACATAATAGTTGATGATTACTTAAAAAATGCTGTCCGGCTATTATTACTTTCTATTACGACTGCTTCATTTGGCTTTTATCTCAATGAATTTACGGATGTAAAAGATGATTTAAAGGCGGGGAAAAAGAATGCAGTATCCATGCTTTCCAAACCCAAGGCAATTGTTTTTTTACTGTTTATTATTTTCGTAATGGGTCTTAGCTCTTTACCATTTTGGAGAGAGGGCAAGATTATCTATCTTTTTTTAGTCCAGCTATTACTATTTATCGTCTATAGTTGTCCGCCTATCCGGCTGAAACGAAATCCATACATCGCTGTGCTTTTAGACAGTTTGTACAGTGGCACATTATTTTTTATCATAGCTTTGTTTTATTCTGACGTATTTCTTACCCCTTCTATTCTGTTTCTGACGATTGGGTTTGGTGTTTTTAGAGGATTAAGAAATATTTTGTACCATGTCACGAAAGATATAGAAGTGGATAAAAAAGCGGGGCAAAAGACCATCGCTCATATTGCCCATTATCAGACTTTGTTGACTTTGCAGGCTATTCTTTTCTTCCTTGAAATTTTATGTTTGCTCTTTGTTGTCTATTATGCCTCAAATATTACATTCGCCATTACTCTATTTGGAATCATGATTCTTTTATTTAAAAGAAATTATTACACTCATTATGAAAAGAAGGAGTCAAATAAGGAAAGATGGTTGTCTGAAATCAATACTATTTATGAAGTCTGGTTGCCTATTGCAGCTTTGACAGGTGTATTGGCCATCCGAGAATGGAAAGCTTATCTTTTGAGTTTTGTGATTCTCATTCTTGTTTTTCCAAGTGTTTTAAGATTTTTGCACGAAATTTATATCTTACTTGCCAATCTTTATTATTTAGGATATAAACTGTTTTATCTATTTTCGGATCTTTACTTTATACAAATCAAACCGCATTTTGACATTGGTAAAAAGTGGCGTAAACTAATGGGGAGAAATGGAGACATCTAATCAGGTACATGGATTATGGATAAGAGGAAGTCTGTCAGCATTAGAGCAACTCACTATCTATTCATTCTTAAAAAAGGGATATGAGTTTACACTTTGGACTTATGACGATTTCGGTGTCTATGCGGATATAGAAGGTTTATTGGTTAAAAATGCCCGTGAAATTATACCTGAAGAACAAGTATTTCAATACAATCAAATTAATCAGTTTGGACATGGGAAGGGTAGTTTTGCGGGATTTTCGGACGTGTTCAGATATCGGCTTCTTTATCTGTTTGGTGGATGGTGGGTGGACATGGATGTAACATGTCTCAAACGTTTTGACTTTGGCACTCCTTATGTTTTTAGAAAAAGTAAAGAAAGCGGTAATTTTATAGTCGGCAATATTATGCACGTTCCCAAAGGTTCTTCATTGATGCAAAAATGTTATGAGGAAGCCAAAGATACTGTCAATGCCGACAATAGCGACTGGATGCTCCCTATCAATATTCTTAATAAGCATATTCAGGAAGAAAACCTCACACAGTATGTCTATACTTTTTCAAACGAAGACAGTTGGATTACAGTCAGTCCTTTGCTTTTGTATTCGGTATGTCCTGAAACTTGGTCTGCCATACATTGGATGAATGAAGAGTTTCGCAGGATAAAAATTCCTAAAGACATTTATATAGAAGATAGTGTCTTGGGTAATCTGTATAAAGAATTTGGGATTGGAGGAGCTATCGAGAGTCGTACTGCACAAATTCGTTATTCTCTTAAAGCAAGTAGATTGTATTATGCACTGCTACATTTTAGGAGAGAAACTCTTCTTTCGAGCATGTATTATTTGGTCTATAATTTCTATTATCTTTTATCAGATTTTTATTTCTTGAAGATAAAGCCGAGATTCGATATAGGATACTATTTGAAAAGAATGGTAGGGATAAAGAGAAAGGATGGACCGATGAAAAGCTAATCAAATTTGCTTAAGATTCCATTTTGCTCTAATTCCTCTATAAAATAATTTGAAACAATTCCATTAGCTTTAGGGTTATAATGTTTATCCACTAAATGTTTCTCGCCATCCCATTCTCTCCAATGTGAAAACATCTCTAGATACGTTTGTTCATCTTTAGCTGTATCCCAGAGTGGTTTCTCCGGATTTATAAAGATTGCTTTAAATTTTATTAACTTTTTATACCTCTTTACTTTAATTTCAAAAACATCAGGAGGGTATTTGACGTTATAAAAAACGATATTAGAACTACTGGTTTTGAGTATATTATTCAAAGAAGTAAAAAAATATTCTTCAGCTTCTTCTATTGTAAGAGTTCTCTTATATTTAAACGTTTCTGTATAGGTCATTATTTCGTTTTTTAGTTCACTAAAATATAAAGGCACTCCGATTTGTATATAAAAATCTAAAAGTGTAATCATACTAAATTGATGATTAAGATATTTTTCGGATTTTTTTTGACTCATTATTTTAAAAAAAGCAGTCTCATAAAAAGGATTATGGATTATGATACTATCATTATTATCCCTACAAAAAAAAGGAGTGGGAATCTTTCCAATAGCCGGTAAATATCTATTTACAGCTCTTTCTGCCGAATATGGAGCTAACTGGATTGCAATAATTTTATAGTTGTTTTTCTTTATTTCTTTTTCAAGATTTAATAGAAACTGAACATATCCATATCCTACCATACTCGCATTTACCAAATTTAGGTTTTTCTTTTTTGCAATTAAATATGGGAAGGAATCTTCATAAAAATTTGCATCACCGAAAGTATATGAGTCGCCAATGAAAAGTATTTTGTCATTTAAGTTATTGTTATCACCATTGTTTCCTATGACTCTTTTTCCATCTTTATTAATAAATATTGGAATTGAATCTCCTCCAGGAAAAACCATAAATCCTTTAGAATCAGGTATTCCACTAATGCCATAAATTTTGCTACTCTCAAATACTCCATATATAAATTTAATTTCGCCTTTAGAAATTATATTATAAATAAAAGCTGATTTGATAAATGAATAAGCAAAAAAAAATATTAACAATGAGATAGTTGCAATAATAAAATTTTTTTTATATATATATAAGGTAGTTTAATATTGTAATTGTTATATTTAGTAGAATTAGGATCTTTCATCGTTTATGAATAAATAGCACTTTGATTAGCTTCGAATTTAAACAAATTCTTGCCCTAATTTACACCACGCCTCTACTTTCTTAGCATTTAATTTTTGGTTGATAAAGTCTTCTTCACCTTTTTTTGGATATTCTTCAGGTGGTCTTTTTTCAAATTCCCTATCAAAGTAGAAAGATAAATCCACATGGAATTTTTCTACTTTTCCCTTAGCTGTTTCTTCGCCTACATAATAATGTAAAAAATCAGCTTGTTTTTGTTTGACAAAAAAGTTGATAGCCAATCTATATTCATCTGTCTGATTAATAGGAGAACAATGGAAAGTGGCGCTATCAAAAAATGCTACTTCACCGGCTTTCATCTCTAAGGGTATTGCATATTTCCAAAGCAAGTCAGAATAAGGAGCAAACTCCCAAGGAACGTTTAAAGATCTTTGTTTACACCCAAATCTGTGACTTCCTGGAATCACATGCAAAGCACCATTATTGATACTTGTGTCTTGTAATGTACTCCATGCATATACTGACATGTATTTGTCTTCTTCAACGTGAGAACTGTCTTGATGTGGATTGAGTTCACTTTTGAAAGAAGGTGGCTTGACAACAAATACTCCTCCCATGAGTTCTGCCTGATTTGGTAAGAAAAATTGCTCTAAATAAGGTCTTACATTTTTTGAAACACTCGCTCCTGCCATATTTCTGACGACTGCACTCGCAGGACGACCACTGTTCCAAAATAGATTACTTATTTCATGGTCATCTCTTTTTAATATTTCAAAAAAGTCCTTTTTTAAATTTGCTATCTGTTCTTCTTCAAGCAGTTTTCTTACAGCATAGCCCCTAATTCTTAATTCCTCTTGTATGCTTTTGTCAACAAAGAAATTGTTAGAATATTTTTCTAATAAATGCTCACCAACCGGCAATTCAGTATATCCGTTGACAAATTGTAATATGTTCTTAAGAAAGCTCATCTATTAGATGGATTTATATCTCCAAATCTCTCCAAAAGTAATAAAAATAAAAGAAATAATTACAAAAAGACTTTTATGTCTTGTTTCTTTTTAAATTAAAATGATTATCTTTATTAACTACATTAGAAATGTCCGTCTTAAAAGATATAGAAGCACAGAAAGAGCTGTCTGAAATTGGGTTCAAACGATTAGAACTGTTAGATAATCAGTTAGTTAACTCACTTCAAGACTATTACTATTCATTACATTCTCCTGTGAGTAAAGGGTTTCATCCAAGCATGTTTTGGAAAGATGTTGAAACTAAAAAAAACATCAGTGAATTAATTTGTAACACCTTAAAATCATGGGTAAATGAACATTTTATCCATCATCGCCTCTTGTATGGAAATTTTATGGTTAAAGAACCGGGAGATGAAAGTGTTATGAAATTACACCAAGATTGGTCGTATGTAGATGAAGAGTATGGGCAATCTTTTGCGATATGGTTTCCTTTACAAGATTTGACAGACAACAATGGCGCATTATCCATGATACCGAGAAGTCATTTTTCCAAAAATCATCATCGTGGTCCCGGAACACATTGTCCGTTTTTAGAAAATCAAGATTATATTATCAAAAATTTTGGTCAACCGCTTTATTTAAAAACAGGAGAGCCAGTGGTATGGGAGCATCATCTTTTACATTACAGCCCTCCTAATCTATCTGCCTCTCCCCGGGTGGCAGTTACCGCTATTATCGTTCCCAAAGGGCAACCTATTTATCATTACTTCAAAAACAGTGGTGAGGATATTCTTTACCAATACGAAGTAGAGCATGATTTTTATTTCAACTATGATATAGGGAAAGCTCCTTCAAACTTTTGTACTTTGATAGATCAATTTCCTATCCATTCTCAAACGATGCCTTTAGAAAAAGTGGATAAGTTATTAGGCGGAAAGCCTGTCATAAGGAAAGTAAACTATTTTCAAAAATTTAAAAAGATATTCTCATGAGACAAGTTTTTAATGACGATGAGCAAGAAAAACAATTCCACAGAGATGGATTTGTAACTCTCAATTTGTTAAATGAAGTAGAATTTAACCAACTCGCAAAAATTGTTGGCGAGTTGAATAAAGCTCATATAGAATATTCGGTAGAAGCCAACTCGGAGTATAAACTCAGTTTTTTTAATAGTGATTTGGAATTTAAACAAAGGGTTTTTCGTACGCTCTCTGACTTCTTTCAACCTATAATAGACAAACATCTTAAAAACTACAAACCTTTAATTATCAATGTATTTGACAAAGAGCCGGGTGGGGGAGAAGTCCCCATGCATCAAAATTGGACTTTTGTAGATGAAACCAAATTTACTTCGGTTTCTGTTTGGATACCATTAGTAGATGTTTCTCGAATAAATGGAGCATTGGAAGTTGTCAAAGGTAGCCATAAAGTTTTGTGTCAACATAGGAGTCCGAGCCTGATGTGGGTATTTGATGAACTTAACGATATTCTGAAAGAGAAATATATGGAACCTTTTGAATTGGTCAAAGGACAGGCTGCTATTTTAGATGATGGCATTTTACATTATTCTTCAGAAAATGATACGGATGTGACGCGTACTACTGTACAGCTCATCATGATTCCAAATGATGCGACTCCTATCCATTATGTGAAAAAAGGTGATACGGTTGATATTTATGAGGTGGATACTAATTTCTTTATGCAATACGATATGAAAAATCTACCTGAAGGATATCAAGTGATAGGCAATGCGGATATTCAATTAGAAAAAATGTCAGAAGAAACCTTTGTCAATGTGGTGGCACAAAACAATCCTTCTATTCTCAAGAAATATCGCAGTCGAAAAAAGGTATCATTATTGGATAAAATATTTGGCAAATAGAAAACTCTTTTAGATGATGCAAAAGAAACCTGTCTTTAAAGATCTTGCTTTACAAGAAAAATATCTACAACAAGGATATGTAATATTACCAGCGTTAAAACTCGATAAAGTGAAAGAGATGATACAGCTTCATGATCTTACACATTCGAACGTAGAAGAATTACCTAATTGCTATAACACATCTGATCATGCTCTTTCTATAGAATCTAAACGAAAAGTAAGAGAGGAAATATCTAAAGCATTACAACCTTTGTTTGAAAACTACTTAAACGGCTTTAAAGGCATCTATTTTAACTTTATAGGGAAGAAGCCGGGTGACAATAGCATAAGATATTTACATCAAGATTATAGTTTCTGCGATGAAAGTCTATTCAATGGTTATAATATATGGATACCTCTACACGATATTACCAAAGAGAATAGTTATTTTAGCATAGTAAGAAACTCATATCAGTTTTTTCATTCTTTTAGAGGAAGGCAATTAAGACATAAATTTGAAGCAAGTACAAATAAAATAATGGATAATATTTGTACCGATTTATTTCTGAAGTCCGGAGAAGCACTTATCTATAATACCGCAAGTTTACATCATACTCCTCTTAATATTTCCAACGCTTCAAGAATTGCCATCTCTGTTATGTCTATTCCCCAAGAAGCAAAAGTAAGTTTGTATCAATCAAGTGAAGAGAAGAAAGGATTTGTAGAGCGTTATGAAGTGGATGAAGAGTTTTTGTTAGAATATCCTACTTGGGAAAGAATAGAAGGTAGAGATTATGTAGAGCTTGTTCCTTATGATGATAAGGAAGTATCGTGGTCTGAAATAGAAAATGCTTATTATCAATATAATAAAGATATCAAACGTCCAAGCTTTTGGAATAAGTTCCTTAAAAGATAAATTTACTCTTCCTGTAAACTTCTTTTTTCAACTTTCCAGTCCAACACTGGTACCAATGGACCAGAGTAAGAACCTAAAAAGTTGAAATCGTCTTTAATATCCTCATTTTCTTCAATGCGAACAACCTTGAAAAAGACTGCTTGTCCTATTTTTTCAATCAGACAATTGTCTTCATCGCTCAAAAACAAATCTATACTATAAATTCCGTGATTAAAATAATTTTCAGGCAAAGAAAGAGTGTATGTGTATAATCCAGGTTTGGAGTTAGACTCCGTCTGATTTTCCGAAATATTTCTCGATGGAGTAGCTGAAAGTACAGGTATTGTGATCTGATAGTTGAAAGCCAAAGCTATTTTAATATTCCTAGTATCTTTTTTCTCAATATCAAACTGTATTAAAATTAATTTTGAATTTAGATATTCTTTTTTGATAATACCGTCTTGTAGAATTTTTATGGATTTTAAATGTGATGAGAGATTCTGTTCTATGTTTGTTTTTGGCTCTATTGCTTTTTGAACTATAATTCGGTGCAACCTCTCTTCTATTGCTTCTTCTTCATAATTTGCGACTATCTCGACTGATTTTCCTATTGCAAGAACTTTTCCATTTTCTAAAACCATACAGCGATTACATAACTGCGTGATTAGCATTGGGTCATGACTTACCATAATCACCGTTTTGCCATCTTCAGTAAGCGACTTTATCTTATCAAAGCTCTTAAGGCTGAATGAGGAATCTCCGACAGCCATCACCTCATCTAATAAAATGATATCAGACTGTAACTCTGACACGATAGAGAACGCCAGCCTTATAAACATGCCACTTGAGTAATATTTAACTGGCGTATCTATAAAGTCACCAATTTCACTAAATTCCAAAATTTTTTTAAATTTTGCATCTAGTGTATTTTTATGAAATCCAAGCATAGAGCCTGCAAGGTAAATGTTGTCTCTCCCACTTAAATCAGGGTGAAAACCAGTTCCTATTTCTAAAATCGAAGAAAAGCTACCATTAATAATTGCTTTTCCTGAATCTGGTAAGGTAATTGAACTCAATATTTTTAGTAATGTACTCTTTCCTGATCCATTTCTACCCATGATACCAAAGACCTCGCCTCTCTGGACAGTAAAAGAAACATCATTAAGAGCTGGCGAATTGTTCAGATTCCTTCTCTACCTTTGGAAGAAGTCTAATATGAATTCTCTAAAATTATTTCGAATCTTGCTTTTACGTGTGTAAAACTTACTCAAATGGCTGACTTCGACAGCGATATTTGAATCCATTTTACTCATATTTTGATGAATTATACATTATTTGAAAGCATATCTTCATACATTTTATCATAATCTTCTATTGTGAATGTGAGTATTTCCTCTTGAGCATGACCAACCAACTCTACTCCGTCTATATTATCTGGTTTACGTAAAACATCTATTGTGTAGTAATTATCCTTATGGAATTGATATACTTCCAGTTCTCTATCGTTAGGATCTTGATTTGTAGATGTATAAAGATAAAGTGGTGCCTCCTTAGGCATTAATGCGTTTAATGTAGCAATTCTGATTGTGTTGCCATTGTTTGCTTTTGAACCATGTATTAAGTTATGGTTGAAGATTAAAGCTTCTCCAGCTTTCATTTTTATCTCAACAGCATATTTATTCCACAAATGTTCTTTTATATTTCTAATAGGTGAAATAAAATCCGGAGTCTTTTTTATTTGTTTCCATAACTTATGGCTTCTTGGTAATACAAATAAACATCCATTGTTCTTATCTACATCTAGTAGTGGTGTCCATGCGGTATAGGTTTCAAATTTGTTTTCGTCGGTAAAAGTAACACCTTGATGTAAGTCAAAAATACTGCTTTCCCCAATGTTTTTCACTGCGAAAGAACTAGAAACGAAAGCAGTATCTATTAAGATATCATCCACTCTTTTTTGAGCAATCGCTTTTATTAAAGGATGCACTTTCTTTTTGTACTCAACATTTTTGCTCATAATCGAGATGTAGAAGCCTCTATCTTCTAACTCTGAACTCATAGCATTGAAAATATTTTTTAATTCTTTTATGTCTTCTTCTGAGTAAAACTGAACAACGACATAGCCCTCTACTTCATATCTTCTTTGAAGCTCAGGATCTTTAAAAATTGCACGCATTTATAATTGTTTTTAATTTTGCAAATTAATTAGTTTTTGTCTAAACTCTTCATTGGAGTAATTGGGTTTTACAACCTTAAAAACACCAAGAGATTCATACACTTCTTCAGGTCTGTCAAGCTTATCAAAAGTCAACCAGAAGCTTTTGTCAACTTTAAAATACTCCACCTCATCAGCTTGTATTCCTTTGTGATTGAAGCATGCCCAAAACTCGGCTTCCTCCGGCATCAAACCTGAAACGATTGCCGGACGAATAGAATCAGAGAGATTGGGCCAAGATGCATGAATAAGCGTGTCATCATAAACCACCAACTCACCCGCTTTGACCGGTACATCCATCAATCCTTCTTCCAAGATTGGAATATAGGGTCTAAAAATAAAATCCACACCGAACCCTCTATGAAATTTCGGCAAGCGGTTAGTGCCGTTATATACTCGTAAACAGCCGTTTTCTCTCGTCACATCTACCAAAGGCAACCAAATATTAATAGCTCGATAGAGCTTTTGATCCAAATGGATATCGTCTAAGTGCAAATAAATAGTAGTCTTGGGAGAGGGCTTCTTAACGATAAAAGTATGGGCAATCGTTTTGTAATTATCGAAAAGTGCTTCTGTTTTTGCTCCCAATAAATCATGCAACATCTTATCCACTTTTCGTCTATATTCTATCTCTTTACTATCTATTGAAGAGTAAAAAGGCACTTCCAATTTGGGGTCTAAAGAATCGAATATTTCTCTACATTCTTTTAATTCCTCCTCATTCAAAAATGGGATTTTTACATATCCCAATCTTGTTATTTGTTCTTCAAGAACATCCGATTTAAAAATTTTTCTTGTCATATTCCTTTGTGTATTTCATAAGAAGTTGCTAAATTTTCGATAGGGAGGATAGGGTTTGTAAAATGCATTTTACGAATATATTCGTAATGGTCAGGCTTATCTCTCAAGCCGAAATCTATTAAAAAATTATCATCTACTTTATAAAGTGAAACTTCTTTCTTATCCTGATCAAAATAATAATGTATCATGGGAGCTTCTTGTGGCAACATCACTATACCTACTGCTACTCTATCCTGATTGCTTTTGTTGGGTAATGATGCATGCGCTAATCTATGGTCAAAGATGACGGCATCTCCTTTTTTTAATTCAATATTGGTTAAAAATCTTTCATGCACCTCACTTAGATTTCCACGATATGGGAAGTGAGTGTTTGAACCTCGTATTTGAGAGAGGAATTTATGACTATTTTCCACAATATGGAAAGAACCATTGTGTAGGTTTGTATCGACTAAGGGTATCCAAACTGTTATCCCAGCATATTTGCTTTCATCTACCAACATCCAATCTTGGTGTACGGAAACTTCACCTTTTTCACCCGGCATTTTTACTAAGAAGTAGCCATATATCGGACGGTAATTCAGAAATATATCTTTTGTTTTTTCATATAAGATAGGTCGTATAAAATGGTCTATATGTTCTCGATACGATTTATCGCTATTCCAATGTGAACTATAAAAAGTATCATTAGAGGCACGAGGTATAGATTTATAAAAATTCCCAAAAGTTTGGATTTCGTCTATGTTTAAAAGATCTTGCACAATGATATATCCATTTTCTTGGAAGGAGGTTTCATTATTTAATGATTTGAAAACTGTTCTCATTTTACTAAGTCTTTTATTAGTTGATCGTTTAAAAAAACCATGTTTTCACTTGAAAATCGAGTGTTAGGATAATCTTGTGGGTTTTCTCCCATGATGTATTGAGTAAAAAATATATTGTCCACATAATATGTTTCTATCTCTTTTCCTATCTGATGATAATGTATAAGAGGTGTCTCTTTAGGTCTCATTGTACAATTGAGTGCTGGACGTGTCTCATTAGTTTTATTTGCTAGTGAGCCATGAAAAAGTCTATGGTCATATATAACTACCTCTCCTGCTCTCAAGTATAATGTATGTGTCTTGAGTTTGACATCTGGCAAACTATCACTTTCTAATGCTTGAAATAAATAAGGACCTCCTCTAAAACTCAAGCCTATTTGATGACTTCCTTCTAGCACTATCAAAGCACCATTTTCAGTATTAATATCAATAAGGGGAGTCCAAAAAGCTAAAGAAATAGCTTCACGTTCATTTACCATAGACCAATCCATGTGCAAAGGAAAATTACCTTCTGGTCCGGGTTCTTTGACGACGAAGGATGCATAAACCGGCTCGTAATCAT
>JAMLHH010000037.1 GCA_023957215.1 Chitinophagales bacterium
CCACAGGCGACAAAAATAAGTCGTTTTGCTTGTTTGAATGCATTTTCATATTCTTTGACACCACCGAGTGTGATTTTAAAATTTTCAAAATCTGTTCTTCCTCTGATACTGTCATATAATGCACGGGGTTGTTCAAAAATTTCTTTCAACATAAAATGGTCAAAGCCTCCTTTTTCTAAATCTTCCAGATTATGTTTCAGCTCTTCTATATACGGTGTATAAGGTGTATTGTCAGTGATAGATTTGATGATGATATCTTTATCTTTTTCCAAGATGGCTATCTGATTATCTTCTAAATAAGTAACCTTTCGAGTGTATTCTATAAGCGGAGCAGGATCGGAAGCTACAAAATATCCATCTTCACCATATCCAATTAACATAGAGCTACTTAATTTGGCGGCAACCAATTTATTGGGTTCTTCTTTTGAAATAACAACTATGGCATAAGCCCCAATCACTTCTTGGAGTCCGATTCTCACACATTCCTCTAATGGAAGCTGGTTTTTTTTTCTAATATCTGAGAATAAATTTGCCAATACTTCGGTATCAGTACCAGATACGAATTGATGATCTCTTTTTATTAATTCTGTCCTGAGTGAATGATAGTTCTCTATAATACCATTGTGAATTACAGCAATGTTCCCATCATCAGAAACATGTGGATGTGCATTTTGATCACTTACTTCACCATGTGTTGCCCATCTGATATGCCCTATGCCTACATTTCCGTTTAAATCTTTTCCTCTGACAAGCTTATCAAGCTCTTTGTATTTACCCTTCTTTTTGTAAATATTCATTGTCCCATCAGCTTTCAACAGGCCGATACCGGAACTATCATAACCACGATATTCAAGTCTTAAAATACCTTTATCGATAATTGGATATGCATCTCTTTCACCTACGTAAGCAATAATTCCACACATATATCAGTTATTAACGGATATGAAAATAATTTATTTCAAATAAGGAATAAAAATTAAATAAAGATAAAGAAGAGTAATTTATATAATACCTATTCTACTGTCACGCTTTTTGCAAGGTTTCTTGGTTGATCGACGTTGCAACCTCTCAATACAGCAATGTGATAAGCTAACAATTGTAAAGGAATAACGGTTAGTATGGGAGAAAGTGCTTCTATTGTATTAGGAATCTTAATGACGTATTCTGCAAGATTTTTGACGAGTTCGTCTCCTTCTGTTACCACTGCAATGATTCTTCCTTTCCGTGTTTTGACTTCTTCTACATTTGAAAGTAATTTATCATAGTATGTACTATGTGGAGCTAAAACAACAACCGGCATATTTTCATCTATTAAGGCGATAGGACCGTGTTTCATTTCAGCAGCCGGATAACCTTCTGCATGAATATAAGATATTTCTTTCAGTTTTAAAGCTCCTTCCAAAGCTACGGGGAAATTATATCCTCTACCGAGATATAAAAAATTAGTAGAATGTTGAAATACTTTTGCTATCTTTTCGATATACTTATCGCTTTCAAGTATTTTTTCAATCTTCTTAGGAAGAATGTCAAGTTCATTTAGAAACTCGTTCATCAGCGAAGTGGAAATAGTTCCTTTTATATCGGCTATTTGCAATGCCATCAGCACCAATAGACTTACTTGAGTGGTAAAAGCCTTTGTAGAAGCAACACCTATTTCCGGGCCGGCATGTGTATATGAACCGGCATCGGATAATCTTGCAATACTTGAACCTACTACGTTGCATATTCCGTAGGTCAACGCTCCTTTTTGCTTGGCTAATTCAAGAGCCGCTTTGGTGTCAGCTGTTTCACCTGATTGAGAGATGGCAATTACGATATCTTTTTCCGACAACTTGGGATTTCTGTATCGAAATTCACTGGCATATTCTACGTCAACATTGATTCTGGCAAATTCTTCAAATAGATATTTTCCTATCAAAGCACTATGCCAAGAAGTACCACAAGCAACAATAACTATTCTTTCCGTATTTCTAAAACTACCTTCAAATTGATTGATGCCTCCGAGACTAATTTTCATTTGTTCTAATCCCATACGGCCTCTGATGCTATTATAGATAGCTTGTGGCTGTTCGTGGATTTCTTTCATCATAAAATGCTCAAAGCCACCTTTTTCTATCTCTTCCAAGGTGAAACTAAGTTCTTCAAAATATAAATTTCTTGGTAGATTATCTGTTAGATTTTTTACTTCCATATTACCGTTTAAGTGTAAAATGGCCATTTGCCCGTCTTCTATATAACTAACCTTTTTTGTATGTTCGATCAAAGGTGAACCATCAGATGCGACATATAATTCATCCTCACCAAAACCTATTACCATCGGACTACTCATTTTGGCCACTATTAGTTTATCAGGTTCATTTTTTGAGATCACTACAATTGCATAAGCTCCTACGACTTCATTTAAGGCTAACCGAACTGCTTCTGCCAAATCAACTTTTGCATTTTTTTGGATATCGTCTATCAGGTGTGCAATTACCTCTGTATCTGTTTGAGATCGAAAAACATAACCCCGCTCTATGAGAGCCGTTTTTAATGATACATAGTTTTCGATAATACCGTTGTGAATGATGGCAATATCTCCGTTTGTATTGATGTGTGGATGTGCATTGACATCATTGGCTTCTCCATGTGTAGCCCATCTAGTATGTCCAATCCCAATACAGCCATCAGTACTGTGTTTCAAAGCAAATTTTTCCATCTCCTCGACTTTGCCTTGTTTTTTATAGACATTCAGATTGTTGCTGGAGTCTAAAAGTGCAACTCCCGCACTGTCGTATCCTCGATACTCTAATCTTTTTAGACCATTCACAATGATTGGGAATGCTTGTTTTTTACCGATATAACCAACGATTCCACACATATAATTATTTTTTTAAGTGAATAAACTTATTTCGGTTGAGAATACCAAACTTTGAACCGCATTCTTCTTTCCGAATCCGCATAATTTTCGGAGCCAAAAATCAAATCAGCCGGTTCAATATGTTGACTTTGAATAGTGGTAGCTTGATCTAAAACAAAAATCGACTCCGTGCTAAATACAGGATAGTTTGTCAGATAAATACTTTTGAAATCAACCTTTCCCAAAGCGTATTCTTTCAACAAATTAGTGATGTTTACTTGATATCTATATAATATTTCTCCATGACTATCCGTTTGGCTACTATCAACATAAGTAGGTCCGTAATAAGTAGAAGTATAATCTTTTATAGCTACATTTTCGCCACTTTTACCTTTCATCAAAGGATATACGCTTAGAACTCTTAAAGATTTTGGATTCTTTTCGACCTCATAAATTTCTACAACGGCTTTATTAATCAACTTACCTTTGTATTGACTCAAGTTTTCAAAAGCCACTTCTGTTTTTACGCCGGCTTGAGATTGAATATACAGTTGATTTTGTGAACCTGTTCCTCCATTCAGAATTGCGTTTTCCACTACACTCCCTTGATATTGATGTTCTAAATTATTATGTACAAATCTGGAATTTGAAAATGGCAAAATGAAAGTTAAATCTTCTCCATTCTTGTCTTTCAATTTCAAATAGACTCCACCTAAAATATTGGTCAAATCTAATTGAACCATCGCTTTACCCAATTGGATATCTTGTGGCTGTATAAAGAGACCTGGAAAACGAGTATAAAAAAGAGTGTCGTTTCTAATCAACCCTGTCTTTAAAAGATTGACAATTTCTTCGCCATAAGAATTTTCCAAAGGAATCTCAATATGTCCACTGATGATGCCGGTAGAATCTTTAAGAAAGCCACTTCCGTAATGGTAATTTTCCAGTTGACCGATGGGAGAATGGTCGTACGGCGGAACAAAATCAGAATTGTAGGTAATATTTGTATTAAACTTTGATTGTAATCTATACACATTCAAATTGACCGGAATACTTGTATCTCCAAAAAAATTATCATAATACATATTGAGCGATACACTTTCAACTGTAAAAGGTGTCAAACTTGTATCTACTTCGGATGGGAGACCATATTGTATAGAAACCCGACCGGTGGTATTGCCCAAAATCGGATCTTCCAAGTATCCAAGATAGTTGAAAAGCATTCTATCCGTCCGGAGCGGACTCTCAAATAAAGAATGAGCCGTGATGGCCTCATCTTCTATATAATCAAGATTTAGAGGATTGTCTTCTGGAAGCAAGTTACTACCAAAACCTTTGTCTTTTTTGCAAGCTGTGAAGCTCAATAAAACAAAGAATAATATGTAAAGACCGAAATAATTTTTTCTCATCAATGTAAAAACATCACAAACCTAATAATTTGTTGTAATATTCAAGATATAATGGTGCAATATCTATATCTTTTTCTATCTCCAATGTGTCTTTACTTTCTGAGAAGCTTTCAAGTTCTTCTCTTTGATCTAAATTTGGCATTGCCCAAACGACAGCATCCGAATATGTAATAGCTGATTTTATCAAGCTTGAATAATCCAAACCGCTCAACTGCTCAATTGCCTCATCCGGGATATCTTCTGAGATCTTCACTTTCTCTAGAAAGATATCATTCAGCTTCTCTTCAAACTCTACGCCATAGACACTAAAGATGGTCTTCGTATCGCTGAAAATCGGATCTTTTAGATAAGTTGTTTTTGTAAAGAGAGGAATCAGACTTGACATCCAGCCGTGACAATGGATGATATCAGGTGCCCAACCAAACTTTCTGACGGTCTCTATAACGCCTCTGGAGAAAAAGAGCATTCTATCTATATTGTCATCGAAATATTTTCCTTCTTCATCTCTAAAAACCATTTTTCTTTTAAAGAAATCGTCATTGTCCAAGAAATAGATTTGTATTCTAGCGCCGGGTAGAGAGGCTACCTTTATAATGAGAGGATGGTCTTCATCATTGATGATAATATTGATACCGGAAAGACGGACTACTTCGTGCAATCTGTTTCTTCTTTCATTTATTACACCGAAACGCGGCATGAGAACTCTTACTTCTAATCCATTATCATGAACATAAGGAACAATTTTTTTTACAACGTTTCCGATTTCTGACAAAACCAAATAAGGATCCATCTCTTGAGAGACTATCAAAACTTTTTTTCTTTCCATGCTTAGGATCTTCTATTATTAATTAAGTGTAAATAATTGATGTTGCAAAAGTACGAAATTTATTGCTTATAATTAAAGATTACAATCTTATTGTACATTTGTGTCCAAAAGTTAGAACTGTTGGAAGTTTTTTACAGTAAAAAAAAGCTCGCCGGTTTTCTTGATTCTCAGAAAGAAATTGAAAAAACAATAGGGCTTGTTCCGACTATGGGAGCATTACACGAAGGTCACATGAGTCTTATTAAAGAGGCACGTGAGCATTCTGATATCGTAGTGGCTACTATCTTTGTGAATCCCAAACAATTTGACAACAAAGAAGATTTCGACAAATATCCTGTTTCGATAGAAGATGATATCCGTATGTTGGAAACTAATGAATGTGATGCGGTATTTATTCCATCGGAGGAAAGTTTGTACGGTGCTGATGATTATCGGGCTTTTGAAATGGATTTGGGATATCTTGATAAAATTTTGGAAGGAGCGAAAAGACCCGGACACTTTAATGGAGTGGTCGAAATTGTTCATTTATTATTTGAAATTATCCATCCGGACTTTGTTTTTTTTGGGATGAAAGATTATCAGCAGGTCATGGTCATTGAGAAAATGTTGAATTATATCCATTCCGATATCCTACTTTTCCGTTGCCCAATAGTCAGGGAATCTGATGGTCTGGCCATCAGCTCAAGAAATAGACAGCTTAATAGGACAGAAAGACAATTAGCTTTAAACTTGCATTTAACATTATTAGATATAAAAGACGAATACAAAAAAACTAATGTACAAACCTTAATTGATAAACACACAGAAAGGCTGAATAAGTTAAAAAATGTTGTAGTTGATTATATTGAAATTGCTGACAGTGATACACTCCAGCACCTTAATGAATGGAAATCAGCCGGGAAGAACTTGGTTTTGATAGCTGTTTTTGTTGGCAAAGTAAGGTTAATTGATAATCTCTTATTTTAAAAATTATTAGTTTTGCACTAAGATGCTTTTAAATATCTTAAAATCTAAAATCCATCGGGCCACTGTTACGGAGGCTAATCTAAACTATATTGGTAGTATTACTATTGATGAAATACTTTTGGACGCATCAGGTATTTTACCTAATGAAAAAGTTCAAATCGTCAATATCAACAACGGTGAAAGATTGGAGACGTATGTTATAGCCGGTGAACGTGGGTCCGGTCAGATTTGTTTAAATGGTGCTGCCGCAAGAAAAGTGGCGGTAGGCGATAAAGTTATTATTATCTGTTACGCTATGATGGATGAAAACGAATTAAAGCTACATACGCCCAAAATAGTTTTTCCCAACGATTCTAATCTCATCAGCTAAAAAGTTTTATCTTGGAGATAAAAAAAGGGAGCCTCATACAATTAGTGATATCTTTAACTTTAGGGATAGGTTTGGTGTATTGGTTTATCAACCAAATGACTCCCGAACAGATAGATGCAACCATAGATTCTTTTAAGAGAATCAACTATTGGTGGCTTTCAGGAATTTTTGTTTTCGGTCTGATTGCAAATTTTGCAAGAGCGAGAAGGTGGATATTAATGCTAAAACCTACCGGTCACAATCCCGGACTTGTCAATACGTTTCATGCCATCAATGTAATGTTTTTTGCCAATTTGTTTGTCCCGCGATTAGGCGAAGTCACAAGATGTGGTATTTTGGCTAAATATGAAGATGTTCCCATAGAAAAGTCCATAGGTACTATGATAGTAGAAAGACTAATTGATGCTATCTGTCTTTTTGGATTATTGGGTATTTTATTGTTGGCTGAAAGAGAAAAAGTTTCTGCCTTACTCAATGATAGTTTTACCCCAAAAAGTGACAATTCACAAGAAATGAGCCTTCTTTTAAAATACGGGATTCCCGTTTTCCTGATTTTACTACTTTTGGGTATTTCTATCTACATTATCAGAAAGTTTGGCTTTGAGAAATTAAAAGAAATTTTTCTTACAAGAATGAAAGGGCTGATAGACGGAATCATCTCTTTTAGGAAGATGAAAAATAAAGGAGAATTTGTTTTTCAGACAGTTTTAATGTGGATTTGCTATATTTTGATGCCGTATATGTGTTTTATTTCACTACCGGAAACAAGTACGCTTAGTATGATGGCTGCATTAGCTTGTACTATCTTTGGAGGCTTTGCCATGATAGCCACACCCGGTGGTATCGGTGCATATCCTATTGCTATCAGAGCCGTACTTTTACTATATGGAATCACTGAGGTTATCGGAGGAGCAATAGGGACGGTTATTTGGGGAGCACAGACTGTCGGTGTCTTTTCTATGGGAATTATTAGCTTGATTTTATTATCTTTATTTCACAAAAAGAGAAAAGAATCAGGTGTCCCAACTTTGTAATCGATATCAAAATAAAATACTTGGAGAAAACCACTCCGAAATAATTTCTTCAATAAAAGCCAAAAATAAGAGTATCGTTTTTACAAATGGTTGTTTTGATATTCTCCATGTAGGTCATATTCACATTTTAAGTAAGGCAAAAGAATTAGGTGATATTTTGATTGTTGGTGTAAATAGTGATGATTCGGTTGAAAGATTAAAAGGCAGACATCGTCCTATCATCCCGATAGAATCCAGAATAAATGTGCTGGCAGCGCTGGAAATGACTGATTTTATCATTGAATTTTCAGAAGATACGCCGCTTCGTCTTATCCAAGAAATCCAACCTGATGTTTTGGTAAAAGGAGGAGATTACGAAGTAAAAACTATAGTAGGAAGTGATTTTGTTTTAAAAAGAGGCGGTAAAGTGGAAATTGTTGAAATTTTGGAGGGATTTTCGACAACAGATATTGAGCTTAAAATTCAAAATAAGATAAAAAAGAGTTAATTTCACCGAATTAAAAATTAATATTTAGATATGAATTTTCAATATACAGAAGAACAACTGATGATTAGAGATATGGCGAGAAATTTTGCCCAAAATGTCTTAAAAAAAGGTGTAATAGATAGAGATAGAGATATGATATATCCTACTGATGAGGTCAGACAGATGGCTGAATTGGGTTTTTTGGGTATGATGGTCGATCCCAAATACAATGGTGGCGGTCTTGATACAATATCTTATGCTTTGGCTATGGAGGAAATTTCCAAGATAGATGCTTCTTGTTCTGTTATTATGTCAGTGAATAATTCATTGGTTTGCTGGGGATTGGAAGAGTATGGTACAGAAGAGCAGAAAGAGAAATATTTAAAACCTTTGGCATCAGGTGAAAAATTGGGAGCTTTTGCATTGTCAGAGCCTGAAGCAGGTTCGGATGCTACTTCACAAAGGACGATTGCCGAAGATAAAGGTGATTACTATCTTTTAAATGGCACAAAAAACTGGATCACCAATGGTGGAAAAGCTGATATTTATTTGGTCATTGCACAGACTCATCCCGAAAAACGCCATCATGGTATCAATGTATTGATAGTGGAGCGAGACAGTCCCGGATTTACAAGAGGTGCTAAAGAAGATAAAATGGGAATCCGTGCATCCGATACACATTCTTTGATGTTTACGGATGTGAAAGTTCCGAGAGAAAATAGAATTGGTGATGATGGTTTTGGATTTACATTTGCCATGAATACTCTCAATGGTGGACGTATTGGTATTGCGGCACAAGCTTTGGGTATTGCTGCCGGTGCTTATGAATTAGCATTGGCTTATTCCAAAGAAAGAAAGGCATTTGGTAAGGAAATCTGTAATCACCAAGCTATTCAGTTTAAATTGGCAGATATGGCTACTGAGATAGAAGCGGCCAGATTGATGATACACAAAGCCGCATGGTTAAAGGATCAAGGTAAAGATTATTCAACGATGGCAGCGATGGCAAAATCTTTTGCATCAGAAGTAGCTATGAAGACAACTATCGAAGCTGTGCAAATTCACGGTGGATATGGATATGTCAGAGAGTATCATGTAGAAAGATTGATGAGAGATGCTAAAATTACTCAAATTTACGAAGGAACAACCGAGGTTCAGAAAATCGTAGTCAGTAGAAATTTACTGAAAGGGATTGCGGTGTAGATTATAGTTGCTTTCTTTTCGTCTTTACTTTCTATAAAAGAAGAACTGTATCTTTAGGTCTGTTTTCAATATCCTAAAGGCTTTAATTGAGTTTATCAATATATTTTTATATATGAATGAGTCTCGTATGTTTGTAAGCCACCTGTCATATTAAAAGAATCAAACATAAACCCAATCAAACAAGTTTTAATATCTTTGTCCCAAACTTAATACATTCCAAACGAAATGAGATTATCCGGAAAAGAACTACATCATAAATTGGTAAACGAGTATAAAATTATTGGAGAAAAGGGCGTTATCAATTTTTCGTTAAAAGATTTGACAATTTCTATTGAAACTAAAGATACGGTTGGGAATTTATTACAAGAATGGCTAAAAGCGTGGATGATTAAAGAGAAAATAGAATTTGAAGAAAATCCAAATTCACAGGTTTTCCCAGATTTTTATCTTGACAAATCTAACCGAAAATTAGGTTTATTGGAAGTGAAATCTTTTGACTGGGATAGAGGACCTGGGTTTGACCTCGCCAATTTCGACTCTTATTGTAATTCATTGCTTACCTCGGCATATCGTTTAAATTCTGATTACCTGATTTTGGCTTACCAAATGAAAGGAAGTGAATTAACAATTAAAGATGTTTGGATAAAAAAGATTTGGGAATTAGCTTGCCCAAGTGGAACTTATCCGCTGAAAGTCCAAGAAAAGAAAAACGTAATTTATAATATTCGCCCTTCCACTTGGTATTCAGAAAGAACAAAGTTCAAACCTTTCAATTCATTAGAAGAGTTCCTTTCCGCATTGAATGAAACTCGATACCAATATCCGCAAACACGCCACGGCAACGGACATTGGTTACAAAATGTATTGAAAAATTACGAAGAACATACAGGAATTAAATTGCAAGTTCGCTAACAAAAACTTCGGCTAATTTACCTGCTACAAATTCTACAACCGGCACAGCCACCGTATTCCCCAACAAATCAAAAGCATCATATTCTTTTGTGGGGATTTCGTACCATTCGGGATAACCAAATAATCGCAAGCCCTCACGAATAGTTAACCTTCTCAAACCATTTCCATCGGGAACAGCTAATCGAGAAACATCGGTAGCAACCAAAGTCGGTGCAATATCTTTGGGGTCGAGTACCTTATTGACTTCAAAACTCAATTTTCCTGTTACGATATTATAACCTTTTGGTTTAGTTTCATCGTATTCTCTGGAGGTTGCAAAACTGCTTCCTGTTTGGACTTTGACTAATTTTTTAGGATGTTCTAATTTTAAATATCCCTTTGAAGTCAAATTATCTAATAAAATTTTAAGCTGATTTTCTGGCAAATCTATAAATGTACTAATTTGTTGAATAGTCAAAGGCATTCCGTCCATCCAATCAATACCAATTTCTTCTGCCCACTGTTTTTTTCTTCTTTGTTTAAAAAGTTGATTAAGAATTTCCGCTTGCTGTTTGGAAACACTTCCTTTAATTTCTATATCCCAACTGTGTATATTATTATCGCCACCTCTTTTATCTTTTATAGATTTTCCGTACAATTCTTCAATCGTGAAATGAGCTAATAATTTGTCAACAAATTCTGAATTTAAAGTAGGCAAACCACTTTCTAAAATACTTTCTAAAGTATTAAATCTCGGTTCGTTTCCCTCTAAATTTATCTTCTCATCCTTGGTGCCAACAATAAAAATTCTTTTTCTGGATTGTGGCAAACCAAACTCTAAGCTGTCAAAAACTTTCCAAGAAGTTTTATAACCTAAATCATTTTCTAGCGTTTCTAAAATGGTTTTTAAAGTTCTACCGATTTCATCATTTTTATTTTCCAAATCGTGTTTAATCAATCCTTCTACATTTTCTAGAATAAATCCATAAGGTTTTTTATCTCTTAAAATTCTTTCTATTTCAAAAAACAAAGTTCCTCTGGTATCCAAAAATCCTTGTCGCTTTCCTCCGGCACTAAAAGGCTGACAAGGAAAACCACCTAATAAAAAGTCAAAATCAGGAATAAATTCATTTCGTATTTCAAAAATATCTCCGGCTAAAAAGTCATGTTCAAAATTATGTTTCAAAGTTTTTATAGCATAAGGTTTTATTTCGGAAGTCATCACACATTCCGTTTCCATTCCAGCATCTTTAAATGCCTTTTCAAACCCCAGACGAATACCTCCAAGACCAGCAAAAAGGTCTATAAACTTTACAGGATTATTTTTCATTTTTTGATACATTATAGGGTTCATTTGGCTCAGCTACCATAAACAATTGAGTTTCAAAATCTCCAATTTCCAATTTACGACAACCAATAACGGTCAAACATTGCAATAGAAAAGTAGCACTAAAACTACCACGACTAATTTTACTGTCTATACTCGCTTTAGTTTCTTCTATTCCAATTTCGTTTAGTAGTTCTACTAAATCAGCATTAGAAAAACCTCGTTTTACCATTTCCGACTTTAAAAGCCGTTTTGCTTTATCATCCCAATTTGACATAAAATGAAAAGAATATCTTACAATAATAGCTAATAATTGTCATATATGCAAATAAATGGGCGAAAATAAAAAGTGCGACAAGTGATAAATAGTTTTACAAGATTGCGGACGAAGTATTCCGTTTCAAAGTTTTCGGCAATGATTTTAAAACTTCAATGGCTGTATTATTTAGAACTTAGTCTTTGAATTAAAATACAATTAATAATGGTTTAAACCCTACTTTTGCATTTTAATTAATAGCTTAGATGAATCTGTTCATTTCAATAATAGATTATTTTTTAAAGTAACAAACTGACATTAGAGAAAAGTTCAAAAGTTAGAGGATGAGATTTTTTTTAATAACAATGGCTTTGTTCTTATGCTTCAAAATACATGGGCAGTCTGTTGTTATTAACGAACTCATGGCGAGTAATCAAGTGACTATTCAGGATGAAGATGGCGATTACAGCGATTGGATAGAATTGTATAACGTTACAGATAACCCTATTAATTTATCAGGATATAGTTTGTCAGATAATCAGACAAAGCTTGAAAAATGGACTTTCCCAAGTGTAACTATTTCTCCAAAGGGATATTTGTTGGTATTTGCTTCCGGTAAGAACCAAACGGATGGTGCGGAGTTACATACTAATTTCAAAATTTCATCAAGTGGTGAAAAACTTTTTCTCTCCAATGATTTTGGAGAAGTTATAGATTGGGTACAAACTGATACGCTGTCTGCGGATGAATCATACAGTCGCGTACCTGATGGCAGTGAAAGATGGTTGACAACCAGAGTGTCTTCTCCAAATGCTACAAATAATTTTTCTAACCAACTAACCTTCTCTAAGTCGGAAGGGTTTTACACTGAACCTTTCTTTTTATATATTCATTCATTGACAGGAGATACTGTTTATTATACACTTAACGGAGATCTCCCGGATGAAAATTCAATTAGCTATGACAGTTTGATTTTCATATTAGATTTAAGCTTTCAACCGAATAGATTATCGGAAATTCCTACTTCTCCACCTCAAAACCTCATCAGTTATAAAGCTTGGGAATCTCCCAAAAATAATGTGGACAAAGCTACCATTCTTAGATGTGCCTCTTTTCGCAATGGTGTCAGAACAAGTCAGATTTATACCAAGACTTTTTTTGTAAATCACGATATCACATACAAATATACTGTTCCCGTTATCTCAATTGTTACAGAGGAAGAAAATCTTTTTGATAAGAATAAAGGTTTGTTGGTTCCCGGTATAAATTATATGATAGACGATCCCGAATGGTCAGGTAATTATTTTATGTCGGGTGAAAATTGGGAGAGAGAAGCCCATATTGAATACTTTTCACCAAAAGGCAAAATCGAATTTTCCCAAGATGCCGGAATGAGAATCCACGGTGGTAAAACCCGTCAAGCGGCTCAGAAAAGTTTAAGATTTTATGCACGGGCAGAATATGGTACTAAGCATTTTGATTATCCGTTACTTTCTAAAAGAAACACAGAGAAATACAAACATTTTATCCTTCAAACGACGATGGGAGCATGGAATGGAGAGACAATCATTAAAGATATCGTAGGTCAACAGATATCTTCTTCACTGAATGTTGATTATCAGGAATTTCAACCGGTGGTTGTATATCTCAATGGTGAATATTGGGGGATTTATACAATTAGAGATAGAATAGATGAAAAATATATTGAATATATCCATGATATAAATGATGAGGATGTTGAGTTTTTTGATTGGAACAATGACTCGTTTAACCAACTAAGAAATTTTATAGAAAAAAATAGTTTAGAATCAAATGACAATTACGAATATGTAAAATCCCAGATTGATATTGATAATTATATCGACTATACAATAGCCGAACAATTTTTAAATAATTATGACTGGCCGGCTAATAATATGAGGTTTTGGAAAGAGAGAGACAAAGGAAAATGGAGATGGGTACTGTATGATTTGGATGCCGGATTTGGAAATCCTGATTATAATATGCTATTGCATTCTACAAAAAACGACCCTCAAATCTCTTGGCCTAATACACCCTATTCTACTTTCTTATTTAGGAATCTATTGCTAAATTATTCTTTCCGGACCCAATATTTAAACAGATATGCCGAGCTTTTAAATAACGAGTTCAATGTTGAGGTTATGAGGTCAAAATCAGATTCTGTACAATCTCTTTATGAACCTGAAGTTCTAAGTCATATTCAAAGGTGGAATTATCCCACAAGTCTTGATAGTTGGGAAGAAGATATTAAAAAGGATATGCTCGTTTTTCTTGAAAATAGACCTTGTGCTGTCAGTAATCAGATCAAATTATTTTTCGATATGGAAAACTTTGGTTTTGATTGTATTTCCAAAATCCCGGAGACTATAAGTACAACTCAATTGATGATGATGCCCAATCCGAATAATGGAAGATTTTTTATTGATAACAATGTCAAGGATATTGCACATGCCACAATTTTTATTTCTGATATGAATGGAAAAATAGTCTATACGGAAAAAGAAATTCAATTGCTGAAAAATGAAAATAAATATATGAATGTATCGCATCTTCCAAGTGGTGTATATGTTTTGAAATTGATGTCAGAAAATTATACGGATCAAATGAAGTTTATAAAAGTTCACTGAGTTATAAAAAAAATAGCTCAATAAATTTCTTTGCTATTTAAAATATTGTTAAATTGGGGTAGCTTTCTAAAGATATAGTATGATTTCTACTACTCCTTTGAGTTTTTCATATAATCAGAAAAAGATTATCAGCTATCCAAAGATAGAGTGTAATCGTTCTGAAAAGCTACTGATTTATGGTCGTTCAGGTAGTGGAAAATCTACTTTATTACAGATGCTGGCAGGGCTATTGAGGCCTGATAGCGGCGAGATTTATATTGATGGAGTGGATATTGTAAAATTGAGATTTGCAAAGAGAGACAAATATCGTGGACAAAAAATAGGCTATACACCTCAAAAATTTCACTTGATACCGTCCTTAAACGTCAAAGACAATATTTTGACGGCCTGTTATTTTGCTAATCAAAAAAATTCTGCGAAAAATTTGGATGGCATTGCCGAAGCCTTGGAGATTGGTCACTTGCTCAATAGATTGCCCAAATCACTGAGTTTGGGAGAGCAGCAAAGGGTCTGTATTGCTCGTGCAGCCATTAACCGACCGGCAGTTTTATTGACAGATGAACCAACCTCCAATCTCGATGATATTAATACAGAAAATGTGATGAGATTGCTTGAAAGGGCTTGTGAAATAGACAATAGCGCATTGATAGTTGTGACACACGATAAAAGAATCAGAGAAAAATTTGATAGGCGAATAGAATTATAATGATTAGTAAGATCATCATAGGAGGTTTGACTCGTCATACATTGACGACGATGTTTAATATTACCATGCTCGCTTTTGGTACTACGATTATCTCTTTGATTTTGGTTTTAAATTATTCGTATAACCAAAAAATAAAGAGGGACTTACAAAATGTGGATATTGTTGCCGGTGCAAAAGGTAGTCCGCTCCAATTGGTATTATCGGGTGTGTATCATATTGATTATCCGTCTGATGATATCTCCATGAAAAAGGTAGAAAGTTTAGGACAATATAGCGGTATTAAAACGATAACGCCCATTGCTTTTAATGGCCATTTCAAAGACACAAAAATCTTAGGCACTGAAACTTCCTATTTAGAAAAATATGGCGCCCAACCGGCACAAGGAAGAATGTTTACACAGGATTTTGAAGTGGTGATTGGCGATGAGGTACAAAAAAGTCAAAAGTTGGGTTTGAATGATAATTTTGTCGAAACGAGTGACAATGACTGGAAATCTCAGAAATATCCACCTCAAAAATACAAGGTAGTCGGAGTTTTAGCGAAAACAAATACAGTGTTAGATTATCTGATAGTTTCTAATCTACATACCGTATGGACGATAGCCAGACACAATCAAAGCGATAGTTCTTTGTACAGTGGAGATAGAGTGTCGGTTGCATTGTTAGAGCTATATCGTCCGACTGACCAAGAAGAGATTGTCAGAAAGATTAATAGAGAAACCAATCTTTTGGCAGCGGCTCCGACATCAGAAATCAATAGGTTGTCACATTTGACAGGACTTGGAACGACACTTTTAGAAGGGATAGCATGGAGTATCGTTTTCTTAGCCGCATTGAGTATTTTTATTACAGTTCAAAGAAAAATACAGGATAGGAAATATGAGCTTGCAATTATGAGATTAGTAGGTGCAACAAGATATAATCTCATCAATATTATCTTGATAGAAACATGGATCACGACGACTATCGGTTATTTGGTAGGAATGGGAGTGAGCCGTCTCGGAATTTGGATATTACAAAATAAAGTCATTCAAGAATCTACTTTGACGATAGCCTATAAATTTACGCCGTCCGAAAAATATCTTTTGCCGATATTGTTAATACTGAGTACTGTGGCGGTGGTGATGCCTTTGATTTATGTATTTAGATTAAATGTCTCTAAAATTTTGGCAGAAGAATAGCTCTAAAACTCGGTAATTCAATTTTACTCAATCACACTCGTACTTTGTACTTCTAATTTTGTACTTTAACCTTCATCTCAAATACTCTAAGAATTAACTCAGATACCATATAAGAATAACGCATAGATAGTTATTTTTGCGGTATGAAAGATAAGAAGTCCAAATTGCCGGTCATAGGTGTGATAGGCGGAGGTCAATTGGGGCGAATGTTCTTAGAAAATGCGAGCCGCTATGCCGGTCAGGTATATATACTTGAAAATGATAATCAAGCACCTGCTGCGCAATTGACAAATCATTATGTGCAAGGCAATTTGATGGACGGACAGGCTATTCAAACTTTAGCTGAAAAGTGTGATGTTTTGACTTATGAAATCGAGCATGTCAATACAAACACACTTGCCCAATTGGAAAAACAGGGCAAAAAGGTAATTCCTTCTTCAAGGATATTAAAAGTTATACAAGATAAAGGCAAGCAAAAGCAATTTTATCAAAAGCATAAAATTCCTACTTCTCCTTTTAAGTTAGTAGCCAAAAGTGAGAGTTGGTTAGAAGCGATGGAAGAGTTAGGCGGTAGTAAATTTGCTGTCAAGACAAGAGAAGGCGGTTATGATGGTCGGGGAGTGTTTTTGACTTCCATACAAGAAGTGAGAGAAGGTAAAAAAGATTTGCCTTTTGACCAAGCTGTTATGATAGAGAAATATATTCCGTGCAAAAAGGAATTAGCGGTGATGGTGGCCGTCGGTCAAAGTGGAGAAGTGAAATCTTTTCCGACAGTAGATATGGACTTTGATTCTAAATCCAATTTGGTCATGTATCTCTATACGCCGGCAGATATTAATCGGGACATCGAAGCGGAAGCACAAGAAATAGCTAAGAAAGTGGTAAAAGCATTTGATGGACCCGGACTTTTTGCTGTCGAGTTTTTCTTGGATCATAATGATAAACTATATGTCAATGAAATTGCACCAAGACCGCATAATTCCGGTCATCATACAATAGAAGGTGCTTATACTTCACAGTTTGACCAGCTCTTTAGAATTTTGACAGGACTGCCTTTAGGAGATACACGCTTTAAAAAAGCAGCAGTGATGGTCAATATTGTAGGTTGTGAAGGCGGAAGTGGTGATTATGTTTTGAGTGGAATGAATGAGGCTTTGAAAATTCCGGGGGTTTATATTCATTTGTATGGAAAAGCAGTGTCAAAACCGGATAGAAAATTAGGACACGTCACCATATTGGGAGATACAATCAAGGAAGCGAAGAGAAACGCAGATTTGGTAAAATCTCTTTTACATATTCAGCTTACAGAATAATCACTAACTTTATAGACTAAAACAAAAGGTATGGACAAACAAGCATTGGTAGCCATTATTATGGGTTCGGATAGTGATAAACCTGTCATGGATGCAGCCGCAGAGGTTTTGGAGCAATTTGAAATTCCTTATAGATATACTATCGTTTCGGCACACCGTACACCCGATAGAATGTATGACTTTGCAAAGTCAGCCCATTTGAAAGGGTATAAGGTAATTATTGCCGGAGCCGGAGGTGCAGCCCACTTACCGGGGATGGTGGCAGCTATCAGTCCTCTTCCCGTTATCGGTGTTCCGGTTCAGTCGCGTGCGCTTTCCGGTTGGGATTCGCTTTTGTCTATTGCCCAAATGCCGGGAGGTGTACCGGTCGCAACGGTGGCAGTAAACGGTGCAAAAAATGCAGGTTTGCTCGCAGTTCAGATTCTTTCAACAAGTCAACCTAATCTCTTAGATAAAATGATTGCTTATAAAGAAGAGATGAAACAAGAGGTCTTGAAGAAAGCAGGAAAAATGGGGGAAGAAAAATAAGTGATGGAAGTTTTCGGTAAAGAACTAATTATTACCACGCTTAGTGGATTAGAAAAAGTACTTGTCAAAGAATTACAGTTATTGGGTATTCGTGAAGTAGAGGAGATAAAAAGAGGAGTCAAAATTCCTTATTCACTCGAAAATATTTATCTGACCAATCTTGCTTGCCGTGTTGCATTAAAAGTTTTTGTGCCGGTTTACACTTTTGAGGCGAAAACTACTGAAGAATTGTATAGTCAGGCATTAAGACTACCTTGGCAGAAGTACCAAAAGGTAAATCAGACATTTTCCATCTCTAATGTTGTACATTCTCAATTTTTCACCCATAGCAAATTTGCAGCATTAAAAGTAAAAGATGCACTTTGTGACGCTTTTAGAAAGTCACATAATAAACGTCCGAATGTTGAAATTAAAGAGCCGGATGTGACATGGCATCTTCATATTTTTGAGAATAAAGTGACAATTTTGTTAGATAGTTCTGGATATTCATTACACAAAAGAGGTTATCGAAGACTACAACATGACGCACCTATCAATGAAGTTTTGGCATGTGGATTACTCTATCTTTCAGAATGGGATGCTGAATTTACACCTTTGATAGATGGGATGACCGGCTCAGGTACGATTGCAATAGAAGCAGCCATGATGGCAAGTAGAATGGCTCCTAATCTCAATAGAAATTATTTTAGCTTTAAAAATTGGAAAAATTTTGATTCGAAGCTCTTTGATGCTGTCAGACAAGATTTAATGCAAAAGGTGAGAAAAAAGGTTCCGGCTATCATAGGTATTGATATTTCACCACGGGCAATAGAGATTGCCAATACGCATGCGCGCTTAGCCAAGGTTCAAAAATATGTACAGTTGGTAAAAGTGGACTTTATAGATTACCAACCTATAAGTAAGAAAGGACTTGTACTGATGAATCCGCCTTATGGTGAAAGATTAGAAGTGAAAAATGTTGAAAAGCTGTATGAATTTATCGGTTCTACTCTCAAAAAATCATTTACCGGATGGACTGCCGGAATGATCAGTAACAACAAAGAAGCTATACAGCAGGTAGGACTTAATTCCAAGGCTACTTATCATTTGATGAACGGAAAGTTAGAATGTGACTTCAAATTGTATGAGCTTTTTGAAGGTAAAAAGAAAGGTCTTGTCCAAGAGTAAAACGATACAATTTTATCCTAAGGCGGTTATTGTAAATCAAATATCAACTTATAAAAATATATGCAAGCAAGCTTAAAAATATTAGCAAAAGTCATCTCCATTCTTTTACATCCTATTTTAATGCCTTTTTATGGTACATTGATTTTCTTATGGGCTAATCCTTCCATTGAGCCTCTTCCTAATCCCAATGAAGGAATCACCCGAACTTTGAGCGATTTGAGGATTTCAATCTTTATCAATACTTTTTTAATGCCTTTTATAGGTATTGCTATGCTGAAAGCTGTCGGTTTTATCAAATCATTTGAGATGGAAGACAAGCAAGAGCGAATCATTCCTTTTATCATTACAATGACTTTGTATATATGGACATTTTTAGCTGTAAATGAAGGATTCTTTTATATGCCAAAGATATATCCGACTTTTATATTGGGTGTACTTATTTCCTTATTTGCTGGCTTCATCATCAATTTATTTCTCAAATTGAGCATACACATGATGGGGATTTCAGGGTTGATGATAGGGCTTATGTTTATGATACTTTTTGGCTCTGAAAGGTCATTGGTTCTCTTTTTTATACTTTCTATAATTGCCAATATTTTGGTAGCGGCTTCAAGATTGTATTTGAAAGCTCACACGATGAAAGAAATTTACACCGGTCTGATGATAGGAATAGGCGGACAAATGATAGCTGTTACTTTTTTCTCCAAATTCATGGGAAATTAGTTTGTAAGTAGCTTTAGTATCCTCTTTTTAGACCCATTTTTGCCATCCGCAACAGTAGTTCTATATCTTGTTCATTTTTGAGTAGAGCGCCGAGATAAGGTAGTTCGTGTGCCGGAGTATGTTCTTTTACCTTCTGATTTCCAAGTTTTAACAGACGTATCCAATCTATCAACTCACTTGTAGAAGGTTTCTTTTTCAGTCCTTGTGTTTCTCTTACTCTGTAAAAGGCATTGAGTGCCGTATTCATCAAATCTTCTTGAATATTGGGAAAATGTACATCAACTATTTTTTGCATAGTTTCACTTTCAGGGAAACGGATATAATGGAAAAAACATCTTCTCAAAAATGCATCCGGTAACTCTTTCTCATTATTGGAAGTGATAAGGATGATGGGTCTGTGTTTTGCCTTGACAGCTTCTTGTAATTCGTAACAATAAAACTCCATTTTATCTATTTCAAGAAGTAAATCGTTTGGAAATTCTATGTCGGCTTTGTCAATCTCATCAATCAACAATACCACTTGTTTGTCTGATTCAAAAGCTTTCCAAAGCGGTCCTTTGACAATATAATTTCTGATATCGTGCACTCTCTCTTCTCCCAACTGTGAATCTCTTAGTCTTGCGACAGCGTCATATTCATACAAACCTTGTTGTGCAGTGGTCGTACTTTTAATATACCAGGTGTAGATCTGCATATTGAGCGCTTTGGCTATTTCTTGAGCCAACATGGTTTTGCCCGTACCCGGTTCACCTTTGATTAGTAAAGGTTTTTCTAAAGTGACTGAAGCGTTGACAGCGATACTTAAATCATCAGTGGCAATATAGTCTTGTGTTCCTTGAAACTTTTTGGACATACGACAAAAATAAAACTATTAATAAACAAAATGAAGATACAAGTATCTAACCTATATCTTCATTTTTTAATCTAATTTAAAAATTCAAAAAAATGATGAGCCGATTGAAAACTAACGGATAATCTTTTTTACAATTCCCAATTTTCCATCATAAGGTGGATATCTCATCGGAATATCCGGCCAAGTCACTTTATTCATAACACCTTTTTTATGTGTAAAAGTGTCAAAACTAAATTTTCCGTGATAAGCACCACTGCCACTATAACCTACACCGCCAAAAGGTAAATCTTCGTTGAGGAGATGAGCGACCGTGTCATTGATACAGCCACCGCCAAATTGTATTTCTTCCATACATCTCTGTTGGTGGTTGTAGTTGTTAGAGAATATATAGAAAGCCAAAGGTTTTTCATATTGCTTGATAAAGTCAAAAGCTTCATCTAATTTTTTATAGGTGAAAACCGGTAATATCGGACCAAAAATTTCATCTATCATCAATGGATGATTGGTGTCAATATTGGTAATAACAGTAGGGCCGATATAGCGTTTGTTTTTGTCCACATCACCACCAATGACGATATCGCCGTCTTTTATCATATTGGCTAATCTGTCAAAATGTCTTTCATTTATAATGGACGGATAATCTACACTGATAGCAGGGTTTTTCCCGTAGAAATCTTTTACCACTTTTTTCATGGCTTGAAAGAGCTTTTCTTTTACGCTTTCATGTACCAAAAGATAATCCGGTGCTACGCAAGTCTGACCGGCATTGAGACATTTACCCCATATAATTCTATGTGCAGCTACATTGATAGAGGCAGTTTCATCTACTATACAGGGACTTTTTCCTCCTAATTCCAAAGTGGTAGGAGTGAGGTGTTCGGCAGCGGCTCTTGCTACGGCTTTGCCGGCATTAATACCGCCGGTAAAGAAAATATAGTCATATCGTTGTTCTAAAATTTCTTCGTGACCAGTGTTAAAATCTACACAGGTGACAAATTCTTCATCAAAGCATTCGTTTATCATTTGTGCCATCGCTTCGTAAGCATTTGCTGCACTACGAGGAGGCTTGATGACGACGGTATTTCCTGCTGCTATTGCACCTACGACAGGAAGTAAAGTCAATTGTATAGGATAGTTCCATGTGCCGATTACCAAAACTACCCCGTAAGGATCTGAGTAGATGGTACTTCTTGCCGGCATATTTCCTAATGCTGTACCTACTGCTTGTGGTGCAGACCATTTGTCAATGTTTTTAAGCATCAGATTGATTTCCGACAAGATGAGACCTAACTCACTGGCATAGGTTTCAAAAGCGGGTTTATTAAAATCTTTTTTTAAAGCTTCAAAAAATCTATTTTCATATCGTTGTACACCTTCTTTAAATTTATTGAGTTGTTTTTTTCTAAACTTAATAGGACGTGTTGCACCACTTTCAAAGAAAGTTCTTTGTTTTTTTACGATTTCGAGTACAGTGGACTCTTGAGTAATAGTTGTCATTTCTTTACTTTTTGTTTATCTTTTTTATCCGGAATGGCTTCCTTTTTATTTCTACCTGAAAATTCATCCATAGAGTCATAGACTCCTAAGATTTCGGCAGTCAAATCATATAATTTGGTTGGTAATAATCCACTTAAAATAGGGAGCAATTGTACAATATCGGGTTTGAGTACTATCACTTCATTTTTCTTTACGGCTTTGATAATGGCATCTGTGATGACTTCAGGCTCTAAAAGTGGTGTCAGTAAAGGTGCTTTGACACCTTTAAACATTCCTGTGTTGATGTAACTTGGACAGATAGTAGTGACATGTAAATCTCCACCCAAAGTTTCCACTTCCAATCTCAAGGAGTCAGACCACCCTTTGACTGCCCATTTGCTGGCTAAATAGATAGACATTTTCCTATTTCTGATAAAAGAAGCGGCAGATGCAATATTGACGATATGTCCTCTCTTTTGCTTAATCATTTCATTGATAAAAACGCGGGTCGTATATAGAACTCCGCCTACGTTGATTTGCATTACTCTGTCAATCTCTTCCATAGAATGCTCCCAAAACATTTTACCTACGACAATACCGGCGTTGTTGATTAATATATCTACATTGCCGATTTCTAAGAGTACTTCGGTAGCAGCCCGTTCTACATCTTTTACATCAGAGACATCTACATTGAAAGCATGGACATTTTGATATCCTTTATTGTCAAACTCATTTAAAGTTTGTTCAATATTTTTATCGTTAATATCCCATATAATGAGATTGCCTGCACCCTCTCTTAAAAACTTTTCGCCAAGTAGTTTCCCTATTCCTTGGGCTCCACCGGTAATCAAAACATTTGCATTCTTAATTTTACTCATAAATCATCTGATATTTAATTACAATGTAAATATTTTTAGTCGAAAAAATAAATTAAGTACCTTAAAAAGATATGCACGCATACGATATATTGACTTTTTCACTGTTTTACTACGTTTAGACTTGCACTTTTCCCGTCGATATCTAAATTTAAAGTATAGTTACCATTAGGTAAAGACTGCCATTTTTTAATCTCTAACTTATTCCTCCCCTGATTACTAATACTTTGGTGTAATAAAAGTTTTCCCGAAAGGTCTAAAATAGATAAATTAGCTTTTGAACCTGAGGGATTATTAAATTCTAAACTGAGATATTTACTACTTGGGTTAGGATAAGCTTTTATGTCAAAAAGTCTGATGGATTTATCTTTTACATGGGTGGCAACTGTCTGCGGGCTTTGTTTAAAAATAGAAAACTTATCTAAAATCTCACCCTTCTTATTGATATATGTGGAGGTAACGGTACTCCCTTTTACTTCTAACACAACAGAGCCTGTTTCTTCCGTGCCGCCATCTCTATAATACATGACAGGATGTAACGTCGGAAAAAGTTTGTCATCATTGATGTAACGACCACTATTTCCACATACAGTGTAAACTGTTCCTTTCCCGTCTTCTATATTTTTAACGTAAGTTTCACCGAGGTCAGGATTACCACTTCTCCCATCAATTAGATTGATAGCGGGATTCCACTGAGGGGAGTTTTTGTAGTGACCATTGATGAGATAGGAACGTTCATAATCGTGAGAGTGACCGGTGTACACTAAATCTACTCCATATTCTTCCAAAATAGGTAAAATATACATTCTCATATTTCTCATGCCTATCTCATAAAAATCATCAGAACTATCAGAACTTCTTGTATAAGGTGATTGGTGAAAATAAACGATGGTCCAGTGTTGTTGATTAGCTTCCAAATCTTTTTTCAACCATGTTTTTAAAGGTGTTGTCCCGTTTTGAGTCCAAGTATAAGTTTCCGAATTGAGACAGATGAAGTGCGCATTCCCATAATTAAAAGAGTAATACAACTTGGTGTCGGAAGGATAACCTCCGGCTTCACCGTGAATAGGCATTTCGTGTATATGAAAATAAGGGCCGTCATCCAAAGTGGGATCTAAATAACCCAAAACATTGTCACCTCTTATGATATCATAATCATGATTGCCCGGTGTGGGATAATAGTGCATAAACCGGAGGATAGAGTCATAAATATCAAATAAATGAGATTGATAATCCTGATCGGCTCCTTCCGGATATGCATTATCACCTAAAGTCAGCATGAAATTTACCGGATGAGTTTTGCTATAATCTAAAAAGGCGTTTTTTGCCATTTTTTGCGGTTCATCACCGGTGCCGAAGTCGCCTATAATCCAAACTGAAAAACCAATAGTATCTCCTTCGAGTTGGTTAGTAGTGAAATAGTGGTCTATACCTGAAGCTAAAGTTATGTCATCGTAACCGACAGAATAATAATATGTAGTAAAAGCTTCCAAATTGTCAATATAAACAGTATGGTCACTTGCCAAATCGGTTTCAGAGATATTTTTGGTCAAATTTTCAGGAGTATTTCCGATTTTTACCCAACCTTTAGTAGGTATTGAAGTTCTCCACATTATTTTGACAGAATGAGTTGTTGTTCCTTGTTGATATGGACCTCTAATAAGTTCTTGTGACAAGGAGTAGTGAGTTAGTCCTAATAATAATAGAAGAGATAGTAAAGTCTTTTTCATATAAAAAATTTAGCATTCGTAATACTGTATAAAATTACAAAAGTGTACTTAAAATATTAAAACCAAATTAAGCATTAGCTCATTTACTACGACAAAATACTACTTCTTTTGTATCATTCCGTTCAAATTCTTAACATTGAATCCGGATGAAAGAATCAACTTATCAATAAGGTCAGATTATGCTGTTTTGTTTGAAAAATCTTGATATTTGGGTAGATTTTCTTTTAAAAAACTTCTTTGGCAATGGCATAAATATTATCGCTTTTGCCCATCGTGTAGTAGTGTATGACTGGAACATTCGCCGCTTTGAGTTTGCGAGATTGTTGTATAGACCATTCGATACCGACTTGTCTCACCTCTTTATTGTCTTTGCATTTTTCGACAGCTTTAATGAGTTCGTCCGGAATATCGAGTTTGAATGTTTGAGGAAGACTTTTGAGATGTTCCTTAATAGCAATAGGTTTTAGACCCGGAATAATAGGAATAGTAATACCTATTTCACGAGCTTTATCTACAAATTCAAAATACTTGTTATTGTCGAAAAACATCTGGGTGACGACATAGTCGGCTCCTAATTCTACCTTTTTTTTGAGACGTTTGAGATCTACTTCGAGAGAAGGTGCTTCAATATGTTTTTCGGGATATGCTGCAACACCAATGCAGAATTTGTATTCAGGAGTTTTTTCGGCACATCCATACAGAAAGTTCCCTTCGTTAAAACGGTGGATATGTTGTATCAAATCAGATGCAAAGTGATGACCTCCTTCAGTCGGTTCAAATCGTCTTTGATGTTTCATTGCATCACCTCTCAATGCCATGATATTATCAATGCCTACGTATTGACAATCAATCAATAGATATTCTGTTTCTTCTTTGGTAAAACCTCCGCAAAGCACATGGGGGACGACATCTACATTATATCGGTGTTGGATAGAAGCACAAATACCCAAAGTACCCGGACGCATTCGAGTAGTCTTCTTTTCAAGAAGCCCGTTGTCTTTTTCGATAAAAATAAACTCTTCCCGGGAAGTAGTTACATCTATAAAAGGTGGATTAAATTCCATCAACGGATCTATATTTTGATACAATTCAAAAATACTTTTTCCTTTGAGTGGAGGAACTATCTCCAATGAAAATAAAGTTTTGCCTTTTGCTCTTTCTATATGTTCTGTAACTTTCATTTTGTCGTGTGCTTTATTTTGTAGCTATATTTGCGTGAATAAATTGCCCGGCTTCTTGTACATTAGTTTTTCTTCTTTGGGCATAATCTTCTAATTGGTCTTGGTTGATTTTTCCCAAACCGTAATATCTGGATTCCGGATGTGCAAAATAGTATCCACTGACGGAAGATGCCGGCCACATCGCCATACTATCTGTTAGTTCGATTCCTGTGCGTTCTTTTACATTCAACAACTTCCATATCGTCGCTTTTTCTTGGTGATCAGGACAGGCAGGATAACCGGGAGCTGGACGAATACCTTTATAAGTTTCTTTAATCAATTCTTCATTACTAAGTTCTTCATCGTGTGCATACGCCCAATGTTTTTTACGAACTTGCTCGTGTAGATATTCTGCAAAAGCTTCTGCAAGTCTATCTGAAAGACCTTGAATAAGAATTGCTTTATAATCATCATTCTCTTTTTTGAAAGCTTCAGTCAATTCATCTGTACCAAACCCTGCGCTAACAGCAAAACAACCAATCGCATCTTTTCTTCCACTTTCTTTAGGTGCAACAAAGTCCGCTAAGGCGAAATTAGGTAAGCCTTCTTTCTTTTTATTTTGCTGACGTAGTGTGAGAAATTTGGTTTGTACGACACCATTTTCATCATACACTTCTATATCGTCATCGTTGACTGTATTAGCAGGAAATAAACCGAAAACTGCTTTTGCTTTGAGCAATTGTTTTTTCATCACTTCTTGTAAAAGATTTTGTACATCGTGATATAATTCTGTCGCTTGTTGACCTACTACTTCATCATCTAAAAGCTCTGGAAATTTCCCATGTAGTCCCCAACTTCTGAAAAACGGTGTCCAATCTATATAAGGAAATAAATCGTTGAGGTCTTGGTTTTTGATTTCAAAGATTCCGTAGCTTTTAGGTAAATGGATGTCTGTATTCTCCCAATCGATTTGAAATTTGTTTCTTCTTGCATCAGCAATAGATATGTATTCTTTTTCTTTACTTCTACTCAAAAACTTGGTTCTAACATCAAGATATTCTTCTGCAATCTCCTTTCTGAAATCTTCATTACCTTCCTTGAGCAGTAAATTCATCGTGGTGACAGCTTTGGATGCATCTTTGATGTGAATAGTCGTTTGAGAGTAGGATGGTGCTATTTTTACCGCAGTATGTACTCTGGAAGTGGTTGCTCCACCAATTAATAATGGAATATGCATATCTTCTTTTTCCATGGCTTCAGCTACATAAATCATTTCATCCAAAGAAGGTGTAATCAACCCACTCAAACCAATAGCATCTACTTTTTCTTCTTTTGCTACTTCAATAAATTTCTCCGTAGGAACCATCACGCCCAAATCTATAATTTCATAGTTGTTGCAACCGAGTACAACTGCAACTATATTTTTACCTATATCGTGAACATCACCTTTGACAGTACCCATAAGTATTTTACCATTACTTTGGATAGTAGTATCTTTTTCTGCTTCGATATAAGGTTGCAAATAGGCTACAGCTTTTTTCATCACTCTAGCAGACTTGACTACTTGTGGTAAAAACATTTTCCCACTACCAAATAAATCTCCAACGACATTCATCCCATTCATCAAGTGACCTTCTATCACATCTAAAGGTCTTTTAGATTCTAATCTGGCTTCTTCTGCATCTTCAACTATAAAGGTATCTATACCTTTGACCAAACTGTGTGTGATACGTTCTTGAAGAGGAAGGCTTCTCCATTCTTGTTCATTGGCTTTGCTGACCGCTTTATCGTTTTTGATATTTTCTGCAAATGTGACTAAACGCTCTGTCGCATCTTCTCTTCGGTCAAGTAATACATCTTCGACTAATTCTAAAAGTTCTTTATCTATTTCATCATAAACTTCTAACATGGTAGGATTGACGATGCCCATGTTCATTCCGTGTTGGATGCCGTGATAAAGAAAAGCAGAGTGGATGGCTTCACGTACCTTATTGTTTCCTCTAAAAGAAAAAGATACATTGCTCACACCACCTGAAACGTTAGCATGAGGTAAATTTTCTCTTATCCATTGACTCGCTTTGAAAAAATTGATTGCATTTTCTCGATGTTCTTCTAAACCTGTAGCAACAGGAAAAACATTAGGATCGAAAATGATGTCTTGAGGTGGAAAGTTGACCTTATTGACTAAAATATCGTAAGATCTCTTGCAAATATCAATGCGTCTCTGATAAGTATCCGCTTGACCATCTTCATCAAAAGCCATCACAACTGCTGCTGCACCATACCTTCTGATTTTCTTTGCTTTTTGGATAAAATCTTCTTCTCCTTCTTTCAAACTGATGGAGTTCACTACGCCTTTTCCTTGTATGACTTGAAGCCCGGCTTCTATCACTTCCCACTTGGAACTATCTATCATGATGGGGATTCTTGAAATATCAGGTTCTGAACCTATCATGTTGAGAAAATTTACCATGCATTCTTTGCCATCAATCAGACCTTCGTCCATATTGACATCTAGGATTTGTGCACCACCTTCTACTTGTTCTCTAGCTATATCTACAGCTTCTTCGTATTTGTTTTCTTTAATCAAATGTAAAAACTTTTTAGAACCTGTGACATTGGTGCGTTCACCCACGTTGATAAAATTGCTTTCTGCATTAATAATCAATGGTTCTAATCCCGATAAAGTCAAAAACTTCGCCTCGCTGCTCATGGTATTGTATGTTTTGTGTAATAGATTAATTAATAGTTTGGAGCTGAGATTTTTTTCTTGGAGGATATTTTTGTGCTATTTCAGCTATCGTTTGAATGTGTGCAGGTGTAGTACCGCAACAACCGCCCAATATATTGACTAAGCCATCTTTGAGATATAACTCTAATGTTGCTCCCATAGATTCCGGACTTTCGTCATATTCACCAAAAGCATTAGGTAATCCTGCATTTGGATATGCTGAAATATTACTATCTGAAATTTGTGATAATCTTTTAATATAGGGTAGGAGTTGGTCTGCACCAAGCGCACAATTAAAGCCAATGCTAAATAAATCAATATGTGAAACAGAAATCAGAAAAGCTTCTACGGTTTGTCCTGATAAAGTGCGTCCTGATGCATCTGTAATCGTCCCAGAAACCATGACCGGAATGTCTAAATTTCGTTTTTCTTTGATTTCATCTATAGCAAAAAGTGCTGCTTTGGCATTTAATGTATCGAAAACGGTTTCTACTAATAATACATCCACTCCACCGTCTATCAATGCTTCAGCTTGCTGTTTGTAAGCCGTGTAAAGCTCTTCAAAAGTAATGTTTCTAAAACCCGGTCGATTGACATCGGGAGAAAGGCTGGCTGTACGATTAGTAGGTCCTATACTACCTGCAACAAATCTTGGTTTCTTAGGATGAAGTGCTGTGTATTTATCTGCTACCTTTCTTGCAATTTTTGCCGCATGAAAATTAATGTCATATACATGATCTTCTAACCCATAATCGGCCATAGCTATAGTCGTACCTGAAAAAGTATTGGTCTCTATGATATCTGCTCCTGCATCGAAATATTGACTGTGTACTTTCTCTATAGCTTGTGGTTGTGTCAAAGATAAAAGGTCGTTATTACCTTTTAAAGATTTAGGGTGATCTTTGAAAAGCTCACCTCTGAAATCTTCTTCTGAAAATTTATATGCTTGTAGCATAGTACCCATTGCTCCATCTAATATGAGTACTCGTTCTTTGATAATGTCTGTAATCTTCATCTTTCTTCTATCATTTATACCGTTCAACTCTGATATTTTATATCATAATTAAAAAGGTATCATAAGAAAGATAGGAGCAAATAGTAGATTGCTTTTCTACGTTATCTATCTGCTTGCATAAAGCCGTAGAATGTGGCACCTTCTTGTGTACAAGGGTTGCCAAGGTCTCATTGGGTCTATTCCCTCCACCTTTCTTGATAACTTTTCAATAAGACAATGAACTCTGTTAAAGCTCAAAGTTAATAAGTATTTGTATTAAAAAAAGAGAATCTTCTATTTTTTATATTGTAGTG
>JAMLHH010000038.1 GCA_023957215.1 Chitinophagales bacterium
GCTTCTCTTAAAAATAATATCATCATAAGATGCTGGATAATATACCTTTCTCTTCGCTTCATAAAGAACTCTTTATTCAAAGAATAAGAGAAGAAGGCTACATCATTGTAGAAGATGTTATCGAGCCGGCATTATTGGAAGATGCAAAAAAGCAACTTATCACAAGTATAGATAAAGAAGCAGCATTTCATGGGAAAAAGGATTTTCAAGAATATGGAATGTTATTGTGTTGTCCGATATATGGTGAAAGTTTCTTAAAATTAGCAGATAATAAAGATTTAATGACTCCTTTTGATTGGGTTTTAGGAGATACTTCTATTATATATGTTTATACCTCATCCAGTATTCCACCCCAACAGAAGAATTATGCATCGAGAATCCATGTGGACAGACCTCATTTTATTCCTGATTTTATTGAAGCACTCGGATGTCTTATTCTACTAGATGATTTTGCGGAAGATAATGGAGCAACATGGATATTGCCTAAATCACATCAAATGAAAGAACAACCCTCTTCTGAATATTTTTATCAACATGCAAAACGAGTGATTGCTCCCAAAGGTTCGGTCTTTTATTTCCATCTGAGATTATGGCATGCAGGAGGGCAAAACAATACAAATCTATGGCGACATTCTCTTGGGATAGGCATGGTGAGAGGATACATGAAACAAAGGATAGATATTCCAAGGGCGATGCAAAATGTAGATATAAGTGATATTTCAGATTTTGGTTTGCAAAAATTAGGTTTCTTTTCACAACCGCCCATTTCTTTAAAGGAATATTATTTACCTATTGAACAAAGAATGTACAAACAAAGATCTGAATGGAAGACTTAAACCGGTAACTATGGATACTTCAAAAAATGGTAGTTATCTGACTCTATTGATTGTTTTTGCTTGCCTTTTCTTAACTTATAAGTGGATTATTCCAAGAATAAATATAAAATATATTTTTTTAATTAGTGGTGTTTTGTTTGATGTTGAATCTTTATAAAACGTATTTTCTATATAAGGAAGTAACTTTTTCTCATGTGAAGATAATGCTTGAAGATAAAAGTTTTTTAAGATTGTCCATAATTTAAATTTAGGTAAGCTGTTATCATCTGTATCCAAACTCTCATGGTGCTTCCCTAAAGGAAAATATTTCTTAATAAGCACTGCTTGAAACAATCAAAATTAATTGTACCGCAAGAGTCTGTGAAATCTCTAAAAATTCCAAAGAGCTACTCATCTGATTTATTCATTTTCAAATACATAATAATCTAAACTAATGGGAAACGAGTTATATGAATACTTAATAGTATTGATTTCATTAGCTGAGTCCTCTAGCTGCTTAAACTTTATATGCCAATTATAAACTTTATCAAAATATAATTCATACATCGCAATTCTCATATCTGAAAAAGCAAATATAACATTATCTCTATTATAATATAGACACTTGAAAAATGGAAGAACATTGCTTGAGCCACAAATAGATTCTAAATACTTTAGATGTGATTTATACAGGTTGGATCCCATTTCTCCAAACACAATAAAAGTATTGCTTTTATTGTTATGAATGTTATTTCTTACCCAACCAGGGTAGAGAATTCCCATGCTTGCCAAATCAAAAAAGATAAATTTATTGTTAAATTTGTCATCTAGTTCAGACATAATTCTTTGTTTATGTTCTTTTTCAGAAATTAAATATGGCTTGTTTCCAGAAAATTCTTTTATTTTATATGCAGAATACAACATTGAGAATATAAAACATAATACTATTACTTTATATAAACTTCTTTTTTCTACTAAAGTTAAAATAATCAACAAAATCGTTAGAAAGAAAACGCTAAAAGCTCTGTATTCCATCTTATAAAAAATAGTTACCGCTATCAATGTGAATACAAATACGCATATAAGATATATTATAATTCTATTATAGCTTTTCATTAATATGGCACTTATCATAAAAAGAAATATTAAACAAATCATTGCTTTAAATGACCAATTTCTGCTGGGCATATATTCAGATGTAAACGAATTTGAAGCCCTATTGTATTCAAATTTTAACTTATCTAAAAGATTCGATATCTGCAAATAATCGGTTTTTTTTACTTTGATTATCTCTTTAACATCATCAGTCATCTGCATTTTCAAATCACCTGTAAACATCGTCTTCAAAGAATAAAACTTTGCATATTGCACCGAGTTTGAATCTAGTTTTTCATACATACTATTAGCTTTAGAGTTTACTGCTTCCACCATCAAAGCATTTAAAGTCCATTCCTCGTTTGTCAAGCTTAACTTCACCAAGGAGCTTACAAAAACAATCAATAAAAATGAATGAACTAACATAAGCTGTATGGTTCTATATCTGTATTTCCTATATAAAAAAAACGGCAAATAAAAAGGCAAAGTAGGTATCACAACTTCATATCTTATTAAAGAGACTATGGATAGATAAAATAATATCCAATACTTTTTATGAGTAGTCTGAGTTAAGAAATATAACCCGGCACTCACTGAACCTACAGCACACACTTGAGTAAAAGTAATGTACAAATAAAATTCCGATAAAAATGCAAAGTAAAAGAAAACGATAAATAATAAATAAAAAAGGTTTGAAAAATTTGCTTCTCTTATCTTTGTGCTAATAACTCTCATTGTCAAATAAATAGATATAATCAAGGTACTGTTTAAAAATATACTGTACCAATTATATAATGGGAACAACTTATACAATAAAACAATAAGGTCGGAACTCAACATCAAATATCCCATTCCTATATTGGTGGGTTCTTTATATAAAAATCCAGAAAATATTGAGAATAAAAACATATCATCCATCCATCCCCAGAACTTACCCCAAAACAAAGTTGATACAAGTAGTAGTACAGTAAGTAGGAAAAAGGTACTATATCTTTTAAACAACAACACAGATTGATTTATCATCAAAAATAATTTTTAAACCATAGCATATAGCTATCTTTCAAATTTAAGGAAGTTTTTGACCTAAATTAAATTGAAAGCAAAATATATTTACATCTTCATCTTTGTGACTTTTATCACGAAAAAAACTCTAATTTTTAAAGATTTATTTCTTTTCAACCTTAAAAATGGAGTGAACACACTATATTTACTATACTTACTTGTAACAGTTCTAAATTACGCGTATAATGAAAATCACTTTTGTAGCCATAGGCTCAGATCAGTTAGCCGTTTGTCTTTTGGCAAATATGGCTAAAAAAGCAGGTCATCAGGTCAATCTGGCATACAATATTGCACTCTTTCACGATAGATTCAATTTGGAAATCCCTTGGCTCAATAAAATCTTTGATGATACCGAAGAAACTTTTGAACAGATTTTATCTCAAGCTCCGGAAGTTTTAGTTTTTTCATCGCTGACAGCAACCTACCAATGGATGTTGGAAATGGCTCGACGAACAAAAGAAGTTTTTCCCAATGTGAAAGTTATTTTTGGGGGAGTTCATCCATCAGCAGTTACAGAAAGAGTTATCAAAAGACCCCAAGTTGACTTTGTGGTAAGAGGTGAAGGAGAGGTTTGTTTTATTCCCATTTTGAAAGCTATCGAAAACGAAGATGATAGTACACCAATACCCAATACGTGGTTCAAAGATAGAAACGGGAATATTATTAAAGGAAAACAGCAGTCGTATTACCAAGAATTAGAAGCGCTACCCCCTTTTACCAAGGAAATATGGGAGCCTTATGTTTTTGTTGCTGATCGTTATTTTACGATGGCTACAAGAGGATGTCCATATCGCTGTACTTTCTGTTTTAATAATTTTTTTGCTGAATTACCGGATGATAAAAAAAGTCGTGGAAAATATGTGCGTTCAAGAAGCATAGATCACATGTTAGATGAATTAAAATATGCAAAGAGTAGATATAAAAAACTGAGATGGATCGATTTTCAAGATGATATTTTCACGGTCAATAAAAGATGGCTAAAAGATTTTCTTCATAGATATAAAGAAGAAATTAATATCCCTTTTCAATGCTTAGTACATCCAAGATATATGGATGAAGACATTGCAAAATGGTTGGTTGATGCAGGATGTAAGTGGGTGCAAATGGGCATACAGACGATGGATGAAGAGCTAAAAGTGGGACATCTGAGAAGAAATGAGAAATCAGACCAAGTGACGGATTCTTTAAAAATAATGATAGAGTTTGGTTTGAATGTCAAAGTAGATCACATGTTTGGATTACCGGGTGAAGCTATTGAGGCACAAGAGCTTGCCAGAGAATTATATGCGAATCATTGCCCTAAAAGAATACAAACCTTTTGGACTTGCTTCTTACCTGGAACAGAAATGTTACAACAAGGTATAGATGAAGGTATGGTGACACTCGAAGAGGCGGAACGCCTAAATGAAGGAGAGGATTTTTATTTTTACAGAACAGCAAGCAACATTAAAAACCCGGAGGACGTGAGGAAATACAAGGCTTATGAGCTATTATTTAAACTTTATCCGATGTTGCCAAAATTTATTCGTACTCGGTTTAAGGTAAAGCATGTTATGTGGATTCCCGATCCGATTAAACACTTCATTGGTTTTTTCGGAGATTTAATCAATGGTCTTGCTTCTTTCAATCCTGATTTTATTGCTTATGCTAAGTATTATCTATTTCATATTACCTACTTTTTCGCAAGAAAAATGGGTATGAAGAAAAAGTGGAGAGCTGTAATACCTAAAGACGATACGCCTTATGATTACAAAGAAAAGAAATATATTCAGGCAGTGGAATTTGAGGAAAGGTAGTAGAATATCAATTTCAAAATATTTAACCACAGAGAACACGGAGGTCTCTTAGTAAGCTTCGTGGTTTCAAAAATTAACCACAGAGAACACAGAGTTTTATCTTCGTGAACTTTGTGCATTCTTTGTGAACTTTGTGGTAAAAAATTAACCACAGAGGACACCGAGATTTCTTAGAGAACTCCCGTTCCGAGGATTCGGAATCGTGGTTTCAAAAAATAATCAGATAAGTTGGATATTTCGTTTAATTCAATTTTCATTTTATCTTTAATCAATGCTTCAGAAATTATCAATCATTATTCCTTTGTACAATGAAGAGAACACCATTGTTTCCATTTTAGAAAGGATATTAAATGTTGATTTAGAAGACATAAGGAAAGAAATTATTATTGTGGATGATGCATCGACAGATAATAGCACGAGATTAGTTCAGGACTTTATGAAATCAAATCCTAATGAAGACATACAATTAATTTCTCAAAACACCAATCAAGGAAAAGGCGCCGCCCTTCACAGAGGTATAACAGAAGCAACGGGAGAATATTTAATCATCCAGGATGCCGACTTAGAATATGATCCACAAGATTATCATGATTTACTGATTCCTGTGATATCCGGAGATGCCGATGTCGTGTATGGCTCTCGATTTGTAGGAAGCAAACCCCATAGAGTTTTGTATTTTTACCACGCTTTAGGAAATAAGTTTCTTACTTTTTTATGCAACCTATTTTGCAATCTCAACTTAACAGACATGGAAACTTGCTATAAGGTTATTCATACTAAAATGGCGCAAAGTCTTCATTTGAAAGAAAATAGATTTGGTTTTGAGCCGGAAGTAACTATTAAGCTTTCAAGGATTCCTAATATTCGGTTTTATGAAATAGGTATTTCATATTATGGACGAACATACCAAGAAGGGAAAAAAATTAATTGGAGAGATGGTATCAAGGCTATTTATTGTATTTTGAGATATGGTTTATTTGCATAAATAAATATGGATATCATTATTGTTTCTATATTAGTTTTATTTATACTCGTTGGTCTTTATCTCTTTTTTTACGAAAGTTATTTCTTTGAGATAAATGAATTTGACCTACACTCTAACCAAACTAAGGAAAAACAAGCAATAAAAATAGTTCAACTCAGTGATTTGCATCTGAGATTTATCAGTCCCACAATCAAAAAAGTAGCTAAAACTTGTAATGAAATAAAACCCGACCTTATATTTTTAACTGGTGATATTTTTATAAGTGGGGAATTGATACCCCTCTTAGCTCAGTTCCTTTCACTTTTAAAATATGAAATACCCAAAATAGCGATTATAGGCAATTGGGAAATTCATGGACATGTAGATGTGAAAACTTTACAAAATACTTACCAAAAATACAACTGTCAATTTTTATTGGATGAAACAACACGCTTGCATTTTAAAAATAAGACATTAAGCGTTACCGGAGTAGATGATTTTTTAGATGGGAATCCCGATATAAATAAAGCACTTGAAAATTATCAAGAGGCTGATTATCACATTGTGTTGAGTCATTGTCCGGGTTATGTACATCAAATATGTAACCGTGCTAATAAAAATATCCCTGTTGATTTTATCCTTTCCGGTCACACACATGGAGGTCAGATTAATCTCTTGGGTTATATGCCTCATCTTCCCGGAGCTTGTGGAGGATTTTTAAAGGGATGGTATCGAAGTGACGATTACCAACTATATGTCTCTAAGGGTATCGGTTGGAGTATTTTCCCTATTCGATTGGGAGCAAGAGCAGAGGTAACGGTATTTAATTTACACTTATAGATTTTTTCTAACCACAAAGAACACTAAAGAATGCAATTCCGAATACCTCGGAACTAAAGACACAATGAAGCTATTCTCCGGTCGCTGATTCTATTTAACCACAGAGTACTCAAAGTTTTTCACAGTTCCGAATTTCTCGGAACAAAAGAACGCAAAAAAACGCACCGGATATTGACAGCCCGAATGCCTCACCTTCCGGTCATTGAAGTCGGTCATCGAGTGCTTCAATTTCACTCATCAACCACCTGTCAAGGTGTGAGATGACAGTATCAAGATGCAAAATGTCAAGGCGTTGATGTATCCATATCACCCTGTTTTTTTAACCTCAATTTCGAATATCTCGGAATGGGCGTTACAAAGATTTCTTTCTGTACGCCTTACGTATATCTTTGAATCTTGCAGTTAATCAGCCCACTTCTTTTTAGTTTCTTCAAAGAATCCCTTACTTTTAAAGAGTGGAATAGTCTAAGATGCAAATCACAGGAAATACCATATTGATTACAGGAGGCACCTCAGGCATAGGTTTGGGATTACTCGATTTTTTTTATAAAAATGAAAATAAGATTATTTCAATCAGTAGAGATGAAAGCAAAATTGTCAGATTAAGAGATGAATATCCGGATGTAGACTTTCAAAACTTTGATTTAAACAATGAAAAAAGTGTTCTTGATTTAATTGCACACTGTCATACCCACTACCCTAAACTGAATATTATCATCAACAATGCAGGTATAGAGAAAAATTATCTTTTTAATGAAAATGTAGATTCTCAAATAATAAAAGATGAAATTCAAATCAACTTTATTTCTCCTATTCTCATTATGAATGAGCTAAAAGATTTACTACTAACTAAAAAAGAAGCAGCTATTATAAATATCACATCCGCTTTAGCTTTTTATCCTAAAACGAATGCAGCAGTGTATTCAGCAACGAAGACCGGATTACATCAATTTACAATAGCTCTAAGAGATCAATATAGAAATACAAAGGTTCGAGTGATTGAAGTGATACCGCCTTTGACCGATACTCCTTTGACTACTAATAATCCCCACAAAAAAATATCTGTGCAACAGCTTGTTGATGAGTTTGCTAAAGATTTTCAAAAGGGAAAAACTACTATTTATATCGGATATTCCAAATGGGTTTACTTACTATATCGTTTTTCTCCTAAACTTTTAAGATTGCTAATGTTCAAAAGACAAAGTCATGTGTGAATTGTCGGTTGTTATATTAGGGTATAAAGCAGAAGATTATCTCGAAGAGTTAGTCAATGATATCATTCATAAATTTGAAGAAACTCTTATAGATTCCTATGAGATTATTTTGGTGGCTAATTATGATAATGAGAAAGATAAAACACCTTTAATCGCTACTCAACTTGCAGATGTCTATCCTTTTGTAAAAGCACTCACCTTAAAAAAAGAAGGGAGAATGGGTTGGGATATGCGTAAAGGCTTGGAAGAGGCTCAAGGTAAGTATATATGTGTGATGGATGGAGACGGTCAAGTGGCAGTTTCGGATATTTTGGTGGTTTATAGATTGATAAAAAATAGTGATTATGATTTGGTAAAAACCTATAGGAGCATTAGGCAAGACGGATGGGTAAGGAAGTTGCTTTCATATGTTTACAATATAGCTTTCAATATTTTATTTCACCCAAGTATCTGGATAAAGGATGTCAATGCAAAGCCCAAGATTATCACTCGTAAGGCATATAAACGGTTGGAATTGAAGTCCAATGATTGGTTCACAGATGCAGAAATTATGATACAGGCTATTCGGCTTCGTTTTAAAATAGCAGGTGTTTCCACCGTATTTTATAAAAATGAAAGAAGAAAGTCTTTTATCAATTTGAGTACTGTTTTTGAATTTATTTACAACCTATTCTATTATAAGTTTAAAAAGTTTTAGAATCTTTTGAAACCACAAAGTTCACGAAGAAATCTCTGTGTCCTCTGTGGTTAAATCTTTTGAAACCACGAAACCTACAAAGAAGTCTCAGTGGTTAAACCTACTTCTACTATTAAAAGTTTTGATATTTACAAAGATAGATAGTACTTTGAGATAGCTATATGTTTTGGACACTCTATCAATCTCTTAAAGAACCCAACCTCTTCATTACCATATTGGTATATAGCTTTCTAATAATGACCACTTATTTTATTTTGAGATGGCTACTAAGACATTCTTCCAATAAAAATAAAATTATCGGCATATATAAATACTTAGTGTATTGCTTTCTACTTGTAGAAATGGGTTTGAGAGTGACAGGATTATACACTACTTATTTTGAAAAGAAATCCGGCAAATACGAATCCATCTATAAATTCAGACCGCAGACTGCGCTACACAAACGTCCGATTAATGATAGTTTTTGGATACAATCACAAGACGAGTATCATTTCCAATACTTTACTAACAATTGGGGCTATTCCGATAAAGAGTGGGATGATAAAGAAAGTGAAGATTTTAAAGTTTTAGCATTGGGAGATTCCTTTACCGAAGGTGTCGGTGCAGCACAAGACAGTTCTTGGGTGGCACAGATTGCCCAATTAGAAAATCAAAAAAATATCAAATGGTACAATGCCGGTATCAGTGCATCCGATCCATTCTCCAATTTTTATGCTTTGGAAAATGAATTGGGGAAATTAAATCCGGATTTAATTATTCAAGTATATACCAATAGAGATTTTGAAGAGGATATTCTTCTTAGAGGAGGGTATGAAAGATTTAAAGACGGGAAATTGATTTATCCTCGTTCTCCGTCTATTGAAATTTTATATGCGTATAGTCATATTTTCAGAATGATACATCACTTTGGTATAGAAAGAGGATTTTTTGTTTCAAGCTCTCATTTAAAGAAACTGAATCTTCAAACATCCTTTCGTGACTTAGTTGATTTATATAGTGCTTGGGCAATTCGTCATCAAACACACGTCATTTTATTGTTTTTTCATACGGATAGTTACTATTACAGTTTATCCGACAAGACTTTTTCATTAGATATAGGTGATAGAAAAATGAATGATTATTTATCTATAAAAAGCATATCTGATTGCTATAAAAAAGAGGCAGAAAAAATGGGGTTGGATTTCAATCAATTGTGGTGGTCAAATGATGGTCATCACAATGCAAAAGGTTACAAGATGATGGCTGAATGTATAGATGATGTAATAAAACCTATTTTAGATAGTCTTTATCAAACAAAATAAGAATTGTACATTGTGATTAAAAAATGGTTTTCGTAAATTAGTACGGTGGGAGTTTTCAACTATATAAAAAAACAAGTTAAATCTACTTTTGGCAATGAATTAAATGTGCCGGAAGAGTATAAATCTTATTACAAAAGTCGGACTATACAGAATAAAAAATATCTCTGTCATGCGCCATTTAGTAATATGTATTTTAACTCTTTGGGTGATGTGGCTAATTGCTGGTTGACTTTTGACCAACCTGAAAAATACTCTGAAGATAGAACTATCATGGATATTTGGAAAGGTGAAAAATTTTCAAAACTTCGAGGACATATAGAAAGATTTGAATTAGAAGCGAGATGTCAAAAGTGTCAGTACTATATCAAAAATGAGAACTACACCAATGTATTGGCAAAGGCTTATGATAATGACTATCCATTGGGTGATTACCCTACGATGATGGAGTTTGAACTCAGCAATACTTGTAATCTCGAATGTGTCATGTGTACAGGTCTTCTTTCTTCCGCTATCCGTGCTAATCGTGACCACTTACCCGCATTAAAAAGTCCTTATGGAGATAAGTTTGTACAAGAACTCAGGGAGTTTATACCTCATTTGTACGAAGCTCGTTTCAATGGTGGAGAGCCATTTATGATTAAAATCTATTACGATATCTGGGATCAATTTATTGAGCTGAATCCCAACTGTAAAATGGTCATTGCTACCAATGGAACCACACTCAATAAGAGAGCCATGTCCATTTTGGAAAAAGGTAATTTTCATATCAATATTTCCATTGACTCACTCATACCTGAAAGATATGCCCAAATTAGGGTCAATAGCGATTTGAATAAAGTGTTGGAAAACTTTGAATATTTTAAAAATTACTGCCAAAAAAACAATCGTAAAATCTGCGTAATGATCAATCCTATGCGCAATAATTGGGAAGAGATGCCGGAGTTTGTAAGGTTTTGCAATGAAAACAATGTTCATCTATGGTATAACTCTATCATTTATCCTGAAGATTTGTCTTTATGGAAATTGCCTTATGAGAAGTTGAAAGAAATTTATGAGGAACTGTCAAAAACTACCTTTGAATATAAACTGACCTACAAAAGAGGTATCTATCAATACAATGTCAAAACTTATAAAAACTTGGTGGAAAATCAAATCAAGACTTGGATGGAAGATGCAAAAAATAGAGGTGAGGAAGAAGTCGAGCAACAAAAAGCGGGGAATAGAGTTTTGTTCCAACAAAGTTTGAATGACTACTTCACTCGTAATAAAGATAATGGAGAATTAAAAACACAAGTACGACAAACTATACAGCAAATTGTAGATAGATTAGAAGAACACGAGCGAGTCGAACGTTTTTACGCCACTTTATGTAATACTCCTATTGAGGTAATCATAGAAAATATCCAAAATAATGACGTGGAAACTTTGATACAAAAGTTCAAAACCATCTCATAACCTGTTCCCCAAAACTATTGGGTACTTTGTGCTAAAAATCTATTTTTTGCTAAAGCAAGGAGTTCACTTGCATCTGTTTTTTGAATAAAATGCATCTGAAAGACAAAGCCCGCTCTTATCATTTCTTCCGATACCATTTTTAGATCATCCACTTGTAAAGAGATATTTAAAATTTCGTTTGCTTTTTCTTCAAATTGTTTCAATTCATCGGTCTTTAAGATCTTTGAAGCTACATAAATCATACTTTCCATATAAGAGGTGAGGAAAGAAGTATATCCCATTTCTTGGCACAATTCTCTTAAAGTTTCGTTGTGACGGTTGGTATCTTCTGCGCATTTATAATAGTTGAGTTCAGATTGTAAAACAGCATACTTTTTAATATCTTTTTCATCTAAAGAAATAATTACATCTTGTAAAGCCTTGATATTTTCACTCACTTGGTCTTGTGCTTCACTTTCAGCTAGCCATGTTTCTAACTGAGAAGTAAAGTTTCTAAACTTGATGATATTTTCTCTTTGGAGTTTGGACTTAGACTCAAATTGGGAGGAATTGTAAAAATCTATTACTTCTTTAAGTTTTTGAGAATCTAAAAACCTCAGAGAAGTATGTTCGGGTGTCCAAACGGTATTAAAATGTATATGGATTTCATTTTTATTACAGAAGTGTACCATTTCCGGCATATCAAACCGGTTAGAAACGATAGGACATACAGCAATGGATAAGTAAGTATCTTTTCGATAGGTGTATTCCTGAAAGTATTCTAAATTTTTTAATACTTCATCCAATTTGGCATTGACACGGATAGCTTCATAGTTTTTCTTATTGAGTGAATCTATGGAAACAATAATTCCTGCATTGAGTTTTTCAAGAACAGCTTTTGCTTTTTTATTAGCGACAGTTCCGTTGGTTGTAATATGAACTTTTATCTGAGGATTGATTTCAATGATTTTCTCCCAAATTTTATAATAAATTTCTATTAAAAAAGGTTCACCTCCGAGAAATTTTGCGTCCTTTAGATGAGGTAAATAGGGAATTAATTGCTCGACAAAGTCATCCGTATAATGATTTTTCATTGCCGGAAGATGTTCTCTGTTTTTACGAATGGCAGACGAAAAATATCCGTTACACATAGTACATTCCAAGTTGCAACTGTTTGATAATTCAAATTCAAACAACTTTGGCATAGAAATACTTTTCGATGGCTGGAAGATGTTTTTGATTTTATCTTTTAGACTTGGCTTATTGGCAAACTCATCATAATAAATAGCTTTTGTTCCTTGATAATTCCCGGACTGAATTTGCATTTCACATGTAGAACAACCACCCGAAAGGTCATTGTCTCTCATGTATTTTCTGAGTTCATTCGCTCTAGCGCCTGTCCAGATTTCATCTATGGTCTGATCCGGTATTTTACCCAAAGAAAAACTCCTGTTATAACAACAAGCACTGACATTTCCATTTTGTTCAAAATTCAAACTTGAAAATGGGGCATGACATATCAAACCAATAGCATGTTTTTGCCGGACAGTGTTATAGGCATTTATTTGATCTTTAGTCAGCATATCTACAAATATATATTTTCTTACTCACCCTTTATATTTTCATCTAATAAGAACCTGAGTTCAGGGAAAGTATCCTCAAAGTTTTCTCTTCTAAGCTCATCTACTTTTGTCAGCCAATATCTTGCTTTATGTAGTTCTATCCCTTGCTCGGAGTTCATATAATTTATGATATAATCTATATGTTGAGCCAAATGATTTGTCTCTTTGATATTTTTTACAAAACCATCTCTGAATTGATACAGTTCATCCGTTGCTTTTTTCTTAATATGAGGCGGTAATTGTGTCAAATTATAATATGCGGGATAGAAAAGCAGATAGAGATTGATTCTATCCGGATAGACAAACTTTTGCTCAATAAGATAGGTGATAAATTCCGGTAAATGAAAAACATTGAGTATGCTGACCGTGATATTGACACCAAAAAGAACACTGTGACACTCTTTTTGAACCGTGTGGATATTCTCTTCTATTTTATGCCATCGCTGACCTTTACGCATATAATCACCTCTTTCAAACATCCCATCCAAACTCGCCCATATATCAATCAATTCAAATTGATTCCACATCTTGATGACATCATAATCCTTGTATTTTAATGATGAGAAATTGGTATTATAACTTACATGAACATGAGACATCTTTTTCTGTATCAGATAATCTAAAACTTGAAAGTGTTCGTCCATTACAAGAGGTTCTCCTCCCGCAAAATGTATCTTCTGAATACTTCTTAATGAATGATAAAAAGAATCGTCGAAGCTTTGTTTGTCAGCTGCAATAATCATTTTCTTTGCTGATGGCAACAAAGGTTTCTTTCCCAATTTTTGCTCTTCATCATACCATTGCGAACTGTATGAACTATCACAGATTCTACACTTATAATTACATTTGTTGGAGAAACGCATGTCTAATATCAATACATCATCATTGGGTAAAGAGCCGTCTTTTTGTGTTCTAAGTACTCTTTTATAATGTTCTTTGAAATCACGATTGTATTTCATTCTTTCACTGATATTGCCGAGTGCTTCGTATTTATAACAATTTTCACATATACTACTTTTTTTGCCTTTTAGCATGTTTAGACGTAACTCTTTCATCTTATCAGAGTTCCAAGCATTAACAAGATTAGGATCATCGTTAAGATCAGCTAACTTTGTTTCTTCATTAGTACTGGCCATACAACAAGGAGCAACCATCCCGTTGGTTTGTGCGTGCAATTGAACCCAAGGGGACATGCAGAAGGTATCATTTTTAGTTCTTTTGTCCAAGTCAAAAGCTTTTTCAACGAGTTTCTTCTTAATAGATTTGTAAAGTTTTTTTGTAGATGATGGCATCAGATAAAGCTTTGATAATAAATTACATTCGTTTTATAAGTAATATTATATCAGTTGTTTATAAATAAAAATATCAAAAATATTGAATTGATATCAATACTGCTTATATCTACAAATATAAATTTTCTTTTCCTTCTTTTCCGAAATTACTTATAATAAGTCAGTATATTTACTATAAAATTACTTCTCATGCTCAAAGACTTGTTGCAAAATATTTTTAACAGTGATTATGTAGAAGAAGCGGAAGGTTTTCATCACATAGACAGACAGAAGTTTAAAAAGTATAATAAAATCAGACCGAATGGCCCTAAAAAGTTTTTTTGTTATGTTCCTTTTAATAGCTTGACTTTTTCTTTTCGGGGAAAGGTATATGCTTGTACTTATAACAGAGATGTGGTTTTGGGTACTTATCCTCAAAACACATTGGAAGAAATATGGAATGGTGAGAATGCTAATCTACTACGGGAATATATGCGAAATAATGACCTGAGCTTTGGATGCCAACATTGTGAATATTTTTTTGATAAAGAAAAATTTAGTAATCTCAAACCTTTGGTTTTTGACAAATATTCCGATATCGAAGATGTACATTATCCGAGGGTATTGGAATTTGAAATGAGCAATACTTGTAATTATGAATGTCAAATGTGTTCGGGAGAAGTATCTTCACTCATTCGTAAAAATCGGGATAAACTTCCACCCATAGAAATGCCTTATGATGATGAATTTGTTGCTCAATTAGAAAAATTTATGCCACATGTCAAAGAAGCAAAGTTTTTTGGTGGAGAACCTTTCCTCATAGATATCTATTATAAAATTTGGGATAAGATGTTAGAAATCAACCCGGAAATAGAATTTTTCACGATTACCAACGGGAGTGTTTGGAACAATAGGGTAAGAAGTATGATAGAGAGAGGGCATTTTGAATTAGCTGTTTCTATCGATTCTCTACAGAAAGAAAAGTTGGAGAAAATCCGTAAACATGCCAAGTTTGAACGGCTGATAGAAAATATTCATAACTTTAATCATTATGCCCAATTACATGGTAGGGCAATTTCATTGAGCTTTACTATCCAAAAAGACAATTGGGATGAGTTTCCTGATATGATAGAGTTTTGCAATAAAATAGGTGCTTATATTTTCGTGAGTTATTTGGAATATCCTGAGAAATTCTCAATAGCAGATTATCCTTTTGACAAGTTACAAGAGGTGAGGGAATATATGGAGAAGTTTCATTTCAGCGGTCTGACAGGATATAGAAAACACAATGCAAAATGCTTTGAAGACTTTAAAACCTATGTCGATAATTTCCTTAAAAAGAAGAATGTGGGTCGATATCTTGAATACAGATTAGAAGGCCATTCTAAATCTGGAGAGTCTAAAAAGAGTGAGATGTTGGGAAAAACGGAAGCTGAATTAAAAGCGCTCTTTGAAAGCAATGTGAAAATATATTATTCCAAAGAAAATGCTGCAAGTCTTGAAATTTCTGATTTTCTTGCTAAGTTTTATAGGGTACTCACCAAATTTAATGATACGGAGCAAAAGGAATTATTGACCTTTGTCAACTTGACGGATATCAATACCATTATGAGTATCTTCTCTAATACGGACGAAGGGCAATTAGTAGTGGATGCTAAGCGTCGATTACAGCAGGCGTAAATTGTAGTTTCAAAAAAATTAACCACAGAGAACACAGAGATTTCTTTGTGAACTTTGTGCATTCTTAGTGAACTTTGTGGTTTCAAAAACTTAACCACAGAGAACACGAAGCTTCGAAATTGTGGTTTCAAAAATTAACCACAGAGAACACAGAGATTTCTTAGTGAACTTCGTGCATTCTTAGTGAACTTCGTGGTTTCAAAAACTTAACCACAGAGAACACGAAGCTTCGAAATTGTGGTTTCAAAAATTAAAAATAGCCATTAATGACACGTTTGATTCCATCCTTTAATAAAAGAACATTAAAGTTAATGAGTAGTCCCAACTTATAATCACCTAATTTAAGGTAAGTTAATGTCTGAGCTAAATGAATATCATTCAAAGCCTCAACGCTTTTAAGCTCAATTACCACCTTGTTTTCTACTAATAAATCTATTCTATATCCACACTCTAATGTCACATCATTATATATAACTGAAATTGATTTTTCCTTTTCTACAAACAAGTTTTTTCTTTTTAACTCATAGTAAAGGCACTCCTGATAAACACTTTCTAATAATCCAGGACCTAATGATTTATGTACATTAATAGCAAGTCTAATAATAGTATTGGAAATTTCATTTTCTCTCATATAGATATGATGAAAAAAAGATATAAAATCCATAAATATTGTTGTGGTTACAAAAAATTTAATCTTATAGATTTCTTTGTGGTAAAAAAAATTAACCACAGAGAACACGGAGGTTTCTTTGTGAACTTTGTGGTTTCAAAAAAAATAACCACAGAGAACACGGAGGTTTCTTTGCGGACTTTGTGGTAAAAAATTAACCACAGAGGACACGGAGCTTCGAAATTGTGGTTTCAAAAAAACTCAATACTCCATCTCTTCTAAATAAATCCGCTTCACTTTAAACGATTGACCATTTTGAACAATAGAATCGATATCTTTATTTTTTATTCTCAAATCAGCATTGACTCTTGGCACATAACCATTCATACCATTGACCATATTCTTTTTAAATTTCGTCTGCCAATACATATAAATGTATTCCCTATTGACCTGCCCCAACCCTGCACCTACCGGTTCTTTTATATCATATAACTTGGATGGCTGTATCCACAGCACCTCATCGTCTTTTAAAGAATTTGTAAATGTCATTAATTTTTCCGGTGCTTGCGTATATCTACTACTCTCAAAATATTGAAGTCTGTAAGGAACATTTTCAACTAGATATAATCCTAAAAGAAGTAAAAATAAATATGGTGATTTTTTTAAAAGAGATGGCAATATCTCGACAGAAAGAAGAATCAGGATAAGCAAGATAACTATATAAGCTCTAACCGGAGTACGCATAAATTGGTCCAAACTAAAATAATGCATGAGAATATATACTGGATTTTTTACAAAGTACAAGTCCGGACCTAATGCAATGAGTAAAAAAGGAATAAGCAGAATGATATAAATCCAGCGATTTTCTGATTTAAGAAAACCGAGAAAAGTCAAAATCACTACACTAACTCCCGGCAAAGCAGAATGTAGATAATAGAGTATTGTTTTATCTTGTCCGTCACCATATATTAAGTTATAAGGATGTGATTGTAAAAAGTCTTTGAAATGTAAACTGATACTTTTTAAGACCTCATCGTTGACGGAGTTTACAGTCGTTTCCGCTGAATATGAAAAGATATAGAGAAATAAGAATGGACTAATAAGTATTAGAAGAAAAACAGATGCCGTTACAAGTTGAATAAAACGTTGCTTATTCAATAAGTAAGTTCTCGCATTTAATAATAAAAGCAATGCTATTGTCACTCCAAGGAAAAGAAAATGATAACCGGAACAGTATATTTGAATCGCAGCACAAAGACAAGCGATATAAAGAAATTTCTTTGCTTGATTTTGATGAAAAAGCAATAAGTAATAAATAGTAAAAAGTGATGGGTAAATAGACAAGACATTAGATTGGTCTAAACTTGACATCATATAATTTGAAAACATTAGTAATAGACCGGAAACAAAAGCAATGAAGCTATTGTTTTTTAACTTCTTTATTATTAAAAAAATGCCTAATGCATTCAGACTCATTACCAAACTTATAAATAGATAAAACGACCAAATAGGAGATCGGACTACCCATTGTATAGGTAGATAAAGAAGAGCATTAAAAAAAGACGGTTCACCAAAGATAAATGGAGGTAGGGTTTCGGGGAAAAATGCTTGATAAGTACCGGCTCCCGATAAACAGTTTCGGATATACTCAGGATAATAGTTAAACAGATACAGATACAGCCAGCTGTCCCAATTGCCCGGTAAAGACGAATGAAGTGGTAGCTGCAAAAAGAAAATACATGCAAAAAGAAAATACAATAGAAAAACCTTTTGGGCAGAAAGGCTTGGATTAGATAAAGAATATAAAATATTCTTCATCATTCTGATGGAAATTTTAGTTTTGAAACAGCATATAAAGTGATAGGCGGTACTAATCTGTTTTCTTTTAAATCCACTGTAAACTGTGCTTCAAAATCAATAGGTTGATGATAAACAACTTTCATATAGGTTTCCAATATCTCTTTTCTTTCAGGTACGGTCAAATAGTATGCACCTTTCATATCGAGAAACTTATCCATGTAACAGGGAAACTCATTACATCCAAAAGTAGCCATCAGTTTATCTTGATGACTTTGAGTCATATAGATTAAACCATTATCCAAAGGTAAAATAGTACATTGCATAGGAATTTCTTTTTCAAATAAATAACTATACCAATGGATAGTAGTCGCCAAGTCCAAAAACACAATACTCGATTTTGGGAGTTGGGAAAGTTCTATTTTTGTTAGCTGCATGGCTTTGGCATAAGCTGATTTCTCTCCTATGTATCTGACAGTGGAAGTGGTAATATAAAGGCATGAAAGTAGAAGTGCTATGACAAACCAAACAGTATGAATAGACTTTGGAGAAATCTTAGAAGTGTATTGACTGTAATAAAAGACTAATAAAACAAGAAGACTGAGTAAAGACAAAAAAAGGTGAGTCTCCATTTTCATAATAACAGAAATCACCGCTAACATGGAAAATATACCGGCAGCAACGATGATAGTAGCCAAAGTTCTTTGATAATATATGATAACGACACCTATCATAAAAAATAACGATAGCCAAAGTAATTTTTGATGAAGCACAAACTCGTTAAAATAGTCAACAGCCCGATTGAGTTGATAAGGAATTTTGACAATATAGTTCAAGAAATCTTTTGGAGTTTTATCGGTTGAATTTAGCTTTATCTTTCGATAAAAAGCTTCATTGGTTTTTGTTTTGTCGGTCATAAATGCCTGAGTTGCTGAATAGAAAATTACAGAATCCGACAGATTTGTTACCTGAACTTCAGGATATTTGTTATAGTAATCCCAAAGTGCAAATTGATAAGGACGCATTTTAAGATAATCTGCATCTTCTTTATTAATAGGCAGATTAACTAAGACGAGTACGCTTAATAATATCGCATAAAAAATAAATAGGTTTCTAAACTGTCTTTTATTTACACCTTTATAAAGATAATCACTTAAAGTAACAATAAGCACTGCTAAAACACCTGATTCAATTCGTACAAACAGACCTAGTAAGAATATAAAAAGTATCCAAGCATATAAGATTTTAGATAATCTAAAGTTAAGTATCAACAACATTGATGTCGAACACAATAATAGCGATAGGGGCAATGGATCCTGTTGTATAAAGCTTTGACTGATAAAAACGATAGCAGCAAAAAATAAAAGAAAAGAAGGAAGTGTTTTCTTTTTTAGAAAGGGTGTTAAAAGCAAAAAAAGCTGTCCTAATAATATTCCGTTTAAAATGACAATAGATATATCATTCCAATCAATACTTGGGAAATAAGTGTAAAAGAATGCTCTCCATTTATCTAATTGTATATGAGTTCCGAAAGAGTTAAATATACCTTGTGGTTTGCCACTAAAAACTCCACTTGTTATAATCTTGAAATGGGACTCGGTTCCTTTATCATAGTAGAAAGGAAATAAATAACACAAGCTTCCTAAAACAAGGATAGAAATACCTGTAAACTTTGAATAAGTAGAAATAGAAATAGTCTCAGCCTGTGGTCTATCTTCTTTGAAAAGTTGAGAATATGTAGAAAAAAGTCTCATTAGTCAAAAGATAAAAATAAGAGAAATTTGGATATTAAATTTCATAATCAAGCTAACTTGGTCAAAATACCTATTCAATTGTTTCGGCTTTTTAAATAAATAGACTAAAAGCTGGAATTTATTCAATATTTTTATAGAAACAATGAAGAAATCAGTCATTCTATATCTTCCTTTTTTCGTACTGACGATGATGTTTTTATGTTGGCGGTATTCTTATTCTTATTTATATGAAGAGTTTAATCACCTTTTATTGTATTGTTTTGGATTTTTAATTTTCTTATTCGTTGGCTCTTTTCTTTTCTTTCAATCTCAAATAAGAACCCTATTCTTTTCATTTTCTTGTTCAATATTAGTGATAGAACTAATCATCCGTTTAGGGACATTGTCTCAAGTTTTATCTAATGAAAAGTTTGCACCCGTAGAAAGGTTTGTATTCGATAAATTGCCTTTTTACGAAGAAAACTCAGTCTCCTTTGATAGTATTGCCGGCTATCGCTGGAATGAAAGCGGTGTGACTGTTCAAAAACAAGCGATGGAAGCTACAGTTTTTGAAAACACTTTTCGAGGGAATAACTATGGAATGCATTCTAAGAGAGAATATCTCCCCAAAAAGCAGCATCCCAATATAAAAAGATGGATAGTTTTTGGAGACTCTTTTACGGATGCATATTTTTTGAGAAATAACTGGGTAGATGTTGTAGATAGTCTTTTCCGGCAATCGGCAGATAGTACAGAACTGTATTCTTTTTCAATCAATGGAGGTGGTATAAAAAATTGGTATCAGATTTATAATCAACTTGTTTATCCTAACTTTGAGTTTGATGGTGTCGTTTTTGCCGTTTTTGGAAATGATTTGGATAGAGATTTTTTTGTGATGAATCAAATTGGTAAAAAAACTCTTCAAAAATATTATGATACTATTCCCAATTATTTTACTGTGAGTGTCGACACAAAATCAATAAGTACTAACGACAATCAAAAAGTATTGATTTTTGACCACTATCAATATTTATATATATCTCGCTTTTATAATTATTTGTATCGAAGATATTTAGAAATTAAATATTATTTCTCTTATAAAAAAAGCACAAAGGATTTAATGACAAGATATATTCATCCAATAAAAAGTGAAATTAATGAAGAATATTTTAAAACTAAATATGGAGAAAAATATTTTTTAATAGTAGATTTATTAGAGAAAATAAGTCAGTCTGGTAAAACCATCATACTTGTATCTATTCCTGAAGAATATGGACTTTCTCTAAATGGAAAGGGAAAGGCAACCGCAATTCAATCTGAATTAATTTGGTTGAGTCAAAAGTACAATACAAAGTATATTGATGGTTACAAATTACTGTTGAAATCCACCAATACCGACTCGCAGTTTATTTCCTTTGATGGACATTGGACACAGGCTACATCTGACTCGTTTGCGATACAAGTGTATAAAAACTATTCTTCGCTTTTTAAAGATATAAAACAAATCAATCAACATTTACACGTTGAATAATCTTTTCTTCAAATGAGTCCACTATAAAATCTCCCATATACTTATATCCTAAAGTATTGAAATGCCTATCGTTCTTATGATAGATATTTTCATAAGCTACAAAAGATTTTAAATCAATAAAATTATCCATTAAGTCTGTACTAATATCTTCTAATTCTCCTCTGACTACAGGAAAATTTTTATACAAATACTTGGCATCTTTTAATTCCATACCATGTGGATGTATGAAAAAGAAAAAAGTTATTTTGTTAACAATGCAATACTGATTCAAATTTCTTAATTCAGCAGAGATAATTTTGATTGACTTTTCTTCTAATTGCTTTTCTTCGTTTTCAGATAAAAAGAGAAAATCCCTTTTCTTAATGTTGTGAATATATACTCTATATATAAAACTATATTGATAAAGTTTCTCCCAATTTCCAATAGGATTGGTTGGAGTTTGTGGATTAGAAAAACGACTCTCTCCACCTCTTAAATAAATATCAACTATGTCAGAAACATTTAAACACAAGATAATGGCATCGGGATGATATAAAGGAGATAGTTTTTTTGCTTTATAGACTTCATTCACTATATCCGAACCGGACACTCCTGCATTTAAGGCATTAACTATTTTTCCCTCAACTTTTAACTTCCTTTTTAAAACATTTACCCAACTTGATTCCATAGGTGCACCCATCCCCACTGTAAATGAGTCACCTAAGGTTAAAATTCGATATTCATTACCTTGTTTTTCGGGTGACCATTCTTGATCGCAATACCCTTGTGAGTTCGTTGTAAAAGCATATTTATACTCATTTTTAGCCTCAAATGTAATAGTGTCATTAGGAGGATAAGACAACTGATTAACTTTGTATATATCGTAGTAAGACCTATATATTTCGTGTGCTTTTTCAAAGTATGTTGTATATTCTGTTGAAAAAAACCTTAGCCCCATCTCTATTAAAAGTATGCACGAAACTAAAACGGATAACAAAAGAAAAATATTTTCCTTTTGTTTAAATTTTAAAAGAGATAGAATTATATAACTAAAGTTTAAAATAGTAAACATAATAGCTACTATAACAAATAAAGATCTGATTGGACTCAGATTGTCAGAGGAAATCGAGAAAATTAAGATAAGAATTGATATTCCTAAATAGTAATAAACGACTTTATTTATGTTACTTTTAAGCATGTTTAAGTTGTATAATGAAACTTTTATTTTATTGCAAAATAAGCAATATCTTTGACTAGATAAGAAGTTTGAAAAATGTTTCTGACATTCTTAAATATTAATAAGAGTATTTATTAAAAATGTCTATAATAACTACAAAAGAACAAGGAATCTACGAATATCTAAAAAGTGTTTATCATTTTCGTCATCTTGTTTTAATTTTCGTCAAACGGGATTTTAAAGTTAAATATGCACAAACCTTATTGGGATTTTTGTGGATTATTATCCAACCTTTAACAGGAGTGGCGATTTTCACTTTCTTTTTTAAGTATCTGATAGACACAAGTTCTTGGAGTTTGGAAATTCCTTATCATATCTATGCTTTCTGTGGATTGATAGCATGGATATTCTTTTCTAATTCTCTTCAATCGGCAGGAACCAGCTTGTTGCAAGAAGAAGAATTGATTAAAAAAGTTTATTTCCCCAAGTTGGTTCTCCCTATTGTTCGGACAATTGGAGCGATGTTTGACTTTTTGTTTTCTGCTCTTGTGTTGATTGTAATAGCTGTTTTGTCGGGTGTCAGCATTTCCTATTGTATAGTTTTTGCTCCTTTTATCTTGATATTGACTGCTATTATAGCACTTTCAGTTTCAATTTGGATGAGTGCTTTAACGATTAGATTTAGAGATTTTCATCATATTATTCCCTATTTAATAGGTTTTGGTATTTGGTTGACTCCCGTTTTTTATCCGACCACTATTATTCCTGAAAGTTATAAGTGGTTGATATACATTAATCCTATGTCCGGTGTCATCGAGTTGTTTAGATGGTCATTTTTTTCGACTACTGCCCCGTCAGGTCTTGTGGCATTGGGTTTTATCATACCTGTTTTACTATTTATTTCAGGAGTTATCTATTTTAGAAAAGTAGAAAAACAATTATCTGATTATTTGTAGTTAAAATGATTGCATACTTTACTATTTGTTTGTATCTTTATTAACATGATATAAATCATCAAGAAATGAAAAGAATAGTTTTTAACGATTCACTTTTACAATCTCAATTTGATGATATCGGCTATGTAAAAATTCCTTTTTTAGATGAAGCTGAAGTGGAAGAACTATTGTCGTTTTATCATCACAATGAATCGGGTCTGGGTGGCGGATATCACTCTTCTATGTTTAGTAAATCGAGTGACTTTAGAGTCAAGACACACCGGCAAATTAGTAAGATTATTAAAGACAAGGTAGCGCGTGTTTTAGATAAACACAAAATTGTTATTTGCACCTATCTTGTTAAAGATCCAGGTAATATGAGCCGTGTGGGTTTACATTGTGATTGGTCATTGACTGACGAATCTCAATATCAATCTATCATTCTTTGGATTCCGCTCTGCGATGTGCATCATGATAACGGTGCCATGTACATGTTAGATGGAAGTCATAGAGATACTAATTCTATCAGAGGTGAAGGCATAGAAGTGCCTTATGATAAAATTCCTGACGAGTTCGTTTTGCAAAATATGACTTTGGTGCCGGTAAAAAAGGGAGATGCGGTCATTTTTGATTTGAGTGTACTGCACTGCTCTTTCCCAAATGAAACACTGCATCCGAGAATAGCCTTTAATGTAGGACTGATACCGGAAGAAGCACCTTCTTTACACTATTATATTGATGAACAGACAGCCCAAGGGAAATATGATATTTATAAAGCAGAAGGCGACTTCTATTTCAAAAATACGATAGGTATTCGACCTCCCCAATCAGCTTATCTCGAAAGTAAAGATTTTCGTTTCGATGGTCTGAGTCCTCAAGAACTGATGGAGAAATATACCAAAGAAAATGTTTGAAAAATCATTTAGTGCGGAAGATGTTCGTAGGTATTATAATGATTGGAATGATCGTTATGAAAAGAGCTACGGAAACATTATTCAGGCGTTTAGACCTAATAATGATGAGGCACTAATTGAAGATTTAATGATAAGTTTGAATCTAAAAATGGGGCACCATTATTTGGACGCCGGTTGTGGTGTAGCAGGAGCTTCTATTCCTTTTGTGCAAAAAACTAATTGTCAAATCAGTGGCATTACGATTTCAGATGAACAAGCAAAAAAGGCAAAGCAGGCCATACGTTCTTTGGGTTTAGAATCCAAAATAAATGTCATGCAAGGAGATTATCATCATCTATCCGATTTGTACAAAACCAATAGTTTTGACGGTGTTTTCTTTTTGGAGTCCTTAGGGCATTCTTACGCTCCGGAAAAAGTTTTAAGCGAAGCATATAAAATTGTTAAACCAGGAGGCTTTGTTTACATCAAAGATTTCTATATTCGTGAGAGTAGTGATAAACAAATGCAAAAACGAATCAAAAAAGTAATAGATAATATCAATAGATATTACAAATACCAAGTGATGAGTTTAAATCCTCTAATTTCACATATCAGAAAAATGGATGTGAAACTCGATTTTGTTAAAAGCTTTGACTTTCAAGACGATATTCGTATCCGCTCTGATTTTGAAACAAAGAATGGGATTGTCTTATTTGATGGTCAGGCAGAATTTATGCCTGCTGACTGGTACGAAATAAAATTCACTAAATTTTAATCTAAGTAGCCATGAGAGAAGTTTTCTACAATCCCGAATTAAACTCTATTTTAAAAAAGGAGGGATTTGTCGTTTTTACGCTTTTGGACGAGAATGAAATCAATTTCCTTTTGGAAGAACATCAAAAAATTGAGCCTGTAAAATCAGAGGCGTTTTATACAAGCATCTGGCATCATGATAAGAATTACAGAGTGAAAGTCAATGAGCTGATTTCATCTATTATTCCACGAAAACTTTCTAATGTATTAATAGACTATAAGCCGGTCTTTGCTAATTTTATGGTAAAAAAGGCACAGGAAAAAAGCCTTTTGGATTATCACCAGGATTGGACTTTCGTGGATGAGAAAGAATTTATTGCAGTCAATGTATGGATACCTTTGGTTGATACAAACATAAACAATGGTGCTTTACATGTGATAAGCGGATCTCATCATTTTGATATTCCTTATAGAGGAAGAAATATCGAAGGTCCTTATTGGCATATTTCTAACTATATTAAAAAATATTTCACTAAAATGTTAGAGGTGAAAAAGGGGCATGCGGTTATTTTTGATGAGAGATTGATACACGGTTCTTTTGACAATCAGTCTTTCACTAATCGTTTGGCCGTCTCTAATGTAATGGTTCCTAAAGAAGCCCCAATCTTACATTTTTTTAAATCTGAAACCGGAGATACCATACAAAAGATGAAAGTCGAACCTGATTTCTTTACCCGGTATGCCTTAAATGATGATATTACCGAATATACAAAAACTGAGTCTTTTCATTATCCGATTAGACCATATTCTAAATTCAGATTTCTGAAAGATTATTTTTTAGCTCAATACAGATAATCATGGAAAGAACTATTTTTAAAAATCCAATCTTTGAGAAAAAGTTGCGAACCAAGGGCTATGTCGTCTTACCTTTTTTAGATGATGAGCAATTAAAGACACTTCAACATGCCTTTTATACTACTAAACCTAATATCAGTAAAGGTTTTCACTCCACATCAACCAATAATAACTTAGAGTATAGAAAAAAAGTAAACGATTTAATACAGTCTATTTACTATCCACTTTCACAACAATTAATAGATGATTACGAGCCGGTTTATGCATCCTTCGTCGTCAAAGAACCCGGACCGGAAGGTAATTTCCCTTTGCACATGGATTGGTCTATGGTGGATGAACGAGATGCCATATCTTTGGCATTTTGGACACCTTTAATTGATATTACCACTCAAAACGGAGCTCTGATAGTCTTAGAAGAGAGCCATCAAATAGGTTTAAGCTTCAGAGGGGGACCTTATTTATTTCAAGTTTTGGAAAGTGGTAATCTGCCAAACATAAAACTCAATACTCGTACTCTGTACTTGCGGGCAGGTGAGGTGGTCATCTATGACCACAGACTCTTTCATGGTTCTCTTGCTAATCAGACTCAAGAAACCCGGCCGGCACTCAACTGCACCATGAAACCCAAAGAAACAACTCTTATACATTATCATCAAGTGGGAAATGAGATAGAAAAACATTGTGTAGATATCGATTTTTTTACCCAATATATCATGGGCGAAAATCCCAAAAATTATCCTTATACACAGTTTTCAAGTGATAAGATGGTATTTTTAAATGACCAATTAATAAAGGAATTAGTAAAATGAGAACAGTTTTCAAATCAGTAAATAATGAAACCTCCTTCCAAGAAAATGGATATATCATTGTGCCAAATCTTTTAAACGAAGACGATATCCAAACATTTGCAGATTTTTATAAATCTGTACCACGTGCGTCCAATGATACTTTTTACAGTTCACATTGGAACAACGATAAATCGTATCGAGAACATATAGATCATTTTATACGACCTATCTTATTCAATAAAACAAAAGATTTATTTCTGAATTATCGTCCGATATATGGCTACTTCTTAGTAAAAATGCCGGGTGAAAAAGGTGAAGTTTCCGTACACCAAGATTGGATGTTGGTAGATGAAGGTAAATATGCCGGAATGACGGTTTGGATACCTTTAGTTGATACAAATTTACACAATGGCTCTTTCCAAATAGTTGAAAACAGCCATAAGTTTTTATCTCAAATACGAGGTTCAAACACACATTTCCCTTATCGTGGAAATCTAAGTGAGGTACATGAAAGATTTTTAACCAATATTGAATTAAAAAAAGGAGATGCTGTCATCTTTGACCATAGATTAGCACATGCATCATTATCTAATAACAGCAATCAGGATAGAGTGGCGGTAGGTTTAGTGATGTTGCCACAAGAAGCTCCCATGATACATTATTATTTTGATCCGGAGAAGAAAGAAGTTTCACTTTATAAAGTAGATGATCATTTTTTAATAGATTTCGGCTTGAAGGATAAACCTGACCATTACGAATATATTCGTAAAATGCATTTTACAAACCCTA
>JAMLHH010000039.1 GCA_023957215.1 Chitinophagales bacterium
AATATCCCGATATTGCACCTCCTACGGTACAAGTAATGGCGACCTATCCGGGTGCAAATGCGACTACGGTACTTGAAAGTGTGGTGATTCCGATTGAAGAAAAAATTAATGGGGTAGAAGGTATGACTTATATGACTTCTACTGCTTCAAACAATGGGATGGCACAAATTACTGTCTATTTTGACCAAAATTATGACCCTGATATTGCAGCCGTTAACGTTCAAAATAGGGTAGCACTTGCTAATCCGCTTTTGCCGGCAGAGGTAAAACAGACAGGTGTTTCCACTAAAAAGCAACAAACAGATGCGTTGATGTATCTGAACTTTTACAGTACCAATCCTGATTTGGGTGAAGTAGATTTGTCTAACTATATGCAAATCAATATTGTACCGGACTTGCAACGTATTAATGGTGTGGGTGATGTAGGTGTATATAGTTCCAAAACTTATTCTATGAGAATCTGGCTCAAACCTGATAAAATGGCATTGTACAATATTGATCCTTCGGATGTAACGAATGCAATTAGCTCACAAAGTCAGGAAGCGGCGGCAGGTGTTATCGGTCAAAATACGGGACAAGCTTTCAGCTATACGATTACTTATCCCGGTCGTTACAATGAAGAACAACAGTATGAAAATATTATCATCAAAGCTTTGGGTAATGGTGATTATTTGAGATTGGGTGATGTGGCGGATATAGAATTAGGTGGTCAAAATTACCAAGTGACTTCAAGAACAGATGCCAAATACCCTACCGTTTCTATGTCTATCAATCAGACCAAAGGTTCTAATGCGCAAGAGGTTATTAAAGAAATCAGAGCACATTTGGCCGAGTTTGAAAAAGATTTCCCTAAAGGCTATCACATTTCAGTCACTTACGATACCAATGAATTTTTGGATGCTTCCATAGAGAAAGTAGTGCATACTTTGATAGAAGCTTTTATACTCGTATTTATCGTGGTGTTTGTCTTCTTACAAGATTTGCGTTCTACTTTGATACCTGCAATTGCAGTACCGGTATCTATCATTGGTACTTTCTTCTTCCTGAATATTTTTGGATATTCCATTAACTTATTGACCTTGTTTGCTTTGGTATTGGCGATTGGTATTGTGGTGGATGATGCCATAGTGGTGGTGGAGGCGGTACATGCCAAAATAGACCAAGGAGAACAGAATGTCAGAAAAGGGACGATAGAAGCAATGGATGAGATAGCGGGCGCAATTGTTTCTATTACTTTGGTGATGGCGGCGGTATTTATCCCGGTGACATTTATTCAAGGTCCGACAGGCGTTTTTTACCGGCAATTTGGTGTCACCTTGATGACGGCAATCGTTATTTCTGCTGTTAACGCTTTGACATTGAGTCCTGCGCTTTGTGCATTGTTCTTAAAGCCACATAACGAAGATGAGAAAATAGGATTCTTCAAAAGATTTGGTGTTGGTTTTAATGCCGCCTTTGATGCAGTTTTAAAGAGGTACACAAAAGCATTACATATTTTCCATAATTTGAAATTTCTGACACCATTGATTTTAATCTTGGCAGTAGTTGGAATTATATGGTCTTCTTCAAGATTGTCAAAAGGCTTTGTTCCTGATGAAGATAGATCAGTAATTTTTGCAAATATAGAATTGCCTCCGGCTGCCACTTTGGATAGAACAGCAGCAGTTAATAAGGAATTAGCCGAAAAAGTTTTACAAATCCCGGGTGTAAATACGATTTCTACTGTAGGTGGTTATAGTATTATCAACGGTCAAGGTGAAAACTATGGTATTGGTTTTATCAAATTGGATGATTGGGGACAACGTAAAGAAGTGGAAAAATCTGTAAAAGCTATTACTGGGAAACTTTTTGGAATAGCATCTACCATTAAAGATGCAAATATCATTTTCTTCAGTCCCCCAAGTGTACCGGGTTATAGCGCATCCGGGGGTTTTGAATTTAGCCTTTTGGATAGATCCGGAGGAAGCTTCAACGATTTGAGTAAAGAGACCCAAAACTTATTGATGGCACTGAATCAACGACCTGAAATAATGTACGCTAACGGTGCTTTCAGGACGGATTATCCACAATATCAATTAGATATCAATATCCCTGTTGCTTTGGAAGCAGGAGTCAATATCAATAGTATATTCAGAACTCTGCAAGGTTATATTGGTAGTATTTATGCGGCTGACTTTACTCGTTTTGGTAAACAATATCGTGTATATATACAGGCAGGGCCGGAAGACAGGGCTTCGTTGGAAGATTTGAATAAATTGTATGTCAAAACCAATTCAGGAGATATGGCACCTATCAATCAATTTATTAAAATGAAAAGAGTCTATGGGCCACAATCTGTTAACAGATTTAATATGTACAACTCTTCTAAAATTGTGGGTGCACCGGCCGCCGGTTACAGTACGGGAGATGCTTTGACTGCCATACAACAAGAAGTGGCTAAAATGCCGCAAGAATATGGTATCGGTTATTCCGGTTTGACTCGTGAAGAGGTGACTGCCGGAAATCAGACGACTATGATTTTCATATTGGTAGTTATCTTTACTTATTTCTTATTGGCTGCCCAATACGAAAGTTACCTTTTACCTTTCTCAATATTGCTATCAGTACCCTTGGGTATTTTCGGCGCATATTTTACTACCGAATTAGCAGGTTTGGAAAATAATATTTATTTACAGATTGCATTGATCATGCTGGTCGGACTTTTGGCGAAGAATGCCATCCTGATTGTGGAGTTTGCTGTACAAAGACGAAGACACGGGGAAACCATTTTTGATGCTGCCATAGATGGAGCAAAAGCTCGTCTGAGACCGATTTTGATGACCTCATTCGCATTTATTTTGGGTCTGATGCCACTTGCTTTTGCAAATGGAGTAGGAGCAGTGGGAAACCGTTCTATCGGTACCGGCGCAGTCGGTGGATTATTAATAGGTACTTTGACGGCTATTTTTGTTATACCTACCTTATTTGTCTTCTTCCAATGGCTACAAGAAAAATTAGTCGGTACGCCCGAATTTGATCAACCAACTAAAGAATTATAATTCTGAATTAAAGTAAATATGAAAATTTTTAATAAAAATTATATCATTATCCTTTCTGTATTGGCACTACAATCCTGTTTTGTCGCAAAGGAATACCAACAGCCTCAAAATGTGGTGGGGAAAAACTATTTCAACACGGATACTTTAAGTGCAGATAGTTTGACTATGGCGGATATTTCTTGGCAAGAAATGTTTACGGATTCTTTATTGCAAGGGTATATCAAAAGAGCTTTGGCAAACAATATTGATATCAGAGTTGCCCTCAAACAGATCGATATTGCCAATGCTTATGTCAAACAAGGGAAGCTCAATAATGTACCTACATTCTCTGCCGACCTGACTTATGGCAGAACCCGTATTTCACAAAATAGTTTGCAAGGTAGATTTGGTACAACCACCATGAATACTTGGAGTATCGGTGGAAATTTAGCGTGGGAAGCTGATATTTGGGGAAAGTTGAGAAGTGAAAGACGGGCTATCAATGCATCTTATCTTCAAACTGTTGCGGCACATCAAGCTGTTACCACCGGATTAATTAGTGGAATTGCTACCGCTTATTTTCAATTGCTCGCCATAGACGAACAGATAAAAGTCACTCAAAGTACTTTAGATACTCGTAAGACAGGTTTTGAAACGACCAAAGCTATCATGGAAGCCGGTCTCGGTACAGTGACCAATGCGGATGTGCAGCAAGCAGAAGCTCAATATATCAGTACAAAAGCAATTCTTATCGGTTTGGAAGAGCAATCTCACCTTTTGTCTAATGTCATCAGCATTTTGATGGGAGATGAACCACACGATATTCAAAGAACGACCTTGGGCAATCAATCTCTAAGCAGTGAATTGAATGTCGGCGTACCTTTGCAGTTATTGAATAACAGACCGGATGTGAGAGCTGCTGAAAGTGCGTATAGACAAGCTTTTGAATTGACCAACGTCGCCAAAGCCAATATGTATCCGGCACTGACAATCAGTGGTAGAGGTGGTTTTGATGCGCAAAAGATTACTGATTGGTTTGACCCTAAATCTTGGGCTTCCAATATTGCAGCGGGAATTATGGCACCTATCTTTAACCAACGTGCTTTAAAAACTCAATATGAAGTCTCCAAATTACAACAAGATCAGGCTTTATTGGGATTAGAAGGCGCTTTGCTGAATGCGACCAAAGAAGTATCTGATGCGCTTTACGGTATCGAATACACTGAAAAAAGTATAGAAGTGAAAACAGAAGCGAATAACCTTCTCAATCAGGCAGTAGAAGATGTTACCGAACTGTTTAAACGTGGCTATGGTTCTACAAGTTATATCCAAGTGCTGATAGCACAGGATAATGCGCTTAACTCCAGTTTTGATTTGATTAATACAAAAGTGAGCAAACTGTTCAGTACTGTTAGTCTTTACCAAGCTTTGGGCGGCGGTTGGAAATAACAGACGAATAACACATATAAATTTCTTCTTTCTTGTAAGTGATATTTATTATTGAAGTAGAAAGTGAGATGTTTGGCTTCTATCTATTAAAAAAGATATAACTTTATCGCATAAGTATTTTGGATGAAGAAGATTTTAAGTGTAATAGGAATATTGCTTTTAATAGTAATTGTAATTTTAGCTTATAATTATTTCAATTTTGGCAAGCAACAAATAGAAGTTAAAACCGATAAGACGGATATTAACAAGATAAGTGGTGAAAATGAAAGGTTGTCAAAGGCTATCACTTTCCCCACTGTTTCTTATGAAGACACAAGTTGGGTGGACTATGAACCTTTCTTGCAATTTCATCAATTCTTAAAGGAAACTTTTCCTGATGTTTTTGAAAATTTAGAGGTTGAAACGGTTAACCGTTACTCCCTGATGCTGCACTGGAAAGGAACGCAAACGGAGTTATTGCCGGGAGTCTTGATGGCTCATATAGATGTAGTACCTGTATCAGAAGATACCAAAGATTTATGGTCTGTTCCACCTTTTGCCGGAACTGTCAAAGATGGCTTTTTGATAGGACGTGGGGCTATTGACAACAAGGCGAATCTGATGTCACAATTAGAGGCAATAGACTTTTTACTGAAAGGAAATTTTCGACCTAAACGAGATTTGTATTTCGTTTTTGGACATGATGAAGAAATAGGAGGGGAGTCAGGCGCTTTGGAAATGGCTAAGCTTTTACATTCAAGAAAGATTACGGCAGAGTTTGTTTTGGATGAAGGTGGTTTTGTTACTACAAACATGATACCGGGTGTCACCCAGCCGGTCGCATTGATTGGAACCTCAGAAAAAGGATTTCTCAACTTGGACTTGTCTGTACGGACTGATGGAGGACACTCTTCCATGCCGGCAAAAGATAATTCCATAGATGTCTTGTCAAAAGCCATCCACGATTTAAGTTTGCATCCTTTTCCTGCACATCTATCACCTTCTGTCAAAGATTTTATGAGTTATGTAGCTCCCCATTCCAAATTTATCAACCGCTTGGCAATGAGCAATCAATGGCTGTTTCAATCTGTCATTTTTAAAATTTACAGTGCTTCGGCTTCAGGAAATGCGATGATAAGAACTTCTATGGTGCCCACGATTATACATGCCGGAAACAAGGCAAATGTCGTCCCCGATGTCGCCACAGCCAATATCAATTACAGATTATTACCCGGAAATACAATTGATGATGTGATAGCACACACTGAAAAGGCAATCAACAATCCTTTGGTGGAGATTAAAATAGTAGGTGAAAATATGGAGGCGACAGATGTCTCTCCGACTGACAATACAGCTTTTGAACATTTGTCTGATGCCATTCATCTCAATTTTGATAATACGGTCGTCAGTCCGTTTTTGATGATAGGAGGTACCGATTCCAAGCATTTTGACCTGATAACCAAAAATATTTATAAATTCAGTCCAATGTTAGATCCAAAAGGTTTTCATGGAGTAAATGAAAGTTTATATTTACCTGATTATAAAAAAACAATAGGTTTTTATGTAGATTTCTTAAAATTGCAGTAGAAAATTACAAATTGGTTTAATAATATACTTTAAGAAAAATGGAACTTTATATCAACAAGAAAAATTTTGCGGAGCTATCGACATTTATTGTCACTAAAAAAGTCTATGAAATAATAGCGGCACTTGTTTCAAGTTTTGGCTTGATAGTGCAGTGGATAATCATCCAAGAAAGAGCAGTCAGTCAAGGGCTTTCTTTTTGGACATCTGCAAAAATTTCAATTTTATTTATGACGATTTGGACCAATGTCTTGATATGCGCACTCTTCTGGCTTTTTGTATTTAATGTAAAAAATTCCCTCACGACGATACAGGCTAAAAGTGCTGCTTTGACCTATATCCTAATCGTTTTTACTATTTATCACTTTTTTCTTGCCGGATATTGGAATCCTACCGGGAAGGTTGCTCTTACCAATCTCATTTTTCACTATATAGTGCCTGCCATTTATACCCTCTATTGGTTACTTTTTACAAATAAAAAACCTTTGCCTTACCAAAGAACTTTTGTTTGGTTGTGGTTTCCGGCTGTCTATGCGGCAGTGATTTTTACACATGGTTATTTCACGAAAATATATCCGTATCCTATATACAATTTAGAAATGATGCCTACAAATATTGTTATACGCAATGTCGTACTGACACTTGTTGCCTACCTTGTTTTCGGATTGAGTATCATTTTACTCAATAATTTTATTATTGTCCGAAATCGACGTTTGGCGGAATAGTGCTTCTTTTTATAGTAATATCTAAATTTTTCAAGGATATATGAGTATAAAAAACAGGCTGACCATTGTTAATTTTTTCCAGTTTTTTGTTTGGGGAGCCTGGTTAATTACAATTGCAAATTACTGGTTTGGTACAAAAGGATGGAATGCCACCCAATTTGGTTTGATTTTTTCCACAATGGGAATTGCATCGTTGTTTATGCCTACTGTGACCGGTATCATTGCAGACAGATGGATGAATGCAGAAAAACTTTTTGGACTTTTACATCTTTCCTACGGTATCGTACTGATTTCTTTATCCAGAGTTCAAGAGCCTGATAGCTTTTTTTGGGTGATGCTGTTAGCGATGTGTTTCTATATGCCTACGATAGCCCTCAATAATTCGGTTTCTTATATTATTTTGAAAAATAATGGTCTCAATGTAGTGAAGGATTTTCCACCTATCCGGGTTTTTGGAACTATCGGATTTATAGCTGCAATGTGGGTGACAAATTTAACAGGTAACAAAGCGACGGAAGTTCAATTTTATATCGGTGGACTATCCGCTATTGCGCTGGGAATCTATGCGTTTACCTTACCGGCTTGTGAGCCTTTAAAAGATCATCAACAGAAAAAAAATGGTTGGATACAGATATTGGGTTTAGACGCTTTTAAGCTATTTAAGAACTATCGGATGGCATTGTTTATGGTATTTTCTATGCTGTTGGGTGCGGCACTTCAATTAACAAATGCCTACGGTGACTTATTTTTGGATGAGTTTAAGTTTTTTCCGCAATATGCAGATTCGTTTCTTATCAAACGCTCTACTTTGATTATGTCCATCTCTCAGGTATCAGAAACCTTTTTCATTTTGACGATTCCGTTTTTTCTTAGAAAATTCGGTATCAAGATGGTGATGTTGATGAGTATGCTGGCTTGGGTATTGAGGTTTGGATTTTTTGGTTTGGGAAGTCCCGAAGATTGGGGAATCGTATTGATTATTTTTTCCTGTATAGTATATGGAATGGCATTTGACTTCTTTAATATTTCAGGTTCTATTTATACCGAAATCAGTACGACGTCCGATATGCGTTCCTCAGCACAAGGTCTTTTTATGATGATGACCAACGGAATAGGAGCTATTTTTGGCAGTTATACTTCCGGAAAGATAATAGATTTATTTTTTACAAAACACTATACCCAAATCACAGACTTGGCTACTTATTTGCATACGACTATTGATAATAGTCATCTTTTACAAACACTTCAAGACAGAGGAATATCGGTGGATGCCCAAGGAGTTTTAAGCAGTGCGATGACTATTAAAGATTGGCCAAGAATTTGGTTGAGTTTTGCTTCATATTCGCTGATTGTAGCAATATCTTTTGCCATTTTATTCAAATACAAACATAATTCCCGGTTGATGGAAAAAACTTTGAGCGAGAATGGATAATATATTAGTGTACAATCATAAAAGGTAAAGATTTTAACTTATTTTTCCCTTGAACCACTATTCTGAAACTGCCTAAAGATAAATCTCCAAGAAAAATTCTGTTCCAAATATCTGCTTCGTCGATAGTCCCCAAATCTTTTACCAATCTTCCACTTAAATCTATAATGTAAGCTTTAGAGCCTAATAGCTTTCTATTGATTTTGTATTCTATGAAAGGATTGTCAGGTGAAATGATATTTGTCTTCAAAACAAAATTTTCAGCTTCTTCCTCCTGCTGGTTGATATTTGTAGGTATTATTTCTACGGTGAGCAATTTGCTGTCGATGACTTGTTGGTTTGAGTATAGATTTAGTCTAAATGTGTAAGTTCCTGTCTCAGAAATTCCGGTATTATAATTATAAAGAGAGAGCAGCTCAAAAGGATCATAATCAGCTTCAATTTTAGATAGAAGTTTAAAATCGTCTCCATCTTGCAGTTCTATGGTAGAATATTCTGTATGAGATTCTTTGCTGATTCTCCAATCTAATAGAATACTTCCGTTTTCAAAACTATAAGAAAAATCATCTATCACATCCAATTCAATATGTAGCGTGACAGGCTGCGAGTATTTCTCTTCTCCTTTTGAGGTGGTATATTTGATACGATATGTATTCCATCCGTTTTTGGGCTTTGTTTCTACATAATCAAATTCTAAGATTGCCGTGTCAATAGGAGTGAGTGTAAAGATAGTCTGCCAAACACCGATTTCGTTTATTTTCTCTATCTCATATTTTGTAACGCCAAAGTTGTCATACATCGTCCAAGAGTGTATGATTTGCTTGCCATCCACTTCAGGTGCATAAGATTTTAGGGAGTCTGTCCTATCAATGTCAGTGGCATAGCTCACCCAGACCGGACTCGTCCATGCCCAAACTTGTTTGTATTCTAAAAAGTCCAAAATAGAATCTGTCTGTTTGACTCTCAGGTAATACAGGCAGGAATCGGCGACACCTTCATCAATAAACTCTTTCTTCATTATTGTCGGGTGACTCAGGTCGGTAGTGTATTTGGCTATCACCTCATACTTAGGATGCCCCTTCTCATAAACACCTCGTTTGAAGTCCCATTTTAGTACCTCGACATAATCAATCGAATCTGTACCCATAATGTCGAAATTGATCACAGGTTTTGAATGAGAGGCAATCTTGATGGTAGAACCCATTAATTGCTCATTGACTCTAAAATCCACCCATATATGCTCACCGGTAGTGCCATAAGAATGTCTGTTATACAATCCTTTAAACAAGGCATCTCTACTCAGTTCATCCGTTAAGACGGCAGCAACGCCATTGACAATTAGACCCGGTTGTCCAAAATGATCGTCACTACTTGCAATCACACCTAATTTTTCTCCCATTGCCCAAGCATCTTGCACATAGTTAGGTCCGTCGTAAGAACGGGCTATATTACTCCTTTTGCTATAATCTAAATTATGGTTGGGATTGTAACTTTCGGAAAGGCCGTGAAAGCTATATATTTCTACTAATCTCTTGTATTTTTCATTGTATTGAATCCCTCCAAAAGAATTGCAGTTTTTACATTCATTTTTTTCGTCATTGTAATTAAAAACTTTACCACAATGATGAGGTATTGTTAAAACATCCATTCCGACATTTTGGGCTAAAGACCAAATCGTTTGTATGTCGTTGACCCGACGCATTGGCCACATTGGTACACTGTCTAAATCTTCATCCTTTACATTAAAGATGATATTGTAATGACCGGTCGGGAATAAAAAACTGTTCTCATAACCGATAAAAGGGATGAATTTCCCCGGTTCATGGCTTTCTAATACTTCCTTCTTCTGTCTCTCCCATTCTCTATCTGATATACCGAAAATGGTCATGCCGTGATCAGCATGGTCGGTGGCGCAAAAGAAATCCAAACCTCTTGCATAACGGGCATAAGCATATCTTCCACGACCGATTCCGTCGCGACTGGGTGCTCCATGACTATGTAAATCACCCCAATAGATATGAGGTCTATGATTGTCCACTCTGATAGGATTAGAAGATTTTACCGGTATATTACCATCGAGGTATGTTCCTGTAATGACATAAGAGCCTTCCTTAAAAATGGTAAACGGAATCTCAATCTTCCCTGAATCTGATGCGCTGATGTGAATGATATTGGGGAGTGTGATTTCATCAGGAGAATTTGAATTTAATTGGATATCACCGACGAATCTATCGTTGAGATTTTTAAATTCATCTTCATTGGTGATTAAGAGCTTTCCTTCTTCGCCCTCTTTTAAGACCGAGCTTGCAAAAAGTAATATTCTTTGAGTTGATTTGGGTCTGATTTTAAAAACGGGTTGTTGATTAGATAAGTTTAAATTTTTTACGCCACTTGTTGACATGGCGATTTCTAAATTTTCTACAGTGGCAGTTGTGTGAATAGGGGCGTAGGCTTTTTCACCATTGCCGTCACCTATTCCAATAATAATCGAATCTCCTTCCAACACTCCGGCATTTCTGACAAAAAAGGTGATGACCAAATCTTGAACATTCATTTCCCAAAAAGGTAAGTTTTCATCATAGGAGCGTGCAATACTATTGATACTGATTGTGGCACCTTGTGCATTGGTACTTCCTTTTACAAAACCGGGAAGCTGGGGAGATGCTTTTTGTAGAACTTTTGTTCCCTTGACAAATTTCAACTTAAACATTGAATTGACAGGAATTTCTTGTTTTGCTTTTATGATTGCTTGCCAAGTACCAGCAGACCCTGCCTCTGCCGTATCAGGTGTAATGTAAAAAGTAAAGTAATCATCAACGCTATTTTGAGCATTAACAAGATGGGGGATCAATATGGATAAAAAGAGGATTATAAATCTCATGGACGAAACTATTTTAGTATCTCAACTTGTAAAGGTAAGAAAAAATTTAGATAATAAAATAAAGTAAATAAAAGCACTCTATACTATATATTCTGTTTCAACCATTCACGGGCATTCACAAAAGCTTCTATCCACGGACTGACTTCATCATGTCTTCCTTGCGGATAATTTGCCCATTGCCACTGTAAAGCCGAACGCTCTATGTGTGGCATGGTTGCGATATGTCTCCCTGATTTGTCACTTATGATGCCTGCATTATACATAGCGCCATTGGGATTAGCCGGAAATCCTTCGTAGCCAAACTTTGCAACGATATGATAGTTTTCCTCAGATAAAGGAAAGTAAAACTTACCTTCTCCATGTGAAGACCAGACACCGAGAGTACTACCTGATAAAGTGGAAAACATCACTGTATTGTTGTCTTGTACTTTTAAAGATGTAAAGACAGTCTCGTGTTTTTTACTGTCATTTCTCAGCATTTTAGGATGTTGTTTGTGCTCCGGATATATCAGGTCTAATTCCATAAATAATTGACAACCATTGCAGATACCAATAGACAAGGTGCCAGCTCGTTGAAAGAAGTTTTTGAGTGCTTTATTGGCATTTTCATTATATTTGAATGTGCCTGCCCATCCTTTAGCGGATCCGAGTACGTCAGAATTGGCAAATCCACCACCGGCACCAAGAAATTGTATGTCTTCCAATGTTTCTCTGCCTGAAGTCAGGTCTGTCATGTGAATATCTCTTACATCAAATCCTGCTATATGTAAGGCATAGGCCAATTCTCTTTCGGAATTACTTCCCTGTTCACGGATAATACCGGCTAAAGGTCTTTTACCTAAATAAAGAGGTTTCTTCCCGTCAAAATTTTGGGGAAACTTAAATTGTAGGGGTTGGTTTTTATAATTGTCAAAACGCTCTTTTGCTTTGATTTCTCCCGATTGCAGTTTGTCAAATTGATAAGAAGTCTGATACCAGATATCTCTCCATTTAGCAATGTCTAAGTGAAAATTTTGGTCGCCGGACACGATATTTAATTGCCCATTGGTATTGACTTTTCCAATCTTGTGAAAAGTAATTTTGTTGTCTTCCAAATCTTTTTCAATAGAGGCATCTCCTTGAAAAACGATACCTACGTTCTCTGCGAATAGTAATGAAATGATATCTTTTTTATGAATATCTGATAAGTCAATATCTGCACCCAATCCATTGTCTGCAAAACACAATTCCAATAAAGTTGTAACCAATCCGCCGGAGCCTATGTCGTGACCTGCATCTATTTTTCCGTTATATATCAGTGTCTGTATGGTGTTAAAAGCTCTTTTAAAGAAAGCGGCATCTTTTACATCCGGTGCTTTTTCGCCTACCTTGTTTAAGGTTTGGGCAAAAGAGGAACCTCCTAATTTGTAATCATCAGCAGAAAGATTGATATAATAGATAGCGTGGTCATTCTTTTTCAACAAACACTCTACTACATTTCTGATATTGTTGCAATGAGCAGCGGCAGAAATAATGACGGTACCCGGAGCTATCACATCTTGATGGGGATATTTTTGCTTCATGGAAAGAGAATCTTTCCCGGTAGGAATGTTGATACCTAAGCTGACAGCAAATTCCGAACATGCTTCTACTGCATTGTATAATCTGGCATCTTCACCTTTCTCACGGCACGCCCACATCCAATTGGCGGATAAAGAGACACTTTTTAGTTGTTCTTGTAAAGGTGCCCAGATAATATTGGTCAATGCTTCTGCAATGGCGACCCGACTACCGGCTTTTTCGTCTATCAAAGCAATGGCAGGAGCATGTCCTACCGAACTTGCAATACCGTTGATTCCATTTCGATCCAAAGCCATCACCCCACAATCATTGAGAGGAAGTTGGATAGGTCCCACGGTTTGTTGTTTGGCTACTTGTCCGCCTACACATCTGTCCACTTTATTGGTCAACCAATCTTTACAAGCAACGGCTTCCAATTGTAAAACGTTTTCTAAATATTTCTCGAAATTTTTACTGTCATAAGTGATAGCCTGATAGACTTTGTTGTCGGTTTTGCCTTCCATGATGGTTTTAGGAGAGCTTCCAAACATGTCTGATAATTGAAAATCTACCGATTTCTCACCACTTTTTTCAGATTTGATTATAAACTGGGAATCGTCGCTTATTTCACCTACTACAAATAGAGGAGCGCGCTCTCTTTCCGCTACTGATTTGAAATACGCTACATCTTTTTCAGCAATGACCAATCCCATTCGTTCTTGGGACTCATTGCCAATGATTTCTTTGGCGGATAGGGTAGGATCTCCTACGGGTAGTTTGTCCAAATTAATATGTCCGCCGGTTTCTTCTACCAATTCGGATAGACAGTTGAGATGACCGCCGGCACCGTGATCATGTACAGATTTAATAGGGTTTTTATCCGATTCTGCCATTGCTCTAATGACATTGGCAACCCGTTTCTGCATTTCAGGATTGGAACGTTGGATCGCATTGAGCTCTATCGCACTGCCCATAGAGCCGGTATCTGTGGAAGAAACTGCCGCACCACCCATACCAATACGATAATTATCGCCGCCCATCACGATGATTTTATCACCTTTTGCGGGTTTCATCTTATTAGCTTGATCGGCTTTCCCGTAACCGATACCGCCGGCTAACATGATGACCTTGTCAAAAGCAGTGACTTCTCCTTTTTCTTCATGTTCGAAAGTTAATAATGAACCACAAATCAAAGGTTGTCCAAACTTATTTCCAAAGTCGGAAGCGCCATTAGAGGCTTTTATCAAAATATCTTTGGGATTTTGGTATAACCAAGGTCTTACAGGTATCTTTTTTTCCCAAGGATGTTTACCGATACGCGGGTAAGAGGTCATGTAAATCGCAGAGCCGGCGAGAGGGATAGCACCTTGACCTCCTGCTAATCTATCTCTAATTTCACCACCCGATCCGGTAGCCGCACCGTTAAAAGGTTCTACTGTCGTAGGGAAGTTGTGGGTCTCGGCTTTTAACGAAATGACCGTGCCCACTTCTTTTATTTCGTAATTTGAAGGTTGGTCTGCTTTTTTCGGAGCAAATTGCTCAATTTTCGGACCTTTTATAAAAGCGACATTGTCTTTATAAGCTGAAACAATACTATTCGGTGAGGCTGTAGAAGTTTTTTTTATCAATTTAAACAATGATGAAGGCTTCTCTATACCGTCGATGACAAACGTACCGTTAAAAATTTTATGACGACAATGTTCGGAATTGACTTGGGAAAAACCGAAAACTTCAGAGTCCGTTAATTTCCTGCCGAGCTTTTTAGATAGCTTTTCAAGATATTCTACTTCCTCTTCACTGAGCGACAAGCCTTCATTTTTATTGTATTCTCTGATGTCATCTATTAACAAGATAGGTTCAGGTTGTATATCTGTGTGATAGATTTTCTGATTTAAGACTTCATATTTTTGAGAAAGCATTTTGTCAAACTCTATTTGATTTTCATCCGTATATTTTTGATAGGCTTCAATTCTGGTGATGGTTTCTATACCGGAATTTTGCGCTATTTCTACGGCATTGGTACTCCAAGGAGAAATCATGGTAGAACGTGGTCCGATAAAATGCCCCTTTATTTCTTTCACGTTTAAATAAGTGGAATGACCGAAAAGCCAGTTGAGCTTCTCAATATCGGTAGATGAGAGGTCATTTTCAGTTTGGACTGCATAGATAAAATTAGAGTTTGACTCGAAGAAGTGAATCATAAAAAGCTTTGTATAATGATTGAATCAATTTCACTGCAAAATTACGGATTTAAAAGCTTATAGATTAGATAAAAATTGTTTAAAAGATGAGTAAGTGTGAATAAGTAAAAGTATTTGATGAAAACTCCAAGTCTCCATCAAGACATTTGTATGCCAAAATCATATTCATTCATAGATATAATAGCTCAAAATTGCGTAATTTTGCGACTTGTTTATAAACTTGAGGGATTGCAATGAGCGAGATAAAAAAAACGTATGACCCGTCTAATGTAGAGGATAAATGGTATCAACATTGGATGCAAAATCAATATTTTAAGTCCACTCCGGATGAAAGGGAGGCTTATACTATCGTCATTCCACCGCCAAATGTGACGGGAGTTTTGCACATGGGTCACATGCTCAACAATACTATTCAAGATATTTTGATACGTACAGCAAGGCAAAAAGGGTATAATGCTTGTTGGGTGCCGGGGACAGATCATGCGTCTATCGCTACGGAAGCAAAAGTCGTGAGAATGTTGAGAGAGCGTGGCATCAAAAAGAGTGACTTGTCGCGTGAGAAGTTTTTGGATTATGCTTATGAATGGAAGGAAAAATACGGTGGTATCATCTTAGACCAATTGAAAAAAATAGGTGCTTCTTGTGATTGGGATAGGACAGCTTTTACGATGGATAAAGCGTATAGCGAGGCTGTGATTAAAGTTTTTGTGGATTTGTATAAAAAGGGTTATCTGTATCGTGGTCTGAGAATGATCAACTGGGATGTGGAAGCAAAAACAGCTTTGTCAAATGAGGAAGTCATCCACAATGAAGCAGGTGAGCAATCTAATCTTTATCATGTGAGATATGCAATTGATGGTTTGGAGAATGAGTATGTGGTCATTGCTACTACCCGACCTGAAACGATTTTTGCAGATACAGCCATAGCGATTCACCCAGAAGATGAAAGGTATCAACACCTGAAAGGAAGATCAGCTATCGTACCTTTTGTGAATAGAAAAATACCTATCATTTTTGATGAATATGTAGAAAAAGATTTTGGTACAGGATGTCTGAAAGTCACTCCTGCGCATGATGTGAATGACTATGAATTAGGGCAAAAACACAATTTGGAAGTCATTGATATGCTGAATGATGATGGAACTTCTAATGAAAAAGTTGAAATCGAAAAATATATCGGTATAGATAGATTCAAATTGAGAAAAATCTTTGTCAAAGATTTGGAAGAAGGTGGATTTTTAGTAAAAACTGAAACCATTACTAATAAAGTGGGAAGGTCAGAACGTACCAATACCGTAGTAGAACCTAAATTATCTTTGCAATGGTTTTTGGATATGCAAGGCGTCTCGAAAAAAGCTTTGGAAGTAGTAGAAACGGATGAAGTGCAGTTATTGCCTTCTAAGTTTAAAAATACCTATCGCCACTGGATGGAAAATGTCAGAGACTGGTGTGTTTCAAGACAATTGTGGTGGGGACATCGCATACCGGCTTACTACTTGCCTGACGGTTCCTTTGTGGTAGCAGCTACACCTGAAGAAGCTTTAAAAGAAGCTCAAGCAAAAGAAGCTAGTATCACTGCTGCAGATTTAAAACAAGACGAAGATGTACTCGATACTTGGGCATCATCATGGTTGTGGCCGTTACAAGTTTTCGGTGGTTTTGACGAAGCTTATAATGCCAAAACAGGAAAAATTGACTTGACTAAGTGTCCTGAATTAAAATATTACTATCCCACTGAAGTAGTGGTCACTGCACCTGAAATCTTATTTTTCTGGGTAGCCAGAATGATAATTGCAGGTACAGAATATACAGACTTGATACCTTTTAAAACGGTGTATTTACACGGTATCGTAAGAGATAAAAAAGGTAGAAAAATGTCCAAATCTTTGGGCAATTCACCTGATCCATTGGACTTAATCAGAGATTATGGTGCTGATGGAGTACGTTTTGGAATGTTGTCATCTGCTCCTGCAGGAAATGATATTTTGTACGATGACAAACTAGTCGAACAAGGTAGAAATTTCTGTAATAAAATCTGGAATGCACTTCGATTGATCAAAGGTTTTGAGGTCAACGATGCAGATAATACTGCTTTAAATTCCGTATTTGGATGGATGGATGCAAGAATCAGTGAAGTGAGTACGGAATTAGAAAAATTGGTCGCAGAATTTAGATTATCTGAAGCTATCAAATTGTTGTATCACTTTATATGGGATGATTTCTGTTCTTGGTATTTGGAGTGGATCAAACCACCTTATGGTGAACCTATTTCAAAAGCTACTTTGGACAGAACTATCACTTATTTTGAGCAAGCGATGATTTTGCTACATCCGTTTATGCCATTTATCACAGAGGAAGTTTGGCATACTTTGGTTGATAGAAATGAAGGAGACGATATCTTCTTACAGCAATATCCAAAATTTGATACCGCTCAAAAAACAGCTTTGGCAAATGGAGAGCAACTGAAAACTCTTTTCACTGCTATCAGAAATGCACGTGCAAAAACACAAGTTTCACCGAAAGAAACTGCTACAATTTATATCAGCACACAAAATCCTGATTTCTACAAATTGTTTGAAAACACCATTTTAGAAAAGGCGAATGTGAGTAAATTGATTTTATCTATTCCTGATGAAAATCCTAATCTTATCACTGAGTTAGCGGGTACAGACAAGATATTTATCGATCTCGGTTTGACTATTGATACAGAAGCTGAAAAAGCTAAAATCGAAGAGGAAATCAAATATTACGAAGGTTTTATTCTATCTGTCAGTAAAAAATTGAGCAACGAGCGTTTTGTTCAAAACGCAAAACCCGAAATTGTAGAAAAAGAACGTCAAAAGTTGGCGGACGGACAGGAGAAGTTAGAGAAGCTGAAAGAGAGTTTGGGGAGGCTGTAGGGTGGACGATGGACGATAGAAACTCGTATTTTGTACTTCTAACTTCGTACATTCAAAATGACATGATTCTTGGCTCTAACTTACCTATCCAAAAACATCTTCTCTAAACGCTCGACTCTTTTTTCCAATTCATCATTTTTCGCTTTGAGCGTTTCACTTTCGGCTTTAAGTGTATCATTTTCCTGACTTAATTCCTGTACTGCTTTGACTAATGGGACGGTAAATTCGGCATAGCGCAGGCCCCACAAAGTTTTATCATTCGCAGGTTTATCCACTCCGCTAAAATCATATCCTACCGCTTTTGCAGCTTTTTCTACATCTTGCGCTATAAATCCGCTGAACCGTATTTTTTCTATATCGTATTTACTGTCCCAGTCAATCGTATCTACTATACCCATTATTTCATTTTCGCGTCTGATATTAAAATTATAAGTTACCGGTTTTAATTTCATGATAAAACTCAGACCTTGCACATCCTGCTGTATATTGTCTTTTATGCGCTCATCAGAAAAATTTGTAAATCCCACTTGACCACCAATGCTAGTTACTGAGGTATTTCCAATTCTCACTTTATTGCTCGCATCTACTTTTGCATTAAAACCGATGGCCGTGGCGTTGGTTAGATTTCCCGATGATACATCTGCTGTGTATCCTATGGCGGTGTTATAACTTCCTGTTGTGTCGCTCTGTAATGCATAAACCCCATTGGCGGTGTTATATCCTCCTGTTGTGTTGCTCCTTAATGCATAAGTTCCGGTGGCGACATTCGCACTTCCTATTGTGTTGTTCCATAATGCTTGATACCCGTTGGCGGTGTTGGACAGTCCTGTTGTGTTATTAGATAATGCATCCACTCCATTGGCGGTGTTATATCCTCCTGTTGTGTTGCTCCTTAATGCATAAGTTCCGGTGGCGACATTCACAATTCCTATTGTGTTGTTCCATAATGCTTGATACCCTGTGGCGGTGTTGGACAGTCCTCCTGTGTTATTAGATAATGCTTGATATCCTATGGCGGTGTTGTTATATCCTGTTGTGTTGCTGTACAATGCTCGATAACCCACGCCCACATTATTTCTATTGGTTGCAGTTTGGCTATTTCCTGCTTGATAGCCTAAGAATGTACTTCCATTGACACTATTTTCTATCCGTCCGGCCTTTTGGTTATTGACTCTGAAATTGAGGGGTACATTATCGTTTGTCCCGATAAAATTCGTGCCGTCCACAGTACCGGTATTGCCTGTCAGTATCCAGTTATTACCTGTCGCTGCATTTTGCCATGTTGCTGTTCCGTTGGCATCGGAGGTCAAAACCTTTCCTGCACCTTGATTGCCATCTACCATGCGTATTTTTCCCTCCACATGCAGGCGTTCTGCCGGTGCGATAGTTCCGATTCCCACATTGACAGATTGGGAGGCACCATTTGTCCCTGCAATACTGCCCAATACCATGCTGTTGGATTGCGAAACATAAGCATAAGCACCTATAGCAGTAGCATTGGTTAGATTTCCTAATGACACATCTGCTGTGTATCCTATGGCAGTGTTATTGCTTCCTATCGTGTTGCGGGATAAGGCTAGATACCCATTGGCGGTGTTAAATTCTCCTGTTGTATTGTAAAATAGTGTTTGATATCCGTTAGCAATGTTGAAATTCCCAGTGGTGTTTCTGTATAGAGCGTTATAGCCGTAAGCTGCGTTATAATTCCCAGAAATATTGGATAAAAGAGGAGAATATCCTATTGCGATATTGTAATTTCCTATGGTATTGTAAAAAAGTCCTCGATAACCATAAGCATTATTATAACTTCCTTCCGTATTATTATTTAGACTTTGCAATCCGGAAGCTATATTTACCTCACCTATAGTGTTTTTAAAAAGAGCTTGTTGTCCAGTAGCTATATTCCAATAACCCGAGGTGTTGCTGTATAATGCTTGATATCCATTGGCGGTATTGTAGCTTCCTGTTGTGTTGTTCCTTAATGCTTGATACCCGGTGGCGGTATTGTAGTTTCCTGTTGTGTTGCTGTATAATGCATAAACCCCATTGGCGGTATTGTAGTTTCCTATTGTATTGCTGTATAATGCATAAACCCCATTGGCGGTATTGTAGTTTCCTGTTGTGTTGCTCCTTAATGCATAATACCCATTGGCGGTGTTGAGGTTTCCTGTTGTATTGCTGAATAATGCTTGATAACCCACGCCCACATTATTTCTATCGGTTGCAGTTTGGCTATTTCCTGCTTGATAGCCTAAGAATGTACTTCCATTGACACTATTTTCTATCCGTCCGGACTTTTGATTATTAACTCTGAAATTGAGGGGTACATTATCGGTTGTCCCGATAAAATTCGTGCCGTCCACAGTTCCCGCATTACCTGTCAGTGTCCAGTCATCACTTGTTGCTGCATTTTGCCATGTTGCTGTTCCGTTGGCATCGGAGGTCAAAACCTTTCCTACACCTTGATTGCCATCTACCATGCGTATTTTTCCCTCCACATGCAGGCGTTCTGCCGGTGCGATAGTCCCGATTCCCACATTGACGGTCTGAGTGGCGGTATTTATTCCGGCAACACTGCCCAATACCATGCTGTTAGACTGCGTGACATAAGCATTGGCACCTATAGCGGTAGCATTGCTTAGATTGCCCGTTGACACATCTGCTTGATACCCTATGGCAGTGTTATTGCTTCCTGTCGTGTTACCCTGTAATGCATTCACCCCATTGGCGGTGTTAAATCCTCCTGTTGAGTTGTTCCTTAATGCAGAAGTTCCGGTGGCGACATTCGCACTTCCTATTGTGTTGTTCCATAATGCTTGATACCCGTTGGCGGTGTTGGACAGTCCTGCTGTGTTATTAGATAATGCATTCACTCCATTGGCGGTGTTATATCCTCCTGTTGTGTTGCTCCTTAATGCATAATACCCATTGGCGGTGTTGAAGTTTCCTGTTGTATTACTGAATAATGTCTGATAACCCACGCCCACATTATTTCTATCGGTTGCAGTTTGGCTATTTCCTGCTTGATAGCCTAAGAATGTACTTCCATTGACACTATTTTCTATCCGTCCGGCCTTTTGGTTATTGACTCTGAAATTGAGGGGGACATTATCGGTTGTCCCGATAAAATTCGTGCCATCCACCGTACCGGTATTGCCTGTCAGTAGCCACCCTTCACTCAATTCTCCATTGACTAATAGCTTTTTCCACTGCGGTGCAGCTTTTGTACCGCTGTTAAAATAAAATCCGGGTGTGACATCTGATACCGTGGCTGTATTATAGACTAAGAGGGAAGTGGCAGGTAGTGTGATGGTGCTTGCATCTGTACTACTTGCCAGTGCGACCCTCGGTATCAAAAAACCTTTGTCTGAAAATTTAATGTCTAATCCGGCAGACTCATCCGGGGTGCTTGCATCACTGCTGATACCGATGTTTTGGGCGACGGCAGGCTGTACTGCTATCAAAAGTGCAAATAAGAAAAGAGTATTGGCTATACTTTTTAAGCCTTCTTTTCTTCTTGAATAGGATAGATTTTTCATGCTCTTTATTTTATAAGTTACCGGCAAACAGTATCTCGCATATTTATTCTACAAAATGTGTGAGAAGTTATTTGTCATTTTTAAATCAAAAGTAAAATATAAAATCAGTATAATTTTGAAATAATTAAAAAAAAATGTCAAGATACATTTGAGAATTTACCGATTTACCAATTCGGAAATGTAGCTTTTTTGGTATAACAATGTGTCTAATCATTATAGTTCTTCAGACTTAAATTAGGACGGTATTTCAAACAAACAATATTCCAACTTCGTCGCTCGAACTTCAAACTTTCATTATGTCCTTCTTCCCAACAAACAAAATTCTTACACTTTCTTTATATGAAAAATACCTTTAGTGGTCTAAGGTTTCATAAATTTGTGTAAGCAATATAAGAAAATGTCCATTTTACAAGCAAATCTATCTTTAACAGAACTATCCAAACAGTTGGCAGGTACACTACACGATGATGAATTGACGCGCCGTCTTTATGCGACAGATGCCTCCGTGTATCGTGAAGTACCTATGGCAGTCGTATATCCCAAAGACAAAAATGATTTAAGACTTTTAATCAATTTTGCAGAGGATCATCAAATACCTTTGACCATGCGCGCAGGTGGCACCTCTCTCGGCGGTCAAGTCATAGGAAGTGGTATCATCGTTGATATTTCACGACATTTTACCGAAATATTAGAACTCAATGTCGAAGAAAAGTGGGTGAGAGTCCAACCGGGTGTCATTCGAGACGATCTCAATAGATATTTAAAACCTCACGGGTTGATGTTTTCACCTGAAACCTCTACTGCTAACCGTGCCAATGTGGGAGGGATGATGGGAAATAATTCCTGTGGTGCCAACTCTATTGTTTACGGAGATACGAGAAAACATGTTTTGGAAGCAGAGGTGTTTTTGAGTGATGGAGCATTGGTTAAGTTTGGTGCAATTTCACAAAAACAATTAGAACAAAAGCTAATCATCGGAGGAATAGAAGGAGATGTCTATCGCCAAATCTATCGAAGGCTCAATAATGACAATATCGCTGAAAGGATACGCAAGGAGTTTCCCAAAGCAAGTGTACATAGAAGGAATACCGGTTATGCTTTGGATGCACTTTTGGACATGAAACCTTTTAATGAAAACGGCGAAAATTTTAACTTTTGCAAACTGTTGACAGGTAGTGAAGGTACTTTGGCTATCACCACAGAAATAAAACTCAACTTAGTGCCTTTGCCTCCCGAACATAGAGTTTTGGTGTGTGTACATTTTAATTCTTTGGATGAAAGTCTCAACTCTGTAGTTGTAGCGATGAAACATCGTCCTGCTGCATGTGAGTTGATAGATAAAATTGTTTTAGATTGTTCCAAAGATAATATTGAGCAAAATAAAAACAGATTTTTTATAGATGGCGCCCCCCAAGCTGTATTGTGCATAGAATTTCAAGCTGACACACAAGAGAAGGCTGAAAATAGGGCTCAAACCTTAATTGATGAACTCAAAGACCAAAATTGGGGATATAGCTATCCATTGGTACATGGTGCAGACATCAATAGAGTTTGGACATTGAGGAAAGCCGGTTTGGGAGTTTTGGCTAATATCCCGGGAGATAGAAAAGCAGTAGCGGTGATTGAAGATACGGCAGTAGCGGTAGAAGATTTACCTTCATATATTGCTGACTTTTCTGAAATGATTCAGCAGTTTCATCAGGAAGTAGTCTATTACGCACATGCCGGAGCAGGAGAGTTGCATTTGAGACCTGTTTTGGACTTAAAAAGTGAAAAGGATAGAAAAGATTTTAGAGCGATAGCAGAGGAAACGGCAAAACTTGTTAAGAAATACAACGGTTCACTCAGTGGTGAGCACGGTGATGGTCGTGTCCGTGGTGAATTTATCCCGATGATGATCGGAGCGGAAAATTACGAACTTTTGCGTGAAATCAAACGGACTTGGGATCCTCTCCATATTTTTAATCCGGGCAAAATTACGGATACGCCACCGATGGATGAGTCTATGCGCTATGAATCAGGGCAAGTGACTAAGCAGTTTGATACCATTATGAGTTTTGACAAAGAAGGTGGTATGTTGAGAGCCGCTGAAAAGTGTAATGGCAGTGGTGACTGTAGGAAATCACCTGAGGCAGGTGGTACGATGTGCCCGAGTTATCAGGCGACAAGAAATGAAAAAGATACGACAAGAGCAAGAGCTAATGTATTGAGAGAATACTTGACACATGCGGATAGTATTAATCCTTTTGATCAAGAAGAAATACACGAAGTTTTGGATTTGTGTCTGAGTTGCAAAGGTTGTACAGCCGAATGTCCTTCCGGTGTAGATATTCCAAAATTAAAAACGGAGTTTCTACATCAATATTATAAAACGCATGGAGTCCCGGTACGTGCAAAGATGTTTGCCTATATCAGCAAACTCAATGAGATAGGTTCTTTCTTTCCGAGACTGACTAATTTTATGTTGACCAATCCTTTGATGTCCGCAGGTTTCAAAAAGACCTTTGGCATAGCTGCAAAAAGAAATCTACCTACACTCTATAAGTTCACTTTGGAAGATTGGGTAAAAAAGAATAAAGCACGTCTTCAAGATATACAAAATCCAAGAGGTTTCGTCTTTTTCTTTATAGATGAATTTACCAACTACAATGATGTCAATATCGGCATAAAAGCGATAGAATTACTTTATAGATTGGGATATATTGTCAATTTCTTGGACCATCCGGAAAGTGGGAGAGCCGCTATTTCCAAAGGACTTTTACCACATGCGAAAGAATGTGCCATAAAAAATTTTGAAATTTTTTCTCCTTGGGTGACAAGTCGTACACCACTGCTTGGAATCGAGCCGTCTTCTATTTTTACCTTTAGAGATGAATATCCAAGATTGGTGGATAGAAAAGATAGCAAGGAAGCGGAGCGCATGGGTAGAAACTGTATCTTGGTGGAAGAGTTTATCTACAAGGAATTTATGGCTGGTAAAATCAAAAAAGAAGATTTTACCACAGAGGCTAAGCATATCAAATTATTAGGGCATTGTCATCAAAAGTCATTGTCTTTCTTAGCATTAAGTGTGCAATCTTTAAGAATACCTTTAAATTATAAAGTAGAAATTATCAATGCCGGATGTTGTGGTATGGCAGGTTCATTTGGTTATGAAGCCGAGCATTATGATGTCTCTATGGATATCGGTGAACTGATACTTTTTCCTGAAGTACGAAAATCAAGTGCAGATACCATCATAGCCAGTGCCGGAACAAGTTGCCGTCATCAAATCAAAGACGGTACGGATAGAGATGCCGTGCATCCGGTAGAGATTTTGTTTGATGCGTTGGTTTAGTTGATGTAGTGATGTAGTGATGTAGTGATGTGGTGATGTGGTGATGTGGTGATGTGGTGATGTAGTGATTAATGCTTTTATGGGTATGTCGTTTTTTAATTGGTAACTCATTGTGTT
>JAMLHH010000004.1 GCA_023957215.1 Chitinophagales bacterium
CTATGATGGCTAATAGTGAGAGTACTTATTATATGACTGATAAGCTATTTATTGCTCATATTGAAGAAAGTTATTCTTCCCAACACTACTTCTTCGTTTCTACTTATTATCAGAATATTTGGCAACCTCCAAAGATTTAATTTGAAGATTTTTTTGCATTGTTTTTTCTTGATATTCTTTATCGGGAAAAATGATGTTTTGAATGGATTTTTAAATTATTAATTGCTTTGTAGTGTTAGATAAAATAATATATTTTAGTATTCATAATAAAATAATTATAGGAATATTAACTATTCTTATGGTGATTTGGGGAGTAGGTAGTGCCCTACAACTTCCTATAGATGCAGTGCCTGATATTACAAATAATCAGGTTCAAATTTATACATCATGTCCTACATTGGCTAGTCAGGAGGTGGAACAATTGGTTACTTTTCCTATCGAACAAAGTGTTGCAAATCTTCCGGATATTGAAGAAGTAAGGAGCGTTTCTAGATTTGGCTTGTCAGTGATTACAGTCGTTTTTAAAGAAAAAGTGGACATTTACTTTGCTCGGCAGTTGATTAATGAAAAATTAAAGGATGTTTCTGAAAAAATCCCTTCAGATATTGGTGTCCCTGAATTAGCTCCAGTAAGTACGGGATTAGGTGAAGTTTATCAATACATCATACATCCAAAGGCTGGAAGCGAATCTAAATATGATGCCAAAGAATTGCGTACAATGCAAGAATGGATTGTAGCTAGGCAATTAAATGGCACTCCTGGTGTGGCGGAAGTCAATAGTTTTGGGGGAGAGGTGAAACAATATGAGGTAGCTGTCAACCCTTATCAACTTCAATCAATGGGTATAAGTATTAGTGATATTTTTATGGCATTGGAGATGAATAATCAAAACACTGGTGGAGCTTATATAGATAAAAAGCCTAATGCATATTTTATTAGAAGTGTCGGAATTATTGGTTCTATTGAAGATATAAAAAATATTGCTGTTAAAACATCAGGAAGTGTCCCAATATTTATTAAAGATATTGCTGAGGTGCGTTATGGAAGTGCTGTTCGATATGGTGCTTTGACCTACAATGGAGAAGTGGATGCTGTAGGTGGGGTCGTCATGATGCTCAAAGGTGAAAATAGCAATGAGGTAGTAAAAAGAGTAAAAGCCAAATTGCCTACAATTCAGAAATCTTTGCCTGAAGATGTGGTAATTGAACCATATCTAGATAGAACTGATTTAGTCAATAGAGCAATTAAGACAGTTGAAAAAAATCTTTTAGAAGGAGCTTTGATTGTTATTTTTGTTTTAGTTGTTTTTCTAGGAAATTTACGTGCTGGGTTGATAGTTGCATCTGCTATCCCATTGTCTTTACTTTTTGCATTGGGAATGATGAATGTTTTTGGTGTAAGTGCCAATTTAATGAGTTTGGGAGCTATTGATTTTGGTTTGATAGTAGATGGTGCTGTTATTGTAGTAGAAGCAACACTTCACCATTTGGGTTTGAGAAAGTTTTCAGGCCAATTGACACAAAAGGAAATGGATGAAGAGGTGTATTTGTCTGCTTCAAAAATCAGGAAAAGTGCTGCATTTGGTGAGATTATTATTTTGATAGTCTATATTCCTATACTCAGTTTGGTAGGTGTAGAAGGTAAAATGTTTACTCCAATGGCAAAAACGGTTGGATTTGCTATTCTAGGGGCCTTGATTTTGTCTTTGACTTATATACCTATGATGTCTGCTTTGGTATTACCCAAAAAGATATCTTCTCAGCCCACTTGGAGTGACCGCATGATGTCCAGTTTGTACAAGGTTTATTTCCCTTTGTTGAAAGGAGCAATTCGAATGAAGTATATGATTATTTCAATGACTTTGGCTATTTTTTGTCTTACTCTTTTTTTATTTAAAAATATGGGAGGAGAATTTATCCCTCAGTTACAAGAAGGAGATTTTGCTTTTCATTGTTTTTTACCACAAGGAAGTTCTTTAAGTCAGAGTGTTGAAACATCTATGAAGGCTTCTCGTATATTGCGTGAGTTTGATGAAGTGAAAATGGTGGTGGGCAAAACAGGTTCTGCTGAAGTGCCTACTGATCCAATGCCTCCGGAAGCGACTGATTTGATGGTGGTGCTAAAACCTCAAAGTGAATGGACATCAGGACTTTCTTATAATGAACTGGGTGATGCTATGATGGAGAAATTGGAAGTCATTCCTGGAGTGTTTTTTGAAAAAAATCAGCCTATCCAAATGCGTTTTAATGAATTAATGACTGGTGTTCGTCAAGATGTTGCAGTGAAGATATTTGGTGAAAATATGGACACCTTGGCGAAGTATGCAAATGATATTAGCAAAATAATTGACCAAGTTAATGGAGCAACAGAACCTCAAGTCGAAAGAGTCAGTGGACTTCCACAAATCAATGTAGAATATGATAGATTAAGAATGGCCAATTATGGACTACAAATTGAAGATGTCAATATGATACTGAGTACGGCATTTGCGGGCAAAAGTGCAGGAGTCGTATTTGAGAATGAAAGGAGATTTGATTTAGTTGTCCGTTTGGATAGTACATATAGAGTAGGCATTGACGATGTAAGTAATTTAATGGTGCCGACTCCTTCGGGGCTTCAAATTCCGATTTCTCAGATAGCTCATGTAAAATATAAATTGGGGCCCGCACAGATAAGTAGAGAAGATGGCAAACGTAGAATTGTCATAGGTTTCAATGTCAGCGATAGAGATGTTCAAAGTGTAGTGGAAGATGTACAAAATAGATTAGAGGATTTGAAGCTGCCTTCGGGATACTATGTTACTTATGGAGGTCAATTTGAAAATATAAAAGCTGCAAGCAATCGCTTGATGATTGCTGTTCCTTTAGCACTTTTACTGATTTTTGTATTGTTATATTTAACCTTCCATTCTTTCAGGCAGGCTGGATTAATTTTTACAGCTATACCTATGAGTGCAATAGGTGGTGTCTTTGCTTTATTCTTGAGAGATATGCCATTCAGTATTAGTGCTGGGATTGGATTTATTGCATTATTTGGTGTGGCAGTATTAAATGGAATTGTTTTGATAGGCACTTTTAATCAATTGGAAAAAGAAGGAGTCAATAATCTGATTGAGAGAATATATCAAGGTACTCAAATAAGATTAAGGCCTGTGCTAATGACTGCAATGGTTGCTTCTTTAGGATTTTTACCTATGGCTTTAAGCACAAGTGCAGGTGCCGAAGTTCAGAAGCCTTTAGCAACTGTGGTAATAGGAGGCTTAGTGAGTGCCACATTCTTGACTTTGTTTGTATTGCCATTGTTATACTTGCTTGTTTATGGTAAGAGAAAAGAATTTTTAGAAAATAATCAAATGATAGTGAATCATGAAGACAATGAATCATGAAATGTTGTATCCAAAAGCGAATGGTTTTAAATTGGTTTTATTTCTAATTTTTAACTTGTTTTTTGCTGTGACTTTAAAAGCTCAAAATGTATTATCAATTGATGATGTATTGAGGATTGGTAAGGCAAATAACTTGAATATTAAAGCAAAAGAAATTGATATTCAAGCAGTAAAGAGTTTAAATAAATCTACAAGAGAGTTGCCTAAGATGAATATCAACTTTGAATATGGGAATACCGATGATTTTGAATTAAATGATGGTGTTTCTCTGTCCCAGACTATTCCTTTTCCCAATATTTTTGGAATAAAAAAATCATTGATTGCTGAGCAAACTAAAGGGAAAGAATGGGAAAAGCAATTGTCAGAAATTGAATTGACTAAAGAGCTTCGTCAGTCTTATTATCTTCTTCAATACCTTCAATTCAATGCTATTCAGCTCAATAAATTAGACAGCATTTATCTAGATTTTATCAGAGTAAGTCAACAAAGATTTCAAGCAGGAGATATTAGCAAGATAGACGAGAAAACGACAAGTATTAAACAAGGAGAAGTAAAGTTGATGATGAGACAAAATGCATTGATAATTCAGAATTCTTACAATCATCTGAAAAATCTGATGCAAATGAATGAAGATTTTGAAATTGCTATGCCAAAAGAATTTCTGCCGCTGCAAATCAATGACTTGTTAGATAGTAGTCAATTTGATCTTCACCCTCAACTTCAAATATTAGCTCAGGAAATTAAAATTCTTGAAGGAACTCAGAAAGTAGAGAAAGCAATGAATTTGCCTGATTTTACTTTTGGCTTTAATAATGTTTCTAGAATGGGATGGCATGAGAAAGATGGAATTAGTAAATGGTATGGAAGAAGTCAAAGATTTAATTCATTTGATATAGGAGTCAATATCCCTCTTTCTATAGGTGCTACAAAATCAAAAATTCAATCCTTAGAGTTGAAAAAGCAATCTTTGGATTTGATGAATCAATGGCAGAAAAGCCTGATGCAGACTGAATTGTCAAATGAATTGAACCAATATAAGTTATACTATGAGCAGTATCAATATTTGAAAGAAATTGTTCAACCTTATTCACAGGAATTAATTCAATCCACTTTGTTAGCCTATAAAACGGGAGAAATTTCTTATGTGGAATATTTGCTGGTCATAGAAACCACTTTTAATGCTGAATTGAATTATTTGAAAAGTATTTTACAACTCAATGATTCAGTAATTAATATTAATGCACTTTTAAATCAATAATATCAATGAATAATAAATTATCTATTTACCTATTCTCATGGTCAATCCTGTTTTTTGTATCGTGCCATAGCCATCAAGATGAGCATGGTCATGAACATGAAACAACTGCTACAGCATCTCTCCAAACTGACGAAAATGCAAATTCTTTTCAGACTTCTTTGACTGAAGAGCAAATCAAGTCAGTTGATTTACAATTTGACTTTATTAAACAGAAGGAATTGACTAGTACATTGAAGTTGAGCGGTATTTTGAATGTCCCTAATAATAAAAAGGGGAAAGTAACGGCATTGTTTGGTGGAGTCATTCAGACTTTAAATGTCCAAGTTGGGAGTTATGTTAGCAAGGGCCAAGTGATTGCTACTATTTCTAATCCTCAATTTATTCAGATACAAGAAGAATATTTGTCCGTGCTGAATAAATTAACATTTGCAGAGCAAGAGTTTCAACGTCAGCAGCAGTTAAATGATAACGATGCTGGTGCAAAAAAGAATCTTCAGAATGCTACTTATGAATTGGCTACCTTGAAAACTAAAAAAATGTCTTTGCTGAAACAGATTCAGCTAATGGGTGTTTCTACAAATTCTACTCAACTTCAAAGCACTATTGCTATTTTAAGTCCATTGTCTGGATATATTAGTGATGTGTATGCAATGATAGGGAGTTATGTTGATGTTTCTTCTCCAATAGCTGAAATAGTAGATAATAATTCTTTACATCTTGATTTGCAGGTGTTTGAAAAAGATTTGTCCAAAATTAAAGTAGGACAGATTATCCATTTTACACTCACCAACAATCCTGGTAAAACTTATGATGCTAAAGTGTTCAGTATTGGCTCTTCTTTTGAAAACGAAAGTAAAAGTATAGCTGTTCATAGTCAAGTGATTGGAGATAAAACTAGGCTAATTGATGGAATGAATGTGATTGGTATTGTCAATGTTGGCAATGAACTTTCTCAAGCTGTTCCAGATAATGCTATAGTAGAAGCAGAAGGAAAATACTTTGTTATTGTTAAAATGCAAGAAAATGAGATTCCGGCAGATGAAAAGGAACATGGTGGTGTATGGTTCAAAAGGGTAGAAGTCTTCAAGGGAGTTTCAGATTTGGGATATACTGCGATTACTCCAATTACCGAACTATCATCTCAAGATGAAATTATAACTAAAAATGCATTTTTTGTTTATGCTAAAATGAGTAATAGCGGAGGAGAGCATGCTCATGCTCACTAAGTAATAAAATAACTAGGAGCTATGTGTGTTAAACTCCTCTTTTTTTAATTTTTTCCATAATGATAGAAGTGATTTCCAATGCTTTATATCCGTGGTCAATATTAACAATAGGTTTTTCATCATTAATGATAGCGTGTGCAAAGCTGTCCATCTGATATTTTAAAGTGTCATATTCCTGAGGGCTAATAGGCTGAAAAGTGATAAATTTCTTTTCTTCATTGATGATAGTCGGAATTGCACCAGTGGAGGTTTGACTATCTATGTATGTATAATCTGCTTTTTGCTTAATAAAATCTATCTCGTATTTTTTATGATGTTCATACATCGTCATGGTTCTTTGCTTATGCGAGATAGAGTAACCAGCATTGAGATGGGCAACACAACCATTGTCAAACTCAATCCTAGCAAATATTGTATCCGTATATTGTCCTAATATAGTAACTCCTGATGCATGAATGTATTTGATATTGGCATTGACAAGATTTAATATTAAGTCAATATCGTTGATGATAAGTTGAAAAACAGAAAATTCAGTCAGCTTCTTAGAATTGAACATTGCAATTCGGTGGGTCTCTATCAATAAGGGGTTTGTAGAGAATGATTGGATATGAGTAAAAATAGGGTTAAAGCGTTCTATATGTCCAATTTGTACTTTAATATTAGCTTCTCTAGCTAGCTCTGTTAATAATTTGGCTTCAGAAATATCTTCTGTGATAGGTCCTTGAATGAAGAGATGCTTGCTTTTGAGTAAAACCTTTTTAGCATAGCGAAAGTGTGAATTTGCCGGAGTTACAATATCTATTACATCGACATGATTGATTAATTCTTCAAAGTCTTGATAAATTGGAACATTATAGTCTTCTTGAATTCTCTTGAGCTTCTCTATATCTTTATCATAACAACCGATTAATTCGAAAAAGGAAGAGTTATTAAAATATTCCAAATGAATGCTTCCTTGTCTTCCAATACCAATTATTCCTACTTTGAGTCTTTGCATAACTCTAAAATACAAATCTATGTATGTTATTCTTACCTTAAAATATGCACAATGTTTATAAATGAAAAATTCTTTAAGTAATTTTGCATAAATGAATAGCGGAAAAACAGTTGCGTTTTATACATTAGGTTGTAAATTGAATTTTTCTGAGACTTCTGCCATAGGACGTTCCATGGAATCTGCAGGTTTTCAGATAGTTGACTATGATTCTCCTTCAGATGTATATGTGATAAATACTTGTTCTGTAACAGATAATGCAGATAAAAAATGTCGTTATTATGTTCGTAAAGCGTTGAGAAACAATCCTGATGCTTATGTTGTAGTGATTGGATGTTATGCACAATTGAAGCCCAATGAGATAGTAGAAATCAAAGGTGTAGATTTAGTTTTAGGAGCTGCAGAGAAATTTAGATTGCCTGAAATTCTCCATGATTTGAGCAAGAATGCATGTGGGCAGGTCATTGCTTCTAATATTAAAGCAGCAGATTTTTTTGTAAGTGCATATTCTGTGGGTGATCGAACAAGGTCTTTTTTGAAGGTACAAGATGGCTGTGATTATAAATGTTCATTTTGTACAATTCCATTAGCTAGAGGGCAAAGTCGTAGCGACTTGCCTGAAAATGTGATTGCCAATGTGAAAGATTTAGCTAGCAAAGGTGTAAAGGAAATAGTCTTAACTGGTGTCAATACTGGAGACTATGGAAAAGGATTGGATGATGAATGGAATTTTTTAAAATTGATTCAAGAGTTAGATGAAATTGAAGGTATTGAAAGGTTTAGAATTTCTTCCATTGAGCCTAATTTGTTAAGCAATGAAATTATAGAATTTTGTGCTCAGAGCAAAAGATTTGTACCTCATTTTCATATGCCATTACAGTCGGGTTCGGATGAGATGCTTGCTTCAATGCGTAGGAGATATAAAAAGGATTTATATGCCAACCGTGTGAGCTATATCCGTCAGCTGATGCCAGATGCTTGTATTGGAGTGGATGTAATTGTTGGGTTTGCAGGAGAGTCAGATGAATATTTTGAAGAAACAGTTGCCTTTTTAAAGTCAATGGATGTTTCTTATTTCCATGTATTTACTTTTTCTGAACGCGCTAATACCAAAGCATTAGAATTGGATAATGTTGTTCCTCAAAAGGTGAGAGAAGAACGTAATGCTAGATTATCTATTCTTTCCGAGAAGAAACGCAGAGAGTTTTACCAAAGATTTATTGGTAAAACAATGACGATATTGCCTGAAGATGAAAATAAAAATGGGTTAATGTATGGTTTTACAGATAATTATTTGAAAGTAGCCATACCTTATGATGAACAATTAGTTAATCAATTGGTCAAAGTAGAATTGTTAGGCTTCACAGAAGATGGATATCTAGAAGGTAAGGTTTTGGTTAGTCAACTTGCTATGTAAATTTGAAAAAGCTGTCCGAAAATTCGGACAGCTTTTTTTAGGTTATTTTACCAATTGTTTTTCTAATCTTTTACACAACGACAAGAAAGACCGACTGCTCTTGATTGAAAAAGCTCGGTTAATTTACTGTTATTATAAGCTAATCCATAATAAAAGGCATCTGTATTTGCTGAAGATGGAGTTGGTGTAGAACTCCACCAATAACCAATTTCACCAAAAGAATAGAATGATGGATAAGTTCTAATGGATCTCCATCCTCCGGGCAATCCGGTAAATCCACTCTCATTAGTGGCGTTGGTCTTTGGAGTTTTCCAATCATCCGTTGTAGATTTCATCTTATCTCCCGCATAGCCTTCTCCACCTAAATAATTGCGCAAGGTAAGCCATTCTATATTTGTGGGAATATGCCATCCATTCGGACACAAATTACCTGTATTCACCGCAAACCAATTATATAGTTTGCCATAAGGCTGGTTATATGCCGAGTTATTTTCATAATAAGCCCAAGCAGGAGTGTTTTGTTTACTTAAGAAGATAGCTCTCCAATCGTCATCATTTGTTACTTCAGCAATATTTCCCTCATATCTCAAGTTCTCGGCAAACCATGTCTGATTTCCTATTGTTACGACTTTATATTGCTCTCCATCTCTCGTATCAATAAAAATACCTGATTCAGGGTCGTTTGTATCTTCTTCTTCATCTGCCCATTCATAATATATTTTCAGACCGGCAATTTCCAACATTTTTTCATCTGCATGATACACATAAGTATATCGAGCAGTAGAATCTATTTGAGTGTATTGAGGCTGTACGACAATATCGTTTGAATTCATTTTGCCATCAATTAACTTTTTACCCTGTATATGCTTTGAAGATATCAGCTGACTTCCTTGTTCGGGAATACTATATGCATCCGTCAGACCAAAAGATATGATCCAATCTGCAAAACTATATTTGTATTTCGCCAACTTTTGTGCATGTAAGATATCAGAAGCACTAAGTTGTGAATTTGGAAGTAGGTCATATTGCATCTGGAATGAATAATCTTCAAATCCTATTGGATTTAGCCCTAAAATAGCCTGATTGACCTTGCGAATTAGATCTTTAGGAACTCCATCTACATTTTGATATGTAGCCTGTATATTATAATCTTGTCCAACAGTTGGTATGATATTATAGTCTTGGACATAGTTTTTTAAAGAATAATTTTTTATCAAACCATTTTCATAAGCTCCTATCTGAATTTCTAAGGTATTCTTTCCTGATATTAAGCCTGTACTCTTAATCTGTGAAAGTATTCCTGAGCTATTATAAGTATATTTGAAATCTTTATTTAACATCGGCCCATTGGAGCCGGCAATACCTAAAGTATAATTATTTACACCACTTTCAATTTTATCACCATTCACATTTAAAATTATTTTATTGAAATTAAGACTACCATTATAAGTAGGATCGGCGCTCAAGTCAAAATTATAATTATTTTTTTCATTAGAACTATTATAATAGGTATAGATAGACACACCTCTTTTGACAGCGACTCTTTTTAATATTTCGCTTGAATAGTGATAGTCCACACTCATCAGTTCATCTGTATCAAAAGGGAATGAGTTAGGACTGACTGTTTGCTCTACCCTAACAATTCTGACCTTTCTATCATCATTGGATGTAGGATTGCCATTACCGGAGTCCGTAGATCCCGGATTTTCTGTTGTAGGAGGTTGTGGAGTAGTTGGTGGGAGCAAATCTTTTTTACATGCTATTATTCCCAACAACAGTGTGAAATAAATTAACTTCTTCATAATTGTTAGTTTTTATTGTTTGATAATATTTTAATTTCCAATCATCATGTGAGAGATTCTATATTTCTTAAACAGTTTATATTTATAAACCTGTAGAAACAGTGAATTTTTCTTTATGATATAATTTAATATAGTCTGAGGAAAGTTAAAAAGGGTTGCTAACTGACGGCGAGAATCGTTCAATAAAAGTTGAAGAGAAAATACATTTTCTGAAATAAGGATTTTACCCTCCCCCCCCATATATTATGAAAAGACATCATAAGTAATCACAACTTTAATTTAAAGTTAGATGAATTATTTCAAAATAACAATCTTTTTAACACCCGAGAAATACAAGGTGCATTGTTTTTAACAAATTAATTCTTATTGCTGATGAGATTGGTAATCAGATGACCCATCTTGGTACTGTATATCTTCGCACCTTTAAGATTAAGATGGTGGTAGTTATAACCATTTTCTAAAGCATAAAACTCAGGATAGACCCTTGGATCAGCCAAATTGATTTTACTGTCTTCCGGCAATTGCTCGTATATAGCCATCAGCAATTGGTAACTTGTTCTCCCTTTGGGTGGCATGACAAAAATCAATTGGATACCTCTCTCCTTACATCGTTGATACAAATCCAAATAAGTCTTTAAATAAAGCGGAATAGGTTTCTGCTCGGGATCAAAAGTTTCAAACTCTTTCGTCCACCTATGCTCAAGACTATCCCGTTTTGCCTGATTTTCCTGATAATCTATTTTAGAAAGGTTGTTGTTTTCCATTTTGCTGATGATTTCTTCCGTCAGGTCATCTCTTTGTGACAGATAAGCCTCCTCATCATCATAAGGGAAAAATCCGTCTTTATTTTTACCGAGATAAATAGAATCTGCCGGTACAGGTTTTAATCTAAACTGTAACAAATCACCCATCATTTGGACTTTGACAGCATTTTCAGCAAGAGAAGTCAAATAAAATCTCGAAAATTGTTTTTTAATCTTTGGAGGAAGATCCATTTGATACAATACCCTGATTGAAAAAATCACACTTTTCAGGTTTTGCCAGTAATCCCATTCTTTGGTGTGCAAAATACCTTTGTAAAAAAGCGGATCGGAAGAAAGACTCAAAAAGATATATTTTAAATCGCCCGTATCTCTTTTCAGAATATTTTCCGTCACCCAAACCTGTAAAGGCAGATTATATCCATCATTCCCGAGATTAAAAGAACGCAAATCCACTCCTTTACTCGAAGCTATACTGTCTATGGTATGTGGGTCTATATGTCTATATTCCAAAGAACCTCCTATATAAACACCATTAAATTGATCGGGATGGTCAAGAAAATATTTCGATTTAGTATAAAAAGTGGAATCGCCCCAGCCAAAAGTAGTCAACATATTGCCGAATAACATGGCAATCAGAGTAGATATGACGACTAAAAGAATGATATTTCTAACTAACTTTTTCATTAAAACTGGAAGTAAACAAACTCATTTTGATTAAACACGCCAAACCAGATAATAGACACCATCAAAAACAAATAGATGGACCAACGAACGACCTTCTTTTTCTCGCAAATCTTATCTTCTATCAATTGATCTCCCACAATTCCCTCCGTAAACATCAAGACCAAGACAAAGAAAATTCCTATAAAAAAGTTGATTTCCCCTTTATGAGAAATGGTCTCATGCCAAAATCCCGCTTGATTCAATTTAAAGAAATTGGTATATAATTTTCCCGCTACCTCCGCCCATGAAGTATTGATTCCTTGCGCATGTAAATGATCCATGACGGTCTGTACCCTAAACAATAAAAATCCAAACATGAGGATAAAAAAAGTGATGACACGGTGTACATTTCCTGTCAAAATCTTTTCAGACCACTTATAAGTATTACTCGGCTTGATTTCCCTCACGACATTGTACTGCCACAAATAACGGATAGCCATCATTACCCCTATCAAAGTAAAAGAAAGTATCATCGGCCAGTTAGCTCCATGCCAAAGACCGCATATCGCCAAAACAAATATGACATTAAAAACAACTCTCAATCCCGTAGATTTATAGGCGCCAAGGTAATAAAATACATAGTCCGTTAACCATGTGGACAAAGAGATATGCCATCTCGTCCAAAAGTCAGCCAAATTTTTAGCAAAAAACGGTCGTTTAAAGTTCTCCACCAACTTGATACCCATCATACGTGAAGCACCTATTGCAATATCCGAATATCCCGAGAAGTCACAATATACCTGTATAAAAAACAAGGTCGCCCCCAAGATAATCGTCCAGCCGCTTGCATACTGATAATTATCAAACACCTGATTGACATAGGGAGATAATCTGTCTGCAATGACCACTTTCTTAAACATCCCCAATCCCATTTTGATCAGTCCGTTTTTCATCCTTTCGTATTCAGGACTTGCCTTTTTTCTCAACTCGGGAATCAACTGGTTAGCCCTCGGTATCGGACCGGCTAAAAGTTGTGGCCAATAAGAAACGAACAATGTATAAAAGGCAAAATTTTTCTCAATGGGAGTAATGCCTTTATAGACATCTATCGTATAAGCCAAGGAGTGAAAAGTAAAAAATGAGATACCGACCGGCAAAATAATATTGTTAAACCACGGTTCGGGTACGGGATATGAAAAACCTATCCACTGAAATAGCTCTCTGAAATTGTCATCCATGAAGTTGAGATACTTAAAGATGACCAGTTGCAAAATATTCAGTGTAATACCCAAAATCAACCACATCTTTCGTTTCTGATGCTCCGTATTTTCTGCTATTTTTTTGGCACTGTACCAAGAAATTCCGGTGCTAAACATCAATAGAAAGATGTACTTAGGGTCATAACACATATAAAAGAACAAACTCGATACAAGGGTAAAAAACCACCTATATCTCTGAGGCAGTATAAAGTATATACTTAAAAATACCGGGAAAAATATTAAAAACTCTATCGAATTAAAGAGCATATCAAGGTCTTTCTTCTATTTTGTATTGCGCTCAAAAGTACAAAAATAAAACTATCTAAAATAGATTAAAATAAACCAATTGCATTAATTATATTTGCATATATATTCTATAATTAGATTAATAGTTTTTAAATATTTTTAACTATAATATGTTTCAAAAAAGAACAATTCTCATACTTACCACCATTTTATCTATTTTATTTTTTTTAATAAGTTGTAAAAAAGCAGAGTCGCCTTATTATATCAAATACAGTTATGACAATGGAGAAACTTGGAGTTCTACCACTGCAAATGGTTTTATTCAGAACGATTCACTGCTATTGACCGGACAAAAAAGAAAAGACGGTTCCAATATCGTTATTTTCACCAATAGTGATACTCCCAAAACCTACAGGTTGGCATTAGACGGAGTAGATTTGACGGACTTAAATTCTATTGATCCCAATTCTTTGGATATGGAATCTATCGTCGTCATCAATCCAAACGGTTCCAAAAAAGGTGAAAACAATCTCGTTTCATTAAGTGGCACACTGATCATTGAATCCATCGATACAAAAGGTAAAAAAGTAGAAGGTTCTTTCAATGGTCGGTTTGTAAAAGGAATCAACATCAACAATCCCAAAACGATAATAGGTGAATTTGTCGTCAAGTATAAAAAAGTGGGAACTTTCGGTATCTAATCTTCTACCGAAATGATGAAAACATCAATCTCTATATCTCTTTAAAATTTCATCATACGCATCAATCCTTCTGTCACGGAGGAAAGGCCAGATTCGTCTCACGCTTTCAGAACGTTGCATATCTATCTCTATGACCTGATTTATTTCGTCTCGGACAGGCGCTCTGTAAAGTATTTCGCCTTGCGGACCGCAGACAAAACTTTGACCCCAAAATGAGATACCTTTGGTGACACCACTCCAATCCGGCTCGCATCCTACTCTGTTAACCGACACCAATGGCAGCCCATTAGCAACCGCATGACCGCGTTGCACGACCTCCCAAGCTGTATGTTGCCTTTCTTTTTCGTCATCAGTATCCGTACTCTCCCAACCTATCGCAGTAGGATAAATCAAAATCTCAGCTCCCGCCAATGCCATTAATCTGGCAGCTTCGGGATACCACTGATCCCAACAGACCAAAACACCCAACTTGCCGACAGAGGTTTCTATCGGATGAAATCCCAAATCACCGGGCGTAAAATAAAATTTCTCATAATAGCCCGGATCATCCGGAATATGCATTTTCCGGTATTTTCCGGCAATACTCCCATCTTTTTCAAAAACAACCGATGTATTGTGATACAATCCACTCGCCCTCTTTTCAAACAAGGAGCTTACCAAAACCACTTGTTGTTCTTTGGCAACCTTGCTAAATATTTCGACATCCTCTCCGGGAATCGGTTTTGCACTATCAAACATATCTACATCTTCGACTTGGCAAAAGTAGATATCGGTATGTAATTCTTGCAGTATCACTAATTGCGCACCTTTACGGACACACGCTTCAATACCTTTTATACTCTTTTCGATATTACCGATACGGTTTGTATCACAAGTATGTTGAACTATTCCAACTTTTAATGTTTTCATAGACTGATGTGTTAGATATAAAAAATTTTATCACAAAGTAACTAAAAACCATAGGAGCAAAGAATAATTAGATGTAAGCTAAGTGAATGACAGGACGAAAATCTGCTATTGAGCAAATTCAGAACAATTTACCCTTTATTCATCTTCTTCATCATCTTCATCACCCAAATCAGATTCTACATCAGCGATATCTTCGGCTTCGTCCATATCGTCATCATAGCTTTCTTTGTCGATTTCATCATCAAAACGTCCGATGGTATCGCTTGCATCTGCTCCCAAATCATCGTCTTCTTCCAAGTCGAAATTATCAACCATCGTTTGGAGCTGAATACTTACTTTTACCAAATAGGATGTATCGTCTGTTTCGATTGGAACAGCCGAAACCATTTCACCTTTTAGGTTTTTAAATTTAATAATCGCTTTTTTATATCCATGCGGATACTTCTCGGCTAACAATTGCAAAACGTCGTCAGGGACGTTTTTATAATCCACAATAATTTTTTTCTTAGGTGTCATTGTCTCAAATTGCGACAGTAAATGTATGTCTAAAACTTCTAATTATCCAAATGCTTTTTCATCTTTTATAAAAATATTGTTTCAATAGATTTTTGCAAGGTAATTTCAAAGAATATATACATCAGATTATAAAGTGAATAACACAGCTCGTTAAGATTTTGACTCTATTTTTTTCAAAAGGTTTTTACGCCCCGCTCTTTTTATATCGGCAATAATTTATTACTTTTATTCATACTAATATGATTGCATACAATGAACACTACTTTAAAGTCATCCCAATAATCGCAATGGCAACATTAAGGATACAATTTTCCTTTACAACTCAAAAATGCAGTAACGGAATGCCTTTTTCGGATTTTATATGCTGAAACCGTGGTTTTTAAGCATAAAATCCCTTACCCAGATTGGGGGAAATTTTCTTTTGCCCGTAAAAAAGTTGTTTAGATAATGAGAGGGCGGTATTTTTTGGAACTGAACAGTACCAGAACCGTTTGGCGGGCATGGCGTACAAACTTGGCACAGACGCAAATATATTTCATAAAGACTCGTTTGGTACGATGTTGTATTTCAATGCCCTCTACTCTGTTTTTCACTAAAACAGACTTTATCCATTCAAAGATATTACTGCAAACGGCCATCAGACCGATGTAAACCGTGTTGGTGTCTAAATCCATAAAAGGCAAACGATGAATATTGAAGTCATTAAGAAGGTTTTTATTGTTGTTCTCAAGAGATCGTTTCCTCTTTTGTTGTAAAACTTTATCACGTCTAAAAGTTGCTCATTTCCATATTATTGGTGATTATTCCGTAATAAAAGTGTAGCTGTGTTCAGGAAAAGATTGGGATGGCACCTGTTATCCTGTAGTTACCACAACCCTGTACTTCGCTGCCAGTACAAAGAAATGGGACATCATGTAACATTTTGTGTTCTTTGGTTTTCGTAAATTTCTTCCATTTCTGATTTTCTCTTCTGAAATTTAGATAATTTTAAAACTGTCTTTTCGAGCGATGATTTCGATTTTAAAGTGTTGTGCGATTCTTCCAAAGCAACAATCACCTTTGACGGATAAACGTGTTTTATCGGAAGGTGACGTCTTCAATTTTATTATCACTTTCAAATTTTAATGTTTTCCAATGTGTTCTTGTTTTGTTTTGGATAATATTTTAAGTTTTCTGTTTTCAAAATAAACGGTATTATTCCCAATATTTGCAAAACAGGGATGATAGGCTCTGGTCATTTTATTGCAAGGGTTTCATATCTTGTTTATTTGTTGTTTAAGACGACGTTGTCAAAATCCAAAACGCCAGTCTTTTACATCCGGCTTTAACAATCCTAAATTCACACAAATACCTGCCAATAAGCTGTTTATGTTTTTGTTATAATTGATTTGATGCATCGTGTTGTTTTCTGTAACAACTATTTTATTCAGTACTTTAATTTCTGAAAAGCATATTCCACCGTATCATGAAGGAGATTGAATCTTTCATGTTTTGTGCAATTTGTTCTTTTAGGTGCTTTAGATCCGAAACAAATTCACCGTTGCAAAGTGAATTTTTAAGTAGAGAAAGAATGATGTCCGAATACGCATATTTTGCTCTATAATTGCGAAAACCCAATGTCCTGTCAATTAGACTATGAACATTACTTTGTTTCAACAAAGAATTGATGAAATTTAAACCTCCAAAAGGAGTGATGTTTTGAGAAGAATGTCTAATTTTATCCACGGTACATATTTTTAGTGTCGTAACTTTAAATATACACCTTTTAGGTGAAACCTAAAAGTCTCGTAGTCCTTTTATTTTAAAGGGATTACAGAGGTTTTTGTTTTTCCGTTGCGATTATTGGGGTCATTCATAATTTGTAGCCTCCTCTTTCTCGTTTTCTATTCCAAATTGGATGCCCAATGTCCGCAAAGATATTTGGAGCAAGCTTTTAGCAATGTAAAAATTACGCCGGCAGTACATTACGGGGAAAATAAAAAATCTATTGACGGGAAAAATAATTTTTTGGTATATGATATGTACCAGCCCAAAAATGACACTGCTACCAAGCGACCTTTGGTAGTACTGATTCATGCAGGCGGATTTACCGATACACCGCCTATCAACAGGAAAAGTCCCGAGATAGTCGAAATAGCGACAGATTTAGCCAAAAAGGGATATGTCGTCGTATCAGCAGATTACCGGCTTTTTCATGGTGAAACAACTTACAATAAAATTGCAACTACCGTCATATCTGCGTTTTTAGATATCAATGAACTTTTATGTTACTTTAGAGATTCGTATGAAAACGGGAATCCTTTCAGAATAGACACATCACAAGTCTTCATAGGCGGAAGTTCGGCAGGGGCATTGCTCAGTGTCAATTTTGCTGCCTTTATACACCACTTAGACGATATTCCCGGCTATTGGCAACCATTTGTACAAAAGGTCGCAGAGATGGATAATATAGAAGACGTGCCAAGTCTGTTAGCAAATAAATTTTGTGGTCTCCAACCCAAAGGCGTTATTTCAATATCCGGTGATTTTGTAGATACAAGTTTTATACAGCCGACGAATGTAGAATTTCTCATTATACACGGAATGTTAGACAATCAACTACCTTACAACATAGGCAATGCACTTTCAAATCCCGACTTACCGGATGTTTACGGCCCGGGGATTTATCTCCCTATTTTCGACAAAATGGGCATCATGTATGAAGCAGATATCTATCCGGAGTCCTATCATGTGCCGGTATTATTACCTTTTACGGAAAATTTACCATTGACCTTGGAAAAACTGTTTGGAGAATTGACTATTTATGACATTCCGGTTTTAGACAGTACAAAAAAGCATATCTCTTCCTTTCTGTATAGGTTGATGGGTAGCCCTCCAAGTCAATGTATTACTGCCACCAGGATAGCTTCTCATGTCATCAACGGAGCTTTAAAAATCTACCCCAATCCTTCAAACGGTCAGCTTTCCATACAAGTTCCTAACGAACTCTTTCATAAAAATCTCACCTTAGAGATTTTTGATATCAGTGGGAAAATTGTTTTAGAACAAAAACAATTCGTGAACGACAATATGACCTTACATCTCAACAAAGGAATATATTTTGTAAAAATTTCCGACGAGCAGGATTCTAAAATATATACAGACAAATTTTTGGTGGACTAAGAAAAGAAGTCTATCCAAGGCATAGATTCTATCTTTAGAGATATCTGTTACAATATGCTCAATCGGATAACGTTATTAATTTGTCGGTAAAATTGTTATATTTAAAATCTTATTTTTTATCTAAACACATAAAGTATGCTTATAAGTAGATTGCACATCATTACTCAAGATTTAGAAAATTTCTCTCATATAGACCAAATAAGAGTTGCATGTGAAAGTGGTGCAGATTGGATACAGTTAAGAATCAAAGATACGGTATATGATAAGTGGAAACAGATAGCAGAAGCTTCCAAAAATATCTGCAAAGAATATGGAGCCAAGTTGATAGTAAATGACAGTGTACAGTTTGCTATCAATATCAAAGCAGACGGTGTACAATTGGGTTATGATGACATGCCGGTACATTCTGCAAGGATGCTCTTAGGTGATGAAGCCATCATCGGAGGAAGTGCCAACACTTTGGAAGAAGCGATCAAAATCTACAATGAAGGGGCCAATTACATCATAGTAGGACCTTATAAGTTTACACCCAATAAAAAGGAAATGCATCACCTATTGGGAGTGGAAGGTTATGATGAGATGATAGACAATTTACACAACAGGGGAATTGATATACCCATTATTGCCATTGGAGGTATCAGGCGAAATGATTTAAGTTCTCTTCTGACCACCAAAATTCACGGAGTGGCAGTTTCATCGGCTATTTTTTCAGACAAGCATCCGTCAGAAGCAGTCAAATACTTTATCCATGAGATTGAAGAATCCAAAACACAACCGCATTTAGAAAGAATATCATAGTTTTCTATTAAAATAGAGTTTTTATAGTTTTTATTTATTAAATTATAAATAGAATATGATGAAGTTCATACATGAAAACTATTATCTTTGTAAAAAAAATGTAATGAGGAATATATTCATATTAACAGCAATAAGTTCGTTTTTATGGACTTCTTGTGGCAATTTTGACGAGCAGAACAAAAAAGACAAAGAACTTTTCGAAAGTTCACAATACGACTTGGCCATCAATGATGTGAAAGACGGTCTTTTCAAACCTATTGCCAACGAAAAAGATATAGATTTGAGCGCAGACCCCAAAGTCAATTTGGGCTATCACTTATTTTATGATCCGAGATTATCAAAAAATTCAAGCATCAGTTGTAATTCATGCCATAATCTTGAAACTTTTGGCGTTGATAACGAACCCACCTCTCTTGGAGATGACGGAGTGACACGAGGAGGCAGAAACTCCCCTACCGTCTTAAATGCAAGTTTACATTTCAAGCAATTTTGGGATGGTAGAGCAGAAGATGTCGAGGCTCAGGCCGGTATGCCTATCACCAATCCGGTAGAAATGATGATACCGTCTGAAGACTTTTTGGTACAAAGATTAAAAGGCATTGATCTTTATCAAAGACTATTTAAAAAAGCATATCCTCAACAAGAACAAGCAATCACTTATAAAAATATTCAAGACGCCATCGGTGCATTTGAAAGGAAGCTTTTGACTCCGTCCCGATTTGATGAATACTTGAATGGAGACATGAATGCTTTGACTTTACAAGAAAAACAAGGTTTGATGAGCTTTGTCAACATCGGATGTACACAATGCCACTCAGGTGCTTTATTGGGTGGAGGTATGTTTCAAACTTTTGGTGTCTATCACAAATATTGGGAGTTAACCAAATCACCAAAAATTGATGATGGTTTGTTTGACATTACCAAAGACGAAGCACAAAAAAATATGTTTAAAGTTCCTTCATTGAGAAATGTCGAGCATACTTATCCATATTTCCATGACGGGCAAGTCAAATCTTTAGATGAAGCCGTCAGAATCATGGCTAAAGCCCAGCTCAATTATGATATTTCAAAAGAAGAAACAGATAATATTGTTGCATTCTTAAAATCACTCACCGGTGAGCTACCGGCTTCTACCAAGGTAGTTCCGCAGTCAATCGCAGCATTACAAAAGTAATCTCTCAATGTAACCTATAAAAAAAGCCGCTCAAGTTTTGAGTGGCTTTTTTATAGTACTATATGATTATTAATCTCTTGCTACCGTCAAGCTTGCGCCAAGGTATTCATTATTGAGTTTTGCAATATTCAATACTGAAATTTCTTTAGGACATACCGCTTCACAAGCCCCGGTGTGGGTACAACTACCAAAACCTTCTTTGTCCATTTGATCAAGCATATTCAAAGCTCTTGTGGCTCTTTCCGGTTGACCTTGTGGCAGATTAGCCAATTGGGCAACTTTTGCAGACACAAATAACATGGCAGAAGAGTTTTTACAAGCTGCCACACACGCTCCACAACCAATACAAGCAGCCGAATCAAATGCCGCATCCGCTTTTTGTTTTGGAATAGGAATAGCATTTGCATCTTGTGGAGTACCTGTATTGACAGACACATATCCACCTGCTTCTATAATTCTATCAAATGCAGAACGATCCACTACTAAATCTCTGATGACAGGAAAAGCTTTTGCTCTCCACGGTTCTACTACGATGGTATCACCATTGTTAAAAGCCCTCATGTGCAATTGACAGGTAGTAGTACCATGCCAAGGGCCGTGCGGACGACCATTGATATACATAGAACACATACCACAAATTCCTTCACGACAATCATGGTCAAATGCCACAGGTTCTTTTCCTTCGTTGATTAATTTTTCGTTTAATACATCAAACATTTCCAAGAAAGACATTTCAGTAGAGATACCGTCTATTTTGTAGGTTTCAAATCCTCCTTGTGCTTTTGAATTTTTTTGTCTCCACACTTTAAGTGTTAGAGAAAGATTTTTATGTTCCATTCTATTGGATTTATAACATTAATAATTATTTGTAAGAACGTTGTTTGACTTCGATATACTCATAAGTCAAAGGTTCTTTATGTAATTCCCAATTTTCATCTCCTTGGTGTTCCCAAGCAGATACAAAAGCAAAGTCTTTGTCATTTCTAAGTGCTTCACCGTCTTCAGTTTGATGTTCCAAACGGAAGTGACAGCCACAGCTTTCATCTCTATTCAAGGCATCTATACACATCAACTCGGCTAATTCAAAGAAATCTGCCACACGACCGGCTTTTTCCAATTCGGGATTAAGGCTGTTCATTTCGCCCGGCACTCTCACATCTTTCCAGAACTCTGCCCTTAGAGCTTTGATTTCTTGGATAGCATCCTTTAAATCTTTTTCATTACGGGCAAGACCACATTTATGCCACATGATTTGTCCCAAAGCTTTGTGATAATGGTCAACAGATTTTGTTCCCTTGATATTCAGCAATTGTTCTAATCTGCCTCTTACATTTTTTTCTGCTTCATCAAATGCAGGATGATCCGTAGGAATGGCGTTGGTTCTAATTTCTTTTGACAAATAACTACCTATTGTATAAGGTATTACAAAATAACCGTCAGCAAGACCTTGCATCAAATCGGATGCACCCAATCGGTTAGCACCGTGGTCTGAGAAATTACACTCACCTAATGCATATAGACCCGGTAAAGTAGTCATCAATTCGTAATCTACCCAAAGTCCACCCATTGTATAGTGAACAGCCGGATAAATACGGAAAGGCACTTCATAAGGGTTTTCGCCGGTAATTTTTTCATACATGGCAAACAAGTTGCCATATTTACTTTTTACCACATCTTTACCCATTTCCGTGATTTCTTCTTTGCTTGGATTGTGCATACCTTTTTTGTGAGCCTCAGTTTTACCGTATCTCTCAATAGCTGATTTGAAGTCCAAATAGACCGCTTGTTTGCTGGAACCCACTCCATAACCGGCATCACATCTTTCTTTTGCAGCTCTAGAAGCCACGTCACGAGGTACTAAGTTTCCAAATGCAGGATATCTTCTTTCCAAATAATAATCCCTTTCTTCATCAGGAATATCATTCGGTTTTCTGTTGTCATCTTTTTTCTTAGGCACCCATATACGACCATCATTTCTCAAAGACTCTGACATCAAAGTCAATTTTGATTGATAGTCACCTGAAACAGGAATACAAGTCGGGTGGATTTGTACGTAACAAGGATTACCGAAATAAGCGCCTTTTTTATGTGCTTTCCATGCAGCAGTCACATTAGAACCCATTGCATTTGTGGACAAGTAAAATACGTTGCCATATCCACCTGAACACATCACGACGGCATGTCCAAAATGTCTTTCCAATTCGCCGGTAACCAAATTTCTTGCAATGATACCACGAGCTTTACCATCTATCACTACTACATCCAACATCTCATGGCGTGAATACATAGTAACTGTACCCAAAGCCACTTGTCTTTCTAATGCAGAGTAAGCACCAAGTAATAACTGTTGACCGGTCTGACCTTGAGCGTAAAAAGTTCTTTGAACCAATACACCACCAAAGGATCTGTTAGCCAACATACCGCCATATTCACGGGCAAAAGGTACACCTTGAGCCACACATTGGTCAATGATATTGGCACTCACTTGTGCAAGTCGGTAAGTATTCGCTTCTCTTGAACGGTAGTCACCACCTTTTTCTGTATCGTAAAACAATCTATAATCTGAATCACCATCATTTTGATAGTTTTTAGCGGCATTGATACCACCTTGTGCAGCGATAGAGTGTGCTCTTCTCGGAGAGTCTTGAAAACAAAAAGCTTTTACTTTATAGCCCATTTCTCCAAGCGTTGCCGCAGCAGAAGCTCCTGCCAGACCTGTCCCGATGACAATGACTTCTAATCGTCTTCTGTTTGCCGGACCTACTAAACTAACACTTGCTTTATAGTTATCCCATTTTTGATCCATACGACCTTCCGGAACTTTTGAATTTAATGTCATATTCTTTCTTTTAATTCAATTTTATTTAATCAGACCTATAAATGTCAATATCGGCATCAGTGCAAATAAAGTACAAACGATAATTGCAAAATATTTTCCCGCACATTGGATGGTGGAGAAATATTTTTTGTTGACAAGTCCGAACGTTCTAAATGCGGCTTGGAATCCGTGCATCAAGTGATAAAACAAGGATGCAACACCCACTAGATAGATTACTACTCTAATCGGATTTTGAAAAGCAGCGACTATTACTTGATATGTATTGAATTGATCAATATCATGGTTGACAAACTCCGCTACTTTCGTAGGATACCAAAAGTCACGCAAGTGTACGACCAAAAACAACAAAATAAGTGTTCCCAATAAGCCCATAGAGCGACTGTACCAAGTAGAACTTGTAGGCGCAATGGCGTACTTAACAGGTCTTTTTTGTTTGTTTAAGATAGTAATTCTAATTCCGGTAGCAGCGTGTGCTAAAAGTCCTAAGACCAATACTACTTCCATGATGTGTATGACCCAGTTGGTGGCCATAAAGTTTGCAGCTACATTGAACGTATGTCCTTTATCACTCGGATTAAAAATATTAATAAAAATGAGTGAGTTAATGGCAACGTGTACAACAAGGAAACTTATCAGGAAAAATCCGGTAGCTCCCATTATTGATTTTCTACCGACTGATGAAGTAAAAAAATTTCCGTTTGACATATTTTATATATTAAATCTGTACAAAAATAGCCTTAAAGTCACGAAAAAGTTAAAATCACCCTGAAAAAAGTAGCTTGTAAAGACTACTTTATATTGATTCTATATAAGAGGAGAGGGGATTTAAAAATGAGACATTGCATCAATCACTATAACAAGGAAACAATACACCTTATTTGCTGACCACGATCATAATCCTTCGTCTTGTCGGAGAGCAACAAAAGAGATGTCACTACTATCATCTGGCAATAATACATAACTCTAACTTCACAAAATTTGATGATTGATTCCATTTTATCAAATAAAAAGTTTTAAAAAAATTTGTTTATTAGAAAAAATAAACTTTACCTTTATCTCCGAAATGCGAGAAAATCGCAAATTCAAACAGAGAAATGAATAACAATTTTACTATATACAAGCACACAGGCAAGACTTCATATATGATGTCATGTTGTTGTATGTGTATGATGCCTTCAGGCATTTAGTATCTGGTGAAATAAAGAAAATTAAATTAGAAGATATAAAAAATCCACCGATACTATCTGGTGGATTTTTTATTTTAAGGCAGTTTGAAAATGAAAAGAGAAGTAAAAAATAGGGGGGTAAATATGTATGCTAACATTTACGAAATGTTTAACTGCTACTGTTGTTGCTGTTGTATGACTATACAAAGACATTGCCGCATATAAGCTGAATACAATATTATGTATAAAGGCGTTGCGGTAATCGCAACGCCTTTTTTATTTCAAATTCAATAAAAACAAAATTAAAACTGATTATAGATTAACAACAAGGTACTGTGGCCGAGCGGTCGAGGCGCAGCTCTGCAAAAGCTGATACACCGGTTCGAATCCGGTCAGTACCTCAGAAAATCATATTTATTTATTAACCATTAAAAACAAACAAAAAAATGGCAACATTAAGATTAGGGGACATTGCTCCCAATTTCAAAGCACAGACATCCGATGGGGAAATCGACTTCTACGAGTATTTAGGAGACAGTTGGGGTGTCTTATTTTCACATCCTGCCGACTTCACTCCTGTTTGTACAACAGAATTAGGTGAAACTGCAAGGCTAAAAGAAGAGTTTGCAAAGAGGAATACTAAAGTGATTGCACTTAGTGTAGATTCAGCAGACAGTCATCGTGAATGGATCAAAGATATCAATGAGACACAAAACACAACTGTCAATTATCCGATTATAGACGATTCTGACAGAAAAGTTTCAGAATTGTACGACCTCATCCATCCCAATGCCAATGCAACTTTTACAGTTCGTTCGGTATTTATTTTAGATCCCAACAAAGCTATTAAGTTGATTATTACCTATCCGGCTTCTACCGGCAGAAACTTCAATGAAATACTAAGAGTTATCGACAGTTTGCAATTGACCGCTAACTATCAAGTGGCCACTCCGGTCAATTGGGAACATGGAGATGAAGTAGTGATTTCACCTTCTATTAAGGATGAAGAAGCTACAAAGAAATTTCCTAAAGGATTTACAAAAATCAAAGACTATTTAAGATTAACTCCACAACCCAATCTGTAATGCTTCAACCCCGTAGCTTACCTTAAAGAAGGTGAGCTACGGGAAGTTTACTCTTCTCTTTGGGCTTAAAATTTAAAAAGTTTCTGACACTACTTTATAAATATAAGACCTTTTCTACTTGCACATAGAAGAGAGAGCATCTAATCGGGACATGAAAAATATAATAAGGAAGACATGAAAACACATCTACCAATCCTATTGAGAAAACAGCTAAAAAAAAGTGTTCTCTTTTTATTACTCTCAGGTTTTACAACACCCCAATTGCATGGGCAAGAGAAGGATTCCATCCTACCTGAAAATAGCTTTGGCATTTCGGCAATATTACGTTTCGGATCAGAAATCAGAGATGGTTCTTACAGACCATTATATGAGTATGAGAAACCGGCAGCTTTTATCAGTAATCGAATGAGACTGACATTTGATTATTCTTATAAAGATATTTTGTCTCTTAGAATTGCGCCTCAGCAGGTCGGATTGTGGGGGCAAGCAAGTATGATTATGGGTATAGAAAACAGTGGCAACAGAATTGCACTTTATGAAACTTGGGCGCAACTCAAACTCAATTCTGATTGGAAATTAAAATTAGGACGGCAAGTGATAGCCTTAGATGACGAGAGAATTTTCGGAGAATATGATTGGGCGCAAGGCGGTTTAGTACACGATGCTATTTCTATTCATTATAATAAAAATAAATATCAGTTAAAAGGGTTTTTCGCTTTTAATCAGAATTATAAAGCACTCTATAATAACAACTTAGCGAACATTAGCGGAAGTTTGTTCTCAACAAGTGATGCATTACCGTATAAATGGATGCAAACACTTTGGTCTGGTATTGATGTGGGAAAAGCCTCAAAACTTAGTTTTCTACTATCCAACTTAGGGTTTCAAAACGCCGATTCCTCAGCAGATACAACAGCAAAGACTTATTTTACTCAAATTTATGGCACAAATTATTTTATAGAACGGGAGAAATTTTCAGGAAGAGTTTCAGCTTATTATCAAGGAGGAGAAAACTCTTTGGGTATCAGAAATCAAGGATTTAATATAGCCGTATCAGTAGATTATAAAGTGAATGGCCAGTGGAATATTGGTTTGGGCAGTGATTTTGTTAGTGGTTCGGATATTGGAAGTACACAACATAAAAACAAGGTTTTCAGTTCTGCATTTTCTTCTATTCATAACTTTTATGGAAGTATGGATTATTATTATGCAGGAAGTAGTCACAACACTGCCGGTATTTCGGACACCTATTTAAAAGCAAGTTTTAATGGGAAGCAAGGCTATAATATTCATCTTACATTACATCAGTTTGTCACTCCCAATGAAATTATAAATTCAGAAAAAAGATATAACAAAGACTTGGGTCGTGAGTTAGATTTATCAGTTATCTATAAAATCAACAAGTTTGCAACCTTTGCCGGAGGCTATTCATTTTATCTCAATACTTCTACTTTGAGTTATTTGAAAAGTGTACCTCATTCTCCAAAATATCAGCAGTGGGCATGGTTTGCATTAATTATCAATCCGACATTATTAAAAACCTAGTTTTGAGTCCATCTTGTATTATCTCGTCTAAATTCCAAATACTAAATCAGGGTAAAAATTTACTCCTATGATTGCCGCTCCGTCACCAACCATTATAACTCTTTTACAAACCGTCCGCTGTTTCTATATTCAGGTGGTCGGTGGCGGAACACCGACCACGGGAGTGTTTTAGAATTGCATTGTTATATCGGGAAATCGGTATTGTTCTCCAATAGTTGATATTCTCATTCTCCTATGGTTGGTGTTCCGTCACCAACCATTATAACTCTTTTACAAATCGTCCGCTGTTTCTATATTCAGGTGGTCGGTGGATGAACACCGACCACGGGAGTGTTTTAGAATTGCATTGTTATATCGGGAAATCGGTATTGTTCTTCCATAGCTGATATTCCCATACTCCTATGATTGGCGCTCCGTCACCAACCATTATAACTCTTTTACAAATCGTCCGCTGTTTCTATATTCAGGTGGTCGGTGGCGGAACACCGACCACGGGAGTGTTTTAGAATTGCATTGTTATATCGGGAAATCTGCATTCTTCTTCCATAGCTGATATTCCCATACTCCTATGATTGGCGCTCCGTCACCAACCATTATAGTTTCCTCATTCACATAATCCCTATATCATGAATGATCTCAAAAATATCTTTCCCAGATTCATAAAATTCAGCAGAACTCCATTTGTAATCTTTAAAATCTTTTACTAACTGCCAATGTTCTTGAATAGGATTATGGTGTATATATTGTAGCTTTTGCATAAGAATTGGGTAGTTTTTAATTACTATCCATTTAGATCTTCTTTTCCAAACATTATAAATTTTATCTCCTTGCGATGATTTGTATTTATCTAGAATGTCTTGTTGTTTATTCGCTATTAAATTCTTTATGATTTTTTGAGACCCAATAATCGCAACGGCAACATTAAGGATACAATTTCCCTTTACAACTCAAAAATACAGTAACGGAATGCCTTTTTCGGATTTTATATGCTGAAACCGTGATTTTTAAGCATAAAATCCCTTACCCGGATTGGGGGAAATTTCTTTTGCCCGTAAAAAAGTTGTTTAGATAATGAGAGGGCGGTATTTTTTGGAACTGAACAGTACCAGAACCGTTTGGCGGGCATGGCGTACAAACTTGGCACAGACGCAAATATATTTCATAAAGACTCGTTTGGTACGATGTTGTATTTCAATGCCCTCTACTCTGTTTTTCACTAAAACAGACTTTATCCATTCAAAGATATTACTGCAAACGGCCATCAGACCGATGTAAACCGTGTTGGTGTCTAAATCCATAAAAGGCAAACGATGAATATTGAAGTCATTAAGAAGGTTTTTATTGTTGTTCTCGGAATCGTTTCCTCTTTTGTTGTAAAACTTTATCACGTCTAAGTTGCTCATTTCCATATTATTGGTGATTATTCCGTAATAAGTGTAGCTGTGTTCAGGAAAAAGATTGGGATGGCTTTCTGTTATCCTGCTTCTAGTTACCACAACCCTGTACTCTTTCTCACCCTGAAATGGAGCGTATCTTATGTTTGCCACTTCTTTGTTTTCGTAATTTACTTCTACATTTTCCCAGTTTTTCTCTTCAATGCAAATGCTTCTAAAACCTGCACTGGTGACGTTTCTGATGTAAAAATGTTCGACATTTTCTTCCAAAACGGCAATCACGCCTTTTTGGTAGGATGCTGCATCACCTCGGAAGGATTTAATACTGATACTATTGTCTTTCAAATTTTTAAAACAATTTTCCAGTGCTTGTTCTTGGGCATACTTTGCGGGTGTATTTCCGTTTCTGTTTTCAAAATAAACGGTGTTGCTTCCAATATTTGCAAAACAGGGATGATAGGCTTTGGTCATTTTGTACGAGGTTTTCGCATCTTGTTTATTGTTGTTCAAGACGACGTTGTCAAAATCCAAAACATAGTCTTTTACATCCGGCTTTAACAATCCTAAATTCACACAAATACCTGCCAATAAGCTGTTTATGTTTTTGTTGTAATTGATTTGATGCGTAGTGTTGTTTTCTGTAACAACTATTTTATTCGGTACTTTTAATTTCTGAAAAGCATATTCCACCGTATCATGAGAAGGAATTAAGTCTTTCATGTTTTGTGCAATTTGTTCTTTTAGGTGCTTTAGATCCGAAACAAATTCACCGTTGCAAAGTGAATTTTTAAGTAGAGAAAGAATGATGTCCGAATACGCATATTTTGCTCGATAATTGCGAAAACCCAATGTCCTGTCAATTAGACTATGAACATTACTTTGTTTCAACAAAGAATTGATGAAATTTAAACCTCCAAAAGGAGTGATGTTTTGAGAAGAATGCCTAATTTTATCCACGGTACATATTTTTAGTGTCGTAACTTTAAATATACACCTTTTAGGTGAAACCTAAAAGCCTCGCAGTCCTTTTATTTTAAAGGGATTGCAGAGGTTTTTGTTTTTCTGTTGCGATTTTGGGGTGAGAGGTAAACTTTAAAAAGTCCCTTTGAAATGCCTCTTGTGTTTCTTTATCTGTTAGAGTGACTAAAAGATGTATATGATTAGGCATTATCACAAATCCATGAAGTTGTATTCTTTCTTTTTGGACACAAAATTTCAAACTGTCTATAATGATTTGCTTATGTTCATCATTATCCAACAATCGTTGCCATTTGTTAATTGTTGCTGTATAGAAATAAGTATCAGTATAGTATGAATACATATAGCTAATATACAGTTTTATTGTGTAAAAAGTCTATTTGGTCGGTGGCGGAACACCGACCAAAGGGGTGTAAAATTCTTTTTAAATAAAGCAACTGTATTACACAACATGAATTAGATAAAATACTTCAATTGGTCGGTGGCGGAACACCGACCAAGGGGGTGAGCAATTAAAAACCGCGTGAGGGGCAAAGTGGAGAATCACTCATTTTTGCTACGCAAAAAGACCACAGACCACAGTTTGACAGACCACCGTATTCGCTGTTATCGCTAAACAATTGAAAAAAAATGAGAAGTCGAAACGGTGACCCTATCTTTTTGGGAGTATTGAGACTAATAGTAGTGAGTGGTTCGATTGACTCACCAACTATATTGAGACCTATCAGAGTTACAATGTATATTTTGAGCAAAAATGTGTCCCATTACACATTACTCACATACTCAATACTCACAAAAGACACGCCCAAAATCAAATCATATTTTCACCACAGAATTGAAAATTTAACCTTTATAAAGTGGGATAAGTTTTAAGTTTAAAATGAATAAGTTATCTTCGAAGAATAATTAGAAACTATATTTGTAATCAAAATAAAAAGGATAAAAATCTATGGATATTACGGGTAAAATCATTAAAATGATGGATGTGGTAAGTGGAACAAGTGCAAATGGTGCTTGGCAAAAAAGAGAATTTGTCATTGAGACAATGGATCAATATCCAAAGAAAGCTTGTTTTTCTACTTGGGCGCAAAGAGTGGATGATTTGAATAATTTTAATGTGGGTGATGTAGTCAGAGTATCTTTTGATGTATCATCAAGAGAGTTTAATGAAAGATGGTACACTGATTTAAGAGCTTGGAGAATAGAAAATGCAAATAATCCAAATGGTGGAAGTGGTTTTGAACAACAGCAACCGACACCAAGTTACAATCCAAGCAGTAGTCAAGAACCTACTTCTAATTTTTCAAGTGATGCCGGTGGCGCAATAGAAGATGATGGGCTTCCATTCTAATAAATACAACGAATACCCATTATAGCTTTTACGAAGTAATCAGACTTCATCGTATGCGAATTATATTTTTACATCATGCAGGTGGTGACAGATATGCATGGAGGAATTATAAAGGGATTTTTCACCATACTGTCGAGCAAATTTATTTAGAGCTACCCGGACGTGGTGACAGATTTGGCGAGTCTTTGCTCACAGATATTTATAACATGGTGGATGATATCTATCTGCAAATACAAAACTATTTAGATCCACCTTATATCATAGTCGGTAATAGCATGGGTGCTTTAAATGCCTATCTATTATCTCAAAAATTACAAAATAGTCATCAAACTTTACCGGCTCATTTGTTTCTTGGCTCTCGCCCGTCTCCAAGTGCGAAATTGAGTATCCCAAAGATTGCAGACAGAGAAACTGAATCTTTTTGGGAAGGCATCAAATCTTACGGCGGTGTCCCTACTGCCCTACTCCAACACAAGGAAATCATGCAGCTTTACGAGCCGATACTAAGAGCTGACTTTAGAGCTTTGGAAAATTTTGAGTTGCGAAAAACAAACGGCTTATTAGACGTACCTGCTACGATAATGATAGGCAAGGAAGATAGATTTAGCATGGAAGAAGTGAAGCTTTGGCAAAATTTATTTACTCAAACTCCCACATTTTTGGAAATGGAAGGTGGTCACTTTTTTATGTATGATGATGCAGAATTAATCGCCCAAATGATAGATGAGGTCATAGATAACCACGATCAAAAAATTGTTTCTTCGAGTATTTTCGGATTTAATTGATTATTCAGTCTTTGGGCATTTTGCCAAAATCAAAATCTTCTAAGAATTTGGTTGTAAAGTTACCCGAGCCAAATTTCTCATCGTCCATCAAAGCTCTGTGAAAAGGAATCGTCGTCTTGATACCTTCTATTTTCATCTCCTTTAAAGCCCGTTTCATTCTTTGCAAAGCTTCTTCTCTCGTATCACCTTTGCAAATCACTTTGGCAATCATAGAATCATAAAAAGGAGGAATGACATAACCGGTGTCCGTGTGTGTCTCAATTCTTACACCATAACCATTGCTCAAATGTAAAAAATTGATTTTCCCGGGACTCGGCATAAAGTTATTATGTGGATCTTCGGCATTGATTCTACATTCTATTGCGTGACCCTGTGGAAAATAAGCTTCTTTTTCTAACTTTTTACCACCTGCAATTTCAATCTGGAGTCGTATCAAATCCAAACCGACGACTTCCTCAGTCACCGGATGTTCTACTTGAATGCGTGTGTTCATTTCCATGAAGTAGAAGTTTTCATACTTATCGACTAAAAACTCTACCGTCCCTACACTTTCGTATTGAATAGTGGCTGCGGCTTGTCGCGCTGCTTCACCTAATCTATTGCGCAACTCTTCATCCACAAAAGGTGAAGGGCTTTCTTCTGCTAATTTCTGATGTCTTCTTTGTACGGAACAGTCTCTTTCCGACATGTGACAAGTATTGCCATATTGGTCTCCGGCGATTTGGATTTCGATATGTCTCGGTTCTTCGATATATTTTTCCAAATACAAACCATCGTTGGAAAATGATGCCCCTGCTTCCGTTTTTGCAGTATTGAAAGCTTGTATAAAATCATCTTCACTCCATACGATACGCATACCTTTACCTCCACCACCGGCAGTCGCTTTTAGGATGACAGGATAACCTATTTCTTTTGCGGTTTTTTCACCCTCTACAATATCTTCTATCAGACCGTCAGAACCCGGCACTACGGGGACATTGGCAGCCCGCATGGTTTCTTTAGCAGTGATTTTATCGCCCATTTTGTGAATGTGTTCGGCAGTCGGACCTATAAATTTGATACCTTGTTTTGCACAAGCATCCGCAAAATCAGCATTTTCTGCTAAAAACCCATATCCCGGATGGATGGCATCAGCTCCTGTAATTTCAGCAGCAGCTAAGATATTGTGTATGTTTAAGTAGGAGTCTTTACTTCTTGGCGGACCGATACAAACGGATTGGTCAGCAAGTTTGACATGCATACTGTCTCTGTCAGCGGTGGAATAAACAGCAACTGTAGGAATATCCATTTCCATACAGGTGCGGATGACTCTCAACGCAATTTCACCTCTATTGGCAATCAGTATTTTTTTGAAAGACATGTCTATTTGCTTGGATCAATTAAAAACAGACCTTGGTCATACTCTATTGATGCAGCATTATCCACAAGTACTTTCACGATTGTGCCATCGTACTCGGATTCTATATCATTGAATAGTTTCATTGCTTCAATGATACCAATCACATCTCCTTTTTTGATAGTGTCACCTACTTTTACAAAAGGTGGTTCTTCAGGTGATGATGATCTGTAAAAAGTTCCTATCATAGGAGATTTTACGGTAATATAATTAGAACTGTCTCCACTGACAGGTGTGGCTTCTTTCTTTTCTTCAATTGCATTGATGGCAACAGGTGCAGAAGTCGCAACCGGTGCTTGTGCAGTGGTAAATATTGGATTAGGTTGAGGGCTTGTTACAACATTTTGCACTGTACCTTTCGGGTGGTAATCTTTGTGGCGGATACTGATTTTAAAGTCACCCTCTTTGATTTTTATTTCACCCACATTGGTGGTATTCACCAATTCTACCAGTTCCTTGATAGCTTCTATATCCATTCCGTAATGTGTTGATTGATTTTTATTATTTGGCTCTTTCTACATAAGAGTTGTCGGTCGTATTAATTTTGATTTTATCGCCTAAATTGACAAACAAAGGTATCATAATCTCAGCACCGGACTCTACCGTACAAGGCTTCATCGCATTGGTAGCCGTATCACCTTTTACACCGGGTTCGGTGTAAGTCACCTCTTGAATGACAGTCATGGGTAATTCACAAGTCATCGGCAGTTCATCTTGTGCGTTAAAAGTAATGTCGCAGTTCATCCCTTCAATCAAAAGTTTAGGATTGTTGATGATTTTCTCATCTATCGGAATTTGCTCAAAGGTTTCATTATTCATAAAATAATAGATATCACCTTCCGGATAAAGGTATTGATATTGTCTTTTTTCGACCCTTACTTCTTCAATTTTCGCATTGGAAGGAAAAGTATTTTCCAATACTCTTCCGGTGGTCACACTTTTCAATTTGGTACGGACAAATGCTGCACCTTTTCCCGGTTTTACATGTAAAAACTCAACTACCTGATAAATATCGTTGTTGAATCTGATACACATTCCATTTCTAAAATCTGCCATATTTCAAATTATAGGTTGTAATATACGCTTTTAAATACAAAAAAACTACCGAAGATTCTTGGTAAATTTCGGTAGTCTTATTTCACTTAAAAAAGTTGAATTATTCTGCTTCTGTTTCAGCTTTGATAAAAAGCTTGCCATTATAATATACATCACCATCTACTTCATAAGCGCGATGTGGGAGGTGTGCTTCTCCGGTCGTCTTACAAGTATTGACATTAGGAGCCTCTATTTTATAATGTGTCCTTCTTTTGTCACGGCGAGTTTTGGACTGTTTTCTCTTAGGATGTGCCATTTTTAATTGTTTTTACTTTTTAATTTATTTAATTTCTCCCATCTGGGATCTATTGTTTCATCTATAATTTTATCCTCTAAGGATGTATTCAAATACTTAATGACATTCGGATCACAACTTTTACCTACATCTTCACAATGTTTGGAATAGGGAACAGAAAGCAGTGCAAAATCATACAGATATTCGGTGATATCGATCTCCGGCTCATCCGGTTTGATAAAAATAATTTCCAAATCCTCATCTACCAACTCATCTGCATCTTTGTCAAATTTGACATAAATACGATGGGTGCTTTGGATGGGCAAATCTATTTCAGAAATACATCTGTCACATTCTGTATGTATCACTCCGTGCAACTCAAAATCCAAGATATATGGGGTGTTAGATTTATCAAATACTACTTTGACATCTACATCACCCTTTTGGATCATCGGGTCTTCATTAAGTTTAAAGAACTCTTCGTTGAGATGATAGTTGAAAAAATGTTTCCCGTTTTTCAACCCAACATAGGGTATCGTATATTTCTCCAGCCGATTCATATCTCACCACCCTCCTTTTTTAAAGGAAGGCAAATTTACAACATTTTTTCTTATGAAAGAATTTTTATGTCTGATGTTGGTTATTAAATTGATAAAAAAGGGTGTATAAGCTGAAAATTTGAATATTTACGATTGAAAGTAAACTGCTGACAGGCTTTTACAATATCAAAAAAGAGCTTTGTTCTCCAAATAAATCTGATTTGCAAGTTCTAATTTTCCCTGAGTGCCGATATCCACCCAAATATCTTCTTGATGCTGAAAAGCATAAATCGCTTGATTTTTACAGATATCTATATACCAATCTGTGATAGAAAATTTCCCCTTTCTTGTAATATGGTTAAAGATTTCGGGTTCTATAATATGATAGCCACTAAATGCAAAAGCTTGACCTTTCAGACTTTCATCATCCCGTCCTAACAAGCGGTTCTGCTCATCAAACAAAAGTTTTCTTTTGGACACCCTATCTCTCACTGCAAGCGTAGCGATACCACCTTGCTTTTTATGAGCAGCCAAGAAAGCATCAATATGGATATTGGTCAAAACATCAGCATTGGCGACTAAAAAGGCTTGTCCATCTTCAAAAAACCCTTGCGCTTTCAGTAAACCGCCCCCCGTCTCAAGCACTTCATTTCTTTCATCTGAAATAGATACATTCATTCCTTCTCGGTGATAGTTATTCAAAAAAGCAATAATAATATCGGGCAAATAATGCACATTGACAATCACATCTGTCATACCAAATTGATGAAATCTGTCCAAAATAATTTTTAATATCGGTTGACCTCCCACTTCCACCATCGCTTTGGGAACAGTATCTGTAATCGGTCGTAAGCGAGTACCCAATCCGGCAGCAAATATCATGGCTTTCATCAGATGAAATTTCCTTTTAGCTCTTGTTCTATATGATGAATTTCTATCTCCACACCGTATTTGTCACGGATATATTGACAAGTTGCTTCCGCGCAGTACACGGAACGATGTTGTCCACCGGTACAACCAAAATTAATCTGTAAATTTTCAAAACCACGTTCTAAATAATTTTGAATATTGATGTCTATCACTTTATATACCGACTCTAAAAATTCATCTATTTTACTTTGTGTTTTCAAGAAATTAATCACTTCTGTATCTTTTCCTGTCAGCTGTTTGTACGGTTCATATCTTCCCGGATTGTGTAATCCTCTACAATCGAAAACAAACCCTCCTCCGTTTCCGCTTTTATCTTTCGGTATTCCTCTTTTAAACGAAAAACTATTAACCGCTATTTTTAACTTTTTAGGAGCAGTCTGCCATGCTTGTTCTTGAAACTTTTCGTGATGAATCAGTGCCGTCAAAACTTTATATATTTCTGATAGTTCTATGGGTAAATTCACGTTTTTCATAAACCAATCTACATTTTTCAATGCAGGTGGAATACTTTCAATAAAGTGGCTACGGCCTTCAAAAAGCCCTCTAAAACCATACGCACTCAACACTTGCAACATCCGAATCAATAAGAATCCGTAGTACCTATTTCTAAATGCTTCTATATTTAAGTCCGGAATTTTCTCTTGAACCTTTTCTATATAAAACTCCAACAGTTGCGCCCGGTTTTCCATTGGTATTTGCGCGCCGGCTTGCCATAAAAGAGAAGCGGCATCATACTGCAAAGCACCTTTTCGTCCTCCTTGAAAATCTATGAAGAAAGGTTCACCATTTTTGATCATCACGTTTCTGGACTGGCAATCTCTCATCATAAAATATTGATGTTTTTCCTCCAAAAGCCATTTCGTCAATGCGTGAAAATCTCTTTGCAGACTCGGTTCGTGAAAAAACACTCTCAAAGGTCTGACGAAGTAATATTTAAAGGAATTTAAGTCCCAAAACATACTCGTCCGGTCAAATACTTGCACCGGATAACAAATCTCAAAATCAAAGTTTTTTGCACCATCAATTTGAAGTTTGACTAACGCTGACAAGGTTTTTTTATACAAAGACTCCACCTCTTCCGTAAAAGGTTTTCCTTTCACCAAATCATACAAAGCAAGACCTCCCAAATCCTCTTGTAAGTATATCAATCCGTCATCTGATATTTCATATATTTCAGGGACATTGACACCATTTGACTTGAAATGACGGGCCAGGTAAATGAAAATTTCGTTTTCCTTTTTATCGTAATTTGTAGCACCGATAGCAGAAAAGCTTTCACTTGACAAGCGATAATACACTCTGTCAGACCCTGCCTGCGGCAGAGTCTCTACTTGTGCAACTTCTTGATGAAAATGCCGGGAAAATAAACTTTTTAATACATCAATACCCATTCGGTTGTCTTTTACTTGCGATAAAAATCCTTTTTCAAAGTACAACAAACGTAAGAAATTATAAAACTTACTGATTCTATTTGATTAAAAAGTGACAGATTTATCACTTGTTAACTTACAGTTTTTGACACAATTCGATGAGAACACCTCCTGTATATTTAGGATGAAAAAAGCATGCCAATTTATTCAAAGCTCCGAGATACGGCTTTTCTGTCAAAGGTTGATGGCCACTCCTCACGCATTCTTTTCATCTCCGCCTTGATATCATCCACCGCAAAAGCTACATGGTGAATCCCCGGACCTTTTTTGCTTAAATACTTAGCAATATTGCTTTCCGGTGAGGTCGCTTGCAACAATTCCACTTTGGTAGAGCCGAGTTGATAGAAAGTAGCTATTAACTTTTGGCTTGAAATTTCTTCTGTATGAAATGGAGTCGCAGCCAATATTCCGTTAAACATCTGTACGGCATCTTCCATATTGTTAACAGCCACACCGATATGATCTATTTGTTTCATTTCGTATGCAAAGTAAGAGAAAAATGGAAAATTTGGAAATTCGGGAATGTGGGAGTGAGTTGGTTATAATACGATGAGCTCATTTTAGATGAATATAAACAAAAACATCTTTAATCCTATGCTTTCACATAGGTGCTTCGTCAGTTCACTCCTCCATCTTACTCCACCACCACTCTTCTTGTAACAACTCCTTCTTCAAAGTATAAATTGACAAAATAGAGGCCTTTGCCATACTGACTTAAATCCTTTTTGAAAGTCTGTTTGCCATAGAGATTTTTCAGTTCTTCAGATGATATGACTTGTCCCAATACATTGACGATATCCATTCTCGCTGTTTTGACTTTAGTAGCAATGATCTCAATAGAGAAATAGCCGTCGTTAGGGTTGGGATAGATGGTGAAAGCATCAATTCCCACTTCTTTTTCATCCACAGAAACAGACAAAATTTCCATACTTTCTGACATACTTTTACAACCATAAGGACTCGTATATTCTACTGAGTAAATACCTTTTCTATTTACCGTGAAAGTTTTATCATTGGCTCCTTGTATAGGTTTTCCATTCAAATACCATTGGTTATCAGTATTATAATTTGAAGTAAGGACATCATTCTTCTTTGTAATAACCGGCGGCTTAGGTATGGCTCTTATAGAAAGAGACAAGGTTCGTGCGACACCGCTACCGCAATCACTCAATGCCACCACTCGCAAAGTACCACTGGTAATTGGCGTCAAAGTAATAGTGGTTCCATCACCAATGGGCTGGCCTTCACCGGTATATGTCCACAGATATCCTTTTGCACCACCTACGGGATTTATTGTATATTTCTGGGTCATACCACTACAATATGATGTCTCACCTTTAATAGGACCGGGCTGAGAAGTCGGCGCACCATCTTTCACTACTATTTTTAAAGTCCTTGCAGGGCTTTCCCCACAATCATTATGTGCTATTACACTGAGTGTGCCATTACTTAAAGGCTTAAATGATATTGTTCTCCCTGTTCCTGTGATTGTCTCACCTCCTGTATAAGACCAAGTATAACTCTTCACATCAGCATCTGCATCTACAAAATAAGTCTGATTAGTCCCTTTACAAACTGTTGCTCCACCTTGAATAACGCTTGGTCGCAATGGGATAGGTGTTACTTTTATTTGTAAAGTACTTGGAGTACCTAATCCACATTTATTTTTACCTGATACAGTTAATGTACCGCTTGTGGTAGGTTTTAAAGTAATATTTCTTCCTGTACCTGAAGGCGTTCCTTTACCACTATATGACCAAATGTAAGTATCCGCTCCGACAATTGCAGGAACTTGATATTTAATCTCTTCTCCATTACATAAATTTGTTTTACCACTAATTGCATCGGCTCGCGCTGGAAGGCTACTTACGGTAATTTTTAAGGTTCGGGAGGCGCTAACACCACAAGAATTTTCCGCTATCACTGTCAAGACACCATCACTTGTAGGTTTTAAAGTAATACTTCGTCCGGTGCCTGATGGGTTGCCATTTCCACTATAAGACCAAGTATATTTCTCAGCACCGCTGACAGCAGCTACTTGATATGTTTCTGATGTACCATTACAAACACTCGCATTACCGCTGATTGCTTCGGGACGTGATGGCTTAGATAATATCTTTACAGCCAATGTCCGAGAAGTACTCACACCACATGAATTTTCTGCAACTACTGTTAATGTGCCATTACTTGTAGGCTTAAACGATATCTTATTACTTTTTCCGGTTGGTGTACCAGATCCGCTATAAGTCCAAGTATAAGTTTCTGCATCTTTTACCTCCGGAACTGAGAAGCTGACTGTCTCACCGGAACAAATGTTATCAGAACTAGCAGTAATAACTCCCGGACGAGCCGGAGCTTTGATATTACTGACCACAATAGCATTGCTGACCGTCGAATTACCACAATCATTAGAAACAACCAATGTATATGTCCCCGCAGTTGTAGCAGTATAATTCTTCTTATTTTCTCCACTAATATTACTACCATTCTTCCTCCATTGATAGTTAACACCTGTAAGAGAAGTCGTAAGAACTACACTTTCATTTGCACAAAGGGTATATTTCCATTCGCAGAGATGGCCGGTTTATCGGGTACTGTTTTCACCGTAACTGCAAAAGTTCTTTCAGTGCCTGCTCCACAATCATTATTGGCAACTACACTCAAAGTGCCACTACTAGTGGGTTTGAATGACACACTAGTACCTTTTCCAGACGGGCTTCCACCTCCTGAGTATGACCATGTATATGATGTAGCGCCTGAAACAGCAGCAATAGAGTAACTTATGCTTGTCCCGCTACATACATTATTTGCACTTGCTGTAATAACTCCCGGACGTGCTGGAAGCGGATTGACTTTGATTGATAGTGTTTTTGCGGTACTGGTACTACATCCATTCTTGGCTTTTACACTTAAAGTGCCGTTACTTGTAGGTGAAAATGTTATACTTCTACCGATACCGGATATATTGCCTCCTCCACTATACGTCCATTCATAAGATGTAGCACCGGATACAGCAGGTACTGAATAAGTCTGTGCCGAGCCACTACAAACCACCGTATTGCCGCTGATATCTTTAGGTGTCGTTACTGATGAATTTGATACTTTAATGGCTAACGTTTTAGCAGAACTATTTCCACAACTATTTTTAGCAACGACTTTTAGTGTCCCGCTAATTGTAGGTGAAAGTTTGATAGAGCGCCCGGATCCTGATAAAGTACCATCGCCGCTATACGTCCATTCGTAAGATGTAGCATCTGTAACAGTAGATACTGAATAGGTTTGAGATGTACCACTGCAAACTTCGGCATTTCCCGTAATATCTGTAGATAAAACCGGTATTGCTATGACTGTCACCGCTAAGGTTCTTGCACTTCCTGAACCACAGTCATTATTGGCAACTACACTCAAAGTACCACTGCTTGTAGGTGAAAAAGTAATACTTCTTCCGGTACCGGACGGATTACCTCCTCCACTATACGACCATTGATATGATGTAGCGTCTGATACAACAGGAATAGAGTAGCTTACATTAGTGCCACTACATATATTATTTGCACTTGCTGTAATAACTCCCGGTTGAGCAGGAAGAGGATTTACCGTTATCGCCAAAGTCCTAACGGCACTCATCCCACAATCATTAATAGCCGATACACTTAATATGCCACTGCTTGTAGGTGAAAAAGTAATACTTCTTCCGGTACCGGACGGGCTACCACTTCCACTATACGACCATTGATATGATGTAGCGTCAGCGACGACCGGTATAGTGTAAGTTTGAGAGGTTTCACTACAAATTGTAGTGTTGCCGCTAATCACACTTGGTTGCTTCGGCAAATTGCTTAGAGTTAAAGTGATATTGGCAGACTTTGAACCGCATGTATTAGAAACTGTAACGGAATATGTACCTGCTTTCGTCACATTTATAGACGATGTTTTTTCACCCGTATTCCAACTATAATTACAGTTTTCACAATCTGTATAAGATGTCAAGCGAACAACGTTACTATTACATACCACATCACCCCAACTATCGCTTATAATTTCGAGTTCTGTAGGAGGATTGCAAATTACTCCCTGCTGATTAATGATATGTGTTTCTCCATTATTTAAAGTAATCTGACAAGTTCGTGGAGAAGATGAAGTATTGGCGGAAACCGATACACTAATATCCCTATCTCCTGAACCACTTGTCCTATTAAAGCTTACCCATGAACAATTAGATTGACTGAAACTCCACGAACAATTAGACTCTGCATCAACTTCTAATGTATAAGAACCTCCCGCAGCACTAATACTTTTTGCAGAGGGATAAAAATAGGGGTCACATCCATTTTGAACAATTGTATGTTTTTTCCCATTGACGGTTAAAATACAAGATCTTTGCTGATAAGTATTATTTTCATCATAGTCATAGAAAATTTCAGCTTGACCAATATATGGCGGAGAACCTACTCGAGTAGTTTTCCCTGTTGGATTTCTAATATTTACAAAATCACATCCCGAACCTTTAGTAACTCTATAATTACATTCAGGTTGTGTTGTATGAATCACTAAAGATTCATCCGTATTACTTCCACCTCTTGATCTAGCATAATAGACCTCTGGGAAATAATTAAATATATCACAGTCAACGGACTGAGATGTATGTGTTACACAAATAGTAAAGTCATCCCTACTTGGTCGAGTTGAATTGTAATTATATTCATAAACCCTTACATAGTAGGTTTGCCCAACTGTTAAATCATTCCATGTATTACTAACAGATGAAGGTGTGCCTTTTGGGTCATAACAGCCAAGTGTGTTTGCGCTTCCATAAGCACACTTAGACCTCAACTCTATTACAGCATCAAAATTACTAGCATAATTAGATACAGTTACAGTATGGCTACTTGCTTGGGCAACAAATTTATAATATACATCTAAATCATCTAGTGAAGGATCACAATTACAACCACTACATCTATTAGCACCATAGGAAGAAGTCGCTCCTCTTACAGTGCCGTTAAGACAAGAGCCATTAGATACAATTAATGTGGCATTCTCACAATCATCATTTTGAGTAGTAGAGCCACAAGATGAAGTAGTAACCGATCTCGAACTACTATAATTACTTGCATCACCATTAGGGCATACTGCTCTCACCTGCCAATTATATGACATTCCACAGTTCAGCCCCGGAATATTTATAGATGTACTGGAGGTAGTATATGAGGAGTTATTGAACCTCACTTCATATTTTTGAGCCCCTGATACTTGCGACCAACTCAATGTTACTGAAGTTTGAGATGAAGACTGAGATAAACCGGAAGGGGTAGATGGGGTACATGTCGAAGTCGCTCCTCTAATCGTTATTGGAACATACTCTTGATTGTTGTTTTCGTTTGACTCATTGATTGTTTCTGCACCATCTGCCGAAAAGAAAATATAATAGGTTCCCGGACTAAGGTTTGCCGGTAATTTTACAGTTTTAGTAATAGTAGTTGTAGAACTACTTGCAGGTAAGGAAGCCGAAACATAATATTCATCTAAGTATGTCGCACCATTACCGGGTCTTGTATCGACATTTGAAGAAATATGAAAAGAGGTATAATGTGGCGAAGCAGTAGCTCCGCCAATATTATTCACTTTAAATGACAAACTCACATTTGCACCTGCATCAGTTGTTGTTGGTGAAACAGAAATGGAAGATATAGTTAAATCTGGTAGAGCTTGAATGGGGGGTGTACAGGCTTTAGAGTTTAAAAGAGTCCATCTAGGACTTCCAATTGTCATTAGCCAATTCATCATTCGTGAAATTTGATCTGGTGTAAATAAAAGTTGATCTTTTTCAAATTCAAAGCAATAATTCATATAGTTATATCTACTATTATTCCATTCTCCAAGTCCACCGCATGGTTTATTTAATGCACATCTGTCCATTGATCTGTGAGGAGGGGTATCGCAAATCATATCGCCATGAATATTACAATCACTTTCAAGAGGACAAGCGTCAGAATTTGCATCTTGACCATTTCGAGCTTCATCATGAAAAGTATGAAATAATCCCAAATAGTGTCCAGTTTCATGGGGAATAGCTATAATAGATTTGTTATTAAAGTTTACAATTGCCTCTCTTTTTAATACTACGCCATTAACAACATCCGTTTCCCATGGCAAAGTCCCAAAACCACCAAAATCACCATCCTCTGTACCTGGAACACAAAGTGTTTCAACAACCCATATGTTAAAATAATCCTTTTCAGGCCAAATGAATTTTTCTTTCATTTTCTGAGATGTAATGCCTTTACATTTTCCTTTGTATTCACTTCGATCATTCATTACAATTGTTCCATTAAAAGAAGATAGCAGAGAGTTAAGTTTGTTACCATCCCATCTAACAACTCCATTTGTAGGGTTACCTAAAGGATCTCTTTCTGCAAAGCAAAACTGAATTCCAGTAGGTGCAAAGCTCTCATTTAAAAACATAATAGCATTCTTAATGTTATTTATATTAAAGTTTTTCAGAGCATCATCATCTCCATTATACACCCAATGAACGACAATAGGTATAACATAAGCTCTTCTTGCATTAGAATCAATTTTTATATTTTCTTTAGCTTTCTGAATTTCATTTATCATAGAAAGAAATCTTTCTTTGTAATTCAAATCTGTATTCATCATTTGTTTGTGAATATCTTCAGTCCCACATTGAATTTCTCCTTGAACATTTAAAGAAGAAATTAATAACAAAACCATTAATAGTATTCTATTGAGTGTTTTCATTAAAGATAATATTTGTTTTATGCTTAATTTTATATTAGTGGTATGAGAATATATATTTGCAATGTATTCATGGACAAGAATTAAAATCAGAAAATGCTATCATAAAAAAATCTAAAATTCATGCAAGACGGATTTAGCTGTTTTTAAATTGTTTTTTAGATTTTTGAGTCTAACTAATGGTGAAATCATACGCGATAAAGCGAATTTACACGAGTTTGTTTTGCCTTTGCGATATCATGAATCAAGTCATGGATTTTACTTTCACTGATGCCTTTCGCGCTGATATTTAGTGCAACTCCACCATGAGAAGTGACTGCAATGACATACAATCTTGTCAGCCACCATAAGGCTATCAAAATTGCTCCTACACTCAATCCTAAGAAAATAGCTCCTGAACCCAAATAAAGTCCGGCAGCAATACACAATATTCCCACAATAAGTAACCACAACTTGCTTTTATATCTCACTTCTACTGTACTGATATTCTCTAAAAACATATCTATATAATAGGATTGTCCTGAGAGGATTTTTTCCATCCATATACGCCGGTTGGTCAGTACCACTTCATTATTATTTGAGCGTAAAAGTTCTTCTTCGTTTTCTAATAGTTTCATAGTTTAAGCTTTTTTTGTTTAAAATAATTATTTTTTGACCGCTTCCGGCTTGAAATGAATACTTACTGTTCCAAGTTCTTTTCCGGCATCTAAATAGCTTTTAATATTTTCGGCACCACTCAATACTTTGCAGATGACTTTGTCATTCATAATGCTTTTAAATTCTAAAGTAGCCAATTTATTCTTTACGGTTATTCCATTTGGCGATTGGTAAATATCCATAGGTTCAGTCACCATGAAATAAATTTTTTGACTCCCTGAAGTATTTTTAGAAAACAAAGAAAAGCCCCCAGAATGCTTAGGTCTATCACTAAAATACGCTGCATTATCTAAAGCAACTTCTTTAGGAACTCCTTTTTTGTTAGCATTACTAATTTCCAATAGCTTAGATTGAATAGGAAACAGCATAAGTATATACGATTCAAAAAACTGTCTTGTTTTATTTGATATATCATCTAAGGCAAAATCACTCGTTTCACTTGTATTGGCTCTTCCACCAATCAAATTAATATACTGTTCGTGTGTAGTTGAAGAGTTGTTAGCATCTTGAACCGACAAATTTGCATTTACATTCATCTCATAACCGGAAAAGGGCTGACGGGTGGCAATAACGGTTCCTGACTTTAACTCTAAATGAGCCTTAGATATATTCAATTCGAGATTAGCTTTTTTATCAAAAGGTGCATTTTCCCATTCTTCTTTTGTAGAAAGACTAAAACGAGAAGATCCCAAAAAGGCATTCAGATATTCACGGATAAAAAAAGCAGCCTCAGGTCGTTGGGTACTTGTCTCAGGGATATTTACCGCAAAATAGTTAGTTCCACTGATAGGTAGATCATCTGCTTGAAAATAATAAGCCATTGGAATCTGGTTGACAAAATTAACAGCATCATTAATCCTACCTTCCGCTCCACTGAAATAATTAAGATCCGTAGTAGAAATGTTTTCTTTCTGTGAACCCACCATAATGCTTTCTACATTATTGTTCATGTCTAATCTTGCGATACCGACAAGTCGTAAAATACTGGCTTTTTTATACGTTCTATCCATAGAGCTTTGTGGTTGGGCAGAAAATGAAAAATTTGCCCAAGGTGAAAGATTAGATTTGAGGGTATTGGGTCTATAAGCATTATCAATCGCTTGCAGATAAATTTTAAATCCAATGGAATAGCCTGCATTTTCAAATATTTCATCCACCATTTCAAGCTTGACAAGTTTCATAAGTTTGTTAGACTCAGTATATATAGTTTTACTCAGGTAGTCTTCAAGCTTTCGGGAGTTTGTCGCAAAAACCAATGATTGATATGGAGGAAAAGATAGTCGTTGTCTTGTTTTTTTAACAATTTCTTCTTGTGCTATTTTAACTATTCTATCTCTGTCAATTTTACTGACATTCCCATTATATTTAATTCGAATATATTCACTTTCATCAGTAATAATTTCTCCTTTTATCTGACTGCCATCTTTCAAGTAAATAACATCTTGAGTTGTGTTTTGCCCAAACATAACGTTAATAAATAGCGAACTCAAAATCAGTATAAGCAATATATTTTTTTTCATATTTTTCTTTTTATTCTTTTTTAGATGGTGTTGTAAACGTATCAAAGAGATTACCTATGCGATCTCCCCATGCTTTTTTTCTTCTTTCCTGAACTTCTTTCGGAGTTCTATTAATGGGTACACTTTTTGATTTACCGGACAGTATTACTACCTTGTCACTTCCAGGTGATGCAACTCTTGGTCCCATAACATGTATTTTATACACTCCATCTTCCAATTCGAGTCCATAAACCGGAAGAGTAGCTCTCGTTTCTCTTTTAGTTTGCTGATTAACAATTACTACTGGTTGACCCTCCAAAAAATCTGCACCTATATATAAATCTAAAGTTCCTTTTTGTTTATCTAACTGTATATTCAAAGTGTATTCGCCATTATCGCCAACTAATTTTTTCATCTTCCTTGTTTCGTAATCACTAGCTTCTACTTTTATATCATGATAGCCTGGGGAAACCGGAATTGGAATCCCATTTATAAAATCAACTTCTTCTTCATCTATAAAAAGCTTAGATTTTATTGGATAAATACTCGTTATAAAATGTGGCTTATTACTGACTTCTTTTATTGGTTCTTCTTTTGATGGTTTAACTAAACTGTAGCCTTTTAGTGGGTTGTTTGAGTTTTTAGCCAATCCAAAATCAATTACTTTATATTCTCCCTTGACCGATAATACTTCCAACAGCATATTCACTTCCACTTTGTTTTCTTCTACTTTTTTATTTTCGGTTGGCGATACTGATAAAAATCTGTCAAATGAAACCAGCAAAACTTTTTGATTAACTTCATTTACATATAGTTCACTTGTTGTTATATTTTGAGGATAAATTTCAATCTCATTTTTGGTTTGTGTCAGCATTTGTACATAATCTCTTATAGAATAAAAATCTTTATTTAATCCGACCATTTGTAAATCGTTACCTATCATTTTACTATCGTCGCCACCGTAATAGTCATTCATAAATTTATAAGTAATATCTTTTCGCTCTGAATAAGTTAGATTCAAATCAATAAGCATATCGATCACTGTATAATAGTTTTCTACGAAACTTTCCGCTCCATCCTTATAGGATTTGATATGGTACTCAGTCAATGCTTCTTCAGCATTGGCAGTTAGTGCTATGCCAATAAATAGAATTAAGATAAATCTAAGTTTTTTCATATCATTATTTTTTCACTTTATCAATAGCTGAAATTAACCATCCAGCATTCATTGTTTTTCTCATATAATAATCCACTGTAATATTCCAGTCTCCTATATTTTCAAATACATATTGAATAGAGTTGATTTGATTAAAAACAATATCTCCATTCTTAATATAGTCTCGAAAAGAACTCATAGAACTATATGATTCATCATTAGAGTATTTCATCATATCTTCTTTTGCTAACAGTGCTTTAGACAATTCGGAAAATCCAATTTCATTGTTTACCGGATTGATACTGGATTTACTTTCGGAAATATTTTCATCAAATATTTTTCCGTTTATTTTTGAAATGACCCATTTATACCCTACTTGTTCATCTCCAATATAGTTCATTTTCAAGGTCAGAAATAAAGGCTCATTTTTATATGTAAACCGGCATTTTGCATATACTATCCAATCCTTTTCATCTTTAGAAAGTATGTAGTTGACAGTATCTTTACCGACTTGTGCAATAAAATTTTTTGTAGAGGAATCGTTTACAAAAGCTGTGTCATGTCTATTTAGCAAACAAGACAAGTTGAATGCTCGACTTATCTTTTCTCCGGGTACAACAATGGGTTCTGTAAAATTAAATCTATCTACAAATTGCTGCATTTTGAATGTCTGCAAATAAAATTTTTTAGCTAAGAACTTTTCAAAATTTTCCGGTTCTCCCGTGTCTTGAGAACTTGCATTCCGAAAGAAAAACAAACTCAGTATTATTGTCAATATGGTAGTATTAAGTTTCATTTTAGCTTCGTCCGTAATCTTCTACATAAATATCTCCTAATTTCAATATAAATTCAACATTACCAAGCACTTCAACTCTTTCTAATATAATTGTGACTCTCTTACAGGTAACATCTCTGATATTAAACTCCTGATTTCTATCGTATTCCGTACTGGATGTTTTTGTTTTTGCTTGAAATAGCTGACAAAACGTAGCTTCTGCATAATAATTTCCATCAGTTCCTTTTTTGAAATCACTGGCAAATCCAATATCATAGGCTGTATATTTTACAGATTTATAGTTGTACACTACCATTTTTATTCGATTTAAATAAGCTCTAATCTTATGATAAGCTTTCGCATTTGGTGTTTTAATAGAAGTAACTTCAACCGTTTTGCTCTCATCTAAAAATAAGGCAACAGCACTGTTTATAGCATCATTTCTCTCTTGATTAGAATATTGAGGATCGCCAATCTTATTAATCAAACCCATCAAATCTTCAATTGCATTGGCTGCTTCTTTCTTAAAGTTTTCTTTCTGTTCGTCAGTTAATACTAATGAGTTAGTTTTCTCATCAGAATTATTAGCTTCTTTTTTCTGAAGACTCTCATTAGTCACCTTATTTTTGCTCTCGTTATCCATCTCTTGAAGCTTTAAAAAGAGCTTGAATTTTTCAAATAAATCATCTTGGTTTTGCTGTGCCGGAGTAGAATTAGTCTTTTCCTGCATTTGCATAAAAGCCTTAAACTTTTCAAAAAGATCTTCCTCTTGTTGCTGTGCAGAAACAAAAGAGGCTATAAAAAAAAGAGTGAGAAAAAATAAATATCGTATCATAGTTCTCTAACCATTAATTCCACATATTTATTACCGTCTGTCTGTCCTCCTTGTTGTACAAAAACCTGTTTTCCCGACCCTGTTAATCTTGTGACATAATCTTTTGCACCAAATCGCCTCATAATACTACCGTTATTATCCACTATATTGACAAATGCCTGAGAGGAGCTAAAAAATTTGGTGTAGTTTTTAATCATATCTCCTTTTTCACAATTGGGTATTTGTTTATCCGACACTTTACTCAAAAAATCATCAATAGATGATGCAGAAATCTGCTTACAGGCAGATTCCTTTTGAGCAGGTGTTACGACGGGTGCAGTGGAATTGTTTACCGTTTTATCATCAGATTTATTAGGTTGTCTGGACTGTGTAGGCTGTTGAGTTTCAGGAGTTGTTGTTTTTTGCGCTTCGGATATTTCTTCAATTTTATCTTTGATAACAGGAACTATACCCGACTCTTCAACTACTTCCTTTACTTTCTCCACTGTTTGAATACCGGCCTTTACCGTTTTCTTGGCTTTTGAAAACCAGTAATAGGTATAGCCACCGGCTCCTAAGAATAGTATAAGAATCGGCAACATAATTAACATTGGTTTGGACAGTTTCATCTTTTTCTTTCCTCCCATCTCAACCAATTCTCTTCCACATTCCGGACAAACAAAGTCGGCCGCAATGGGAGTCTCTATCGGCAACTTACTGTCTGCATTCTTGCAATTGCCTACATTTATACAAATTCCTGTTCTTTGACTCATAGAAAATTAATTTTTTAGAATTTCAATAGATTTTTTTACTGCATTATAGAAGCGGATATATGTAGAATCATTAGTATTGTTTTTACATTCCGGCAGAACGATTTCTTTTACATCATTAACAATCTGTTTTTGTAATTCTGTACGTTGTGAAATGTGTAGAAACTCTCCTCTTAGTTTATCCTGCACTTCTGATTTAATATCAGCAATAATTTCATCTGTCAGATTATTTACAGAATCTGTCAACTTCCCTCCTAAAGACAGTAATCCTGATGGCAGTCCTAATTCATCAACCTGTGCAATTCCATAAACTTGTTTTCCGGTACCATCTCCAATATCTTGTCGCTGAATAATATTTAATGCTTTTGCTAAGACGAGGTATGGAAGCGCATCATCAATCAACTGTTTCTTCTGCTGAGCTATTTCGGCAGCGCTTAGTAAAAAGAGTTTTGGGAAACTTGTACCATCGCCCTCCATGTGCAATACTAACTGAGAAATCTCCTTATCTGTCTGTCGAAGTACAGTTTCGTATTTCTGTTTCAGAAAAGTCACCTCGTTTACAGCTCTGAGCGGAAAACAATATGCCATACTCATTATACATATTTCATTCTTCTTTTCACTCTTGTCATCAAAGATGATTGTCTTCCCTCCCGGAATAGCATTTACAAAAGCATTTTTAAGCTTTTCAACAAAATCTTTCTTCTCCTCTACAAAAGGTAAGCTAATGACTACGTTTTCAAGTTTTATATTTACGCCCGGGCGAGGTGCATCATTATTTTCTATAAATTTCTGTACCTCACCATTCTCGAAATTGATAAAACATCCACTATACTTCACTATATTTCTAACAAAATCATTGAGTGCTGATTGATCATTACCAAACTGTTCGTGTAGTTTTTCAACAATGTTTACTCCGATGATTTTGTCTTTCTTTGAAGTAATCAGCTCATTGTGGGCTGCAATGGAATGATGCTTACAAGTGTTTTCTAACACATCTAAAAAATAGTCATCAGACACTCGCTCATTGAGTTTGGTAAAAGTTGGTTCATTGCCTATTCTATCAACAATTTTATTACGTATATCAGATGTCTGTCTTTTTTGAATATTTTCATCTTGTAATATTCGATTGTTAAACTGCTTTACTTTTTCAACTTCATAATACTTGACTATTGCCTCTTTAAAACTATCTTCATTCAGTTGCGTATCATCACATCGTGAGGCAATTATTTTTTCTGCTTGTGTAATAATAGAGTTGATTTTTTCAGAAAATCTTGTAATTTCCGAACTAAGTATTAAGAGTTGATTGATAATTTCAGCCATTAATTCTTTCGAAAAAGCCCAAGCTTCCTGATAAGTCTTTTGAGTATAAAGTGCTTGTAAAATAGTTCCGTGCGCTTCAAAAATCTTTTTTCTTTTTCCTAAAATATCACTTATAACACTGGTTTGAGACCATGCAATTTCATTCTTGTTTTTATTGACAATATTCTTTTCAATCTCTTCGGATATTTGATTGAGTTTTACACTCATGTTTCCCAGCCTTGTTTCAGAATGTCCAATCAGAACCTCAATTATCTTAGAAATTTCAGCTACCGATCGTTGTCCCGTTTTCCACTCTTCAAAAAGGCTCTTTTCAATTTTTTCAGCGATCTCTTTAGCGATTTCTTTTTTTGCAAGTCTTTTTATTTTATAAAACTCCGAAACACCTACTTTTCTGAAATTCTTCTCATATCTTTCTTCACAAAATTTTGAAAGTTGATTTAAAGGAGTGGTTTTATCATTGGAATTTTCCCATGCTGTCGTTTTCAATATTGGAACGATGGCATTCCAGTCTTCTAAAATCGTTTTCCAGTTTTGACTTTCATCACCTTTTAAAATGGGTAAGGATAGGGTAAGATGGTCATCCGAAAGATTATAATTTCGGATAGTGTTTTTATCGTTTATAAAGCTATGATAGTCTTCGTTTCTCGGTTGATCTCTATATCCTAAATCATCACTCCAATTATTATATTTGAACTGTAGAAGTACCTGTTTTGTGAAATTATATGTGAAATACTCAACAATTTCTTCTTCCGGAATTTCTATTCTCTTTATGCCAAACGATAAAAATCTCTTAGAACGAACAGGGATTTTGCTATCTGATGATTTTGCATTTTCATCATATTCTTTCCAATCGGAAATGTTTTCAAAATTCTCAGTTCTATCAAAAGCCTTTTTTGCATCGCTACCGGATGTCAGGCTCAATTTCTGAAACAAAAAATCTGACACTATTCCCGGCAACTGCTCTTTTGTATCAACTATTACACCATTCTCATTGGTATTTGTAAATAAATAGCATCCGTTAAAGAAATCTCCACTACCATCCAGATTGACTCTATCTGACTGACCTGTTACATCATGAGGACTGAATCTTCCAACAGAGATAGCATTTAGCTCCGTCAATGCCGCATAACCATTTGCGTGATAATATCCTTTATCCCAGCCTGGCTTAGGAGTTTGTTCCGGAACTAATACATAAACAAATATTTTATACTTTAATCCTGAACCAATATTAGAACGATAGGTTTTACGAACTTGGGCTATTGTATCTATAATCGAACCACTACCCGTTCCTCCAGCGAGCCCTGTAAATATATGAAAAGATACATCGTTTTGACCTGTTTTCTTTCGTACTGCCTCCACCTGATTTTGGAGGATAGATAAAAACTCCGGAATCTTACAAGAAAACAAAAATCTGCCTAATCTTCTTCTTTGAGCAGCAGCTCCGTCATCAGCCACATTCCCTACAATATTATCCCAAATTTTTCTATTTCCAATCCAATGTTTTATACCGGGATAATTATCTACATTGTCTAACTGAGCTTTTAGACTTGCACCTCTAATAAACAACTGACTATCTTTTCCCAATTGCGCATTTTCACCTAAAACTTTCCAAGATGGGTCATTGGGATCCATCATCTCCTGGCTTGAATCTACATAAAGATATCCAAGAGGTAATTTTCTTCTTTCCTCTTGATTATACTCTGCAAAAATTTTCTTTCTGAATGATTTAAGAATAGCTCCTCCTGTTCCACCTAATCCAATAACCACATGATTGTCTGCAATCGTCATATTTTCTAATGTTTTTCTTTTAATAAGCCTTCAGTCTGTATCTACAAAAACTATCGTTTAAAGTATTTTTCATTAAATTATCGCACTTTCCATCCATCATCAAAAAGAGCCATGTTTTCAAGCCTATCTTTAGCTTCTGTAGATAAATTTTTTCCAAATGGAGTTAAATTGGTTCTTACTATTGTATAATACACATCTGCACCACCTAATTCTTTATAAGTTTGTACTCCTGTAATCTCACCAAAGTCTATAGTGCTGGTTCTTAAAGTAAAGTTGTCTTCATCTTCACTTTTTAAATACTGTTTACCTTTTTCAGTCAAGGTAACATTCATCAATACCCAAATAAGAATACCTTGTTCTCTTTCTTTTTCTTCTATATTAATCAGACCATCCGCTTGTAATTGATCTAATTTATCTTTTTCATCACTATAATGAGCACCGCCCCACAAACCTACCGGTGGGATAAAACCACTTTGTTCATAATACTGCCTAATATAATATTCTTTCGGCAACTTCGTAGTTTCATCATAGGGCAAACCTTCAGCTTCGACGATTAATTCTTTAGCCTTTTTATGTGATAAATTCTTACTATCACAAGCTGATAAGCTTATAATAGAAATTAACAGTACTAATATATTTATCCCCATATTTATTATTTTACAAATCAATAAACTTAAACCTTATGCCATATCATTCACTCTTCCTAGTATTTTTTTCAATTGCTAAGAATACTTGTATTAATTCACTAAAAGCGATAAACACCAAACTAAATAGTATAATAGAAACACCTGTAATCAGTTGCATTAGATCATTTTCTGAAAAATAATGTCTAGGTTTCATGGGTTCTAAAATCCCTTCATAAACGGATAAATAAGCCCCTATTAACACACCCAAATAGCTCACATATTTAATAATAGTGGATAGCATTTTCAAAATTGGAAAATCATTGTTCATATATTTGCTTTTTTAAACCCTTAATCTTTTACACAACGACAAGAGTATCCATGATTTTTAGGATCTACACCTCTGTCTATAGATGAGTTCTTATGGTACAAGTTTCTTGCCCATGCTATATCAGCTGTGTTTTCAGTAGAACTCCACCATAACCCATTGAGTGAAATATTCATAAATGAGCCGTTAGGTAATCTGTAACCTCCCGGCAAGGCAGAGAACCCGCTTTGATTAGTAGAGTTGTCATTGGTTTCCCAACCTCTAGCACTTTTTAATTTTGATCCAATACTTTGAGCTTCACCTCTCCAACCAAAAACTTCTGTTTCTGATGATGGAAGTCCAAGTGTTTGTTCTAATTTTGTCCAATCATCATCCGTCGGTATATGCCAACCATTCGGACATAATTTACCGGAATTAACAGCGTGCCAATTGTATAAGTTTCCTAAATATGAATAGCTAATATCGTTATTATAAAGTACCCAAGCACCGGAATTCAAGTTTGACCATGAGGTATTATTCGTAACATTAGGAATATTAGAACCATCGTTGTATTTGGTTGTTTTTAGGTTTTCTGCCATCCAAGTTTGTGAACCTATTCGTATCGTTGCGTATTTGTTACCTTCAATATCGGATACACTTCCATCCAGCAGATCTAAATTAAAAAAGGTGTTTTTATTAATTTGATTTAATCTATCTGCAATATGCTGTATGATTTCGTCATTCTCGGTTTGAGCAGTATGGGATATTAACATGTTTATTTGAAAAATCTTACCTATTGTAACGTTCGGTTGATTTGCTTGAATACCCATAGCACTACTTTGCGCTACAATGCCATCACCCTCACCCAATCCACCATTACCTACACTTGCTATCGGATAATACGAAGTGGAAGATGGAGCTGGGTTTTTATTTAGATTAGTTAAAAACGCAGAACCAACGTCCAAATCTCTTAGTCCTTTAGAATTGTTAAAAAAGTTAAGTAAATTATATGCTTTCACGAGTTTGGTGCTACTTACTAAAATGACACCACCAATTGCATTTCTAATTGAAGCTAATGAAGCTCCTTGATGTGGAGTCCCAATTGTAGTAAGGCTTTTAACAAATTGCGCTGCTCCATGATTTTCTATCGCGCTTCTTGATACTAGACCGCCCATGCTGTGACCGATGATATCTACTTCAGCACCATTTGTTAGGGTTTTAAGAAAGCTCGCTAATTTTTCACCATTATCATCAATTGCCAACCCCGAGTTATAACCAAAAGTTACAATATGAGTATAACCGGAAGGAAGAAGCTTTTTATAAATCTTTTCTACAAACGTAGTCCATGCATTTGAAGGACTACTTATCCAACCATGAACTAAAATCAAAACTTTATCAGTCTTTTTTAACACTGGAAGATTAGAAAACAACAAGCCTCCATTACCTATTTCGATTTTCTTTATTCCCATTTCATTCGTAGGCAGAGATTGTTTACTTTTTAATATGCTTACAAAGAATTCTGTCTCTGGCAAGTCCAATCTTGCATTTTCTGCTACACGTTGATTATTAAACTTTTCAAAATTCAAATAGTCTAATCTCGCTATAATTTTATCTTTTGTCTCAGACCAGAAAAGAGGGAAATAGCTATCTCCATTAGATATAAATATACTTATTTCATCAGGGTTTGTATAGCCCTTAGGTTTCGACATTTCAATCAAAACGTCTTGCTTAAGAGAATCTACTGCTATTTGTATCGTAAAAGGTCTGCCCAGTACTTCAAATGCCGGATTGGGGACACTTAAAGGTTCATCCCCTGTATATCCAACCGATACTACTTCATCTTCATCAAGTGCATCTTTAGGAAAAACAAGTTTTAAATCATTATTGACTGAAATAGTTCCCCCTTCCTTGGTGATAGTCTGAGTTATCCATACATTCTCATCAAGCACATCTGAAAGTCTCTTATCCTTCTTACAAGAGGAAATAAAAACCACAAGAATTGTAAATAAAAAGTACTGAAAAGTCTTTTTCATAGTGAAAAGTTTATTTAGATATTTCTAATGGTAAACCTTGATTTTCTATATTTATCCGAAAACTATAGTAATCAATAAGTTCAGAAAAACCATCTTTATCATAAAAGACTCTTCCCTCTCCATTTGCTATTACATCCGGATCTCCGTCATTGTCAACCATAAATAAAGCAGTATGCAAATCTTCTATACCTCCATTCACTTTTTTCCCAGAGCAAACTTGAACATGCTTAGTTACATATCCATTATTTTTATGAGTTATAACTTCTGCAAAAACTGAAAACTGATTGTCTTTTCCTACAATATATGAACCATATCCCTCACCAAGATTTGTCTGATATTTCCTTAAAAACAAAGTCAGTTTTTTATTGTCTTGTTCAGAAAATGTATAAAACACATCATTGTACTCTTTGCCAATAATGTCATACGAAATAGTACTTGCCATCAAAATGTCCGGAGACATCATATAGGAACCATCTGTCAACATAGGCGGATTATCACCTCCATAAATCGGCATACCTAGTTCTTTCATAATATCTATAATATAATCTGGTACGATATTATTGATATCCTTTGTCAGACCGTTTTTATCTAGCTTATCCTTACCACAACCTGCAAATAGTATTAAGATAAACAGGAGTAATGGCGAAAATTTCAATATGTTTTTCATGGTACTTATAATTTAATTTTAATTAGATATATTTAAAGTGCTATATTTTCAATAAGTAACTTATCCCTTTTCCACCTTAGTTGCTATAAAGAAAACAGACTTAACACCGAAAAAACTATACGTCCAAGTGGTACCAGTTAATTCAATTTTATCTCCTCGCTTAAATGTAAAAATCACATCTGATATAGATTTATCAATTAAGACTATTTGTCCATTTAAGTCATTTGAAAATTGCGCCTTCGTTCCTTGTCCACCTCTTTCAACACATTGAAACATTACATAACTCTTCGTTTTTTTAGGGTATTTATACGCACCTTTCCATGGTCCAGCCTCCCAAAAGTCAGCTTCAATGGTAACAGGACAGTCTTTATATTCAGATGCAAATGATACATTGAGAACTTTCGAATAATTTTCAACTATTGGTTGAGGACAATTATCCGATGAAGACTGAGAATAAACTTGTGAAGCAAAAAGGCTTAAGATAATTATAATTGCTATTTCTTTCATAATATTGTATCTCTTTTAAAATCAGGGAGCAAAATTTCTATCGCTCCCCTTCACAAACTAGTAGTCTCTATGAAAAAACTACTCCGGGCGAACCCTTATCTTTATTACTTTTATAATCTTATATATTTTATTATTCATTGAGTGAAATAATGGAAAAAATCTGTTGGGTTATTTTTCTTTGTTTACTCCATTTTTTTCCATTTATTTCAAATTTCAATTTTTGATTTTCTTGTTCGACTATTATATTTAATGGCTCACTATCATTAATAATATTTACTATCTGATTCTTCCCAACTATAGATGTATAACGGCTTATCCATCTACTTTTCTTTTTCTCAATAAACAATCTATTAGTTAAGAGTTCTATTTTTTCTTTTGATGTTTCCAATGATATTGATTTAGCCAAAATGGGTGCTTTATCAACTATCGAATAATTAATAGTTACAGAATCCTGTGATGTTTTATAGGTCAAATCAAAATTAAGCACAGCTTTTTTATTGTGAGCAGGATATTCATAAAGAGAGTAAATGTGATATAATGTACCATCTTCTTGAACTAGCGTTGTATAGTATGACTGTATTTTTTTAGCATACAAGCTATAACTTAACATAAAAAGCATCAATAAAAGGATTGACTTGAAAGGCAACCCTTTTATTTTGCTTGTGCTTGGGCTATTCACCATATACGACTACTGTATATTTTGCATAAAACCCAAGATAATTTTTCACTTGTTCATCTACGTGATGAATTTTAGTAATTCCGGCAGACTTGGCTGCTGCTTGAATACTAGCATCACCCATACCAATCCATCCTAAAATGGATGTCGCAGTTGCAGTTCCCACTTTACTTGACCCAGAATTTGAAGTAACTGCAAAAGGTGCTTTCGCATCGGTGTAAACAAACCCTGTTACCGGACTCTTAACTGCGGCACAGCTACTGAGTAAAGTTACGATAAACAAGCTCAGAAATAATGTTTTGAATTTCATATAAAAAAATTAAAAGGTTAAATCCTACTCATCTGGCTTTTCGGAATCGCCCCTGCCGGAATCCCTTGACAGGAAAGGGTATTTTTATTTCTTAAAATCAATTACATAAGCTAATGACAGACCAAAGGCTCTATTTCTCATACGAAACCCATCTTCTGTATAGGGTGATACGTTTAGTATTCCCTGATTGTAAAATAAGCCTACTTTAAAATCGCTAATCCTTACCCCAGCTTGAATCATTAATCCTAAATCCATTCTTTTTAAATCATCTTCATCTTCATTACTACCTATATCCATCTTTTCTTTATATTTATTTGGTTGATAGAATTCAATCTCCTTTTTCGCTACATTCTTACTCTTATAATTATAACTTAAGCGATACCCAAAACAGGACCGAGCCCTCCATAAAGCCCTATTTTATCATTTATCTTTTGTTTAAAACTCATGAGTATAGGTAGTTCCAAATAAGTGATATTGTCCTTATGTATAATTTTCTTAAAGATCTCGGAGCTGTGTTTCTCTTTATATCCCTTAGTAGAAATTAAAAGTCCAGTTTGGATTCCTATATTTTCTTCCAAATCAAAACCAATTAAAAAACCGATATGCCCACCTACTCGCACTTTATAATTTTCCTCTTTAGCGTAATTTCCCTCTTTATCTTTCTCAGACATATTAGAAATATTCATACCGCCAACAATAGAAATCTCCTGTGCTGAAGCAGTGGTTGTAAAAAAACTGATAAGAAGAACAAGAATCCCTCCATAGATTTTAAGAGTTGTTTTCATATTTTATTATTTATTAACTTATGGAAGACAAAACTAAGAGGTCAGTTTTATATGAATATTATTATTTATGTTTATTTTGCTCATTGCACGGCTAAATTATTCATATCGCGAGGCTGAGATGAATGCTTCATTTTAATTTACTCTATAATTCAGTAGATTCACACCGCATTTGTTGCGGAAAAGGAATAAAGCACTTAATTTTACATACAATTTTTATCATCAAAATGATATGTTGCAAATAGGAAATAAAATAAAGAAAATAAGAGAGTTTAAAGGGATTACCAGAGAGTATATGGCGGCACATCTCGATGTATCATTAAGTCATTACGGACGGATAGAGCGCGATGAGACTCCTCTTACCTTGGATAAGTTACAGCAAGTGTCCGAAGCCTTAGATGTCAACTACTTAGACATTTTGTCTTTTGATGAAAAACAGGTTTTTAACTTTATCAATCATGGCAATCATTCTTCTCAGGCTTATGTTTTAAGTCAAGAATATAATTATCCTCCGCATATCATTGAAAACTTAATTCAAAGGATTTCCGAATTGGAAAAGTCAATTTCCGAGTTGAAAAGATGAAATGATTCTCACTATTTTACAGAAAATAGAAGCAAGTTTGAAGAAAGAGAAAGAATAGTACTGTTGTATTTTCTCTCAAGACAGTTGTTTACACAGAAAAATTTGTCAATTCATCATCCGATTATTCCTCTTTCAACTTATCCTTGAAAACTTTTTTCAGTTTGTCCACTTTTTTTGAAACTACAAAAGTACAGTAAGGTTGACTTTTATTATTGTTGTAATAATTATGATGATAATTTTCTGCTACATAAAAAGTACTTGCCGGCTGTACATCTGTTACAATAGAACGGTCAAAAACTTGGGCTTGCTCTAAAACAGCAATTGCTTTTTCAGCAATCTCTTTCTGGTGAGTATCTTTATAAAAAATGACAGAACGATACTGCGTACCGATATCATTTCCCTGTCTGTTCAAAGTAGTAGGATCATGAGTGGTGAAAAATACTTCCAAAATCTCTTCTAAACTTATCACCTCCGGATCAAATTCTATACGACTGACTTCTGCATGCCCGGTCATTCCTGTACACACTTCTTCATAAGTCGGATTTTCAGTTTGTCCACCCATATATCCCGGCTGTACTGAGACTACACCATTTAATCTTTGAAAAACTGCTTCGGTACACCAAAAGCATCCACCACCTAAAGTTATAATTTCATTCATAGAATTAGATTTATTTTCTTGTATTGAGCTAAAAGTCGTCTGTTGTGAATCTGCTCGCTGACAACTCCAAATCAATAGCAATGATAAAAGTAAGTATCTCACTGTAACAATAACATGGTTTTAGAACATTAGTTTTCTATCGATATAGATTCTTCTACTCCTTTAGTCGGAACTACGTCACTAACCATTGATGTTCAACTTAATTTTTTACTGCTTCTATTTCTTCACTATTCTGACCGGACAGACTATCCAAAAACTTCATAGCATCATGAACACTTTCTACGGCTACTTCATCTTGTGGAGTATGTCCCACTCCGTCATAAATGATAGACTGCATATTTTTCATTCCTTTAAATCCATCTAACTGCACAAGTGGAAGCAGTGCATCTTGTTTTCCCCAAAGTAACAAAGTAGGCGTTTCCACTTTTCCCGGTTGCAGGATAGGGTCTTTTCTGACTTGCCGTACACGCTGTACAAAAGATTTTCTATTCCCATCTCTCAATGCCATATCATTATACATTTCTACTTTCTCAGGTGTAATCAGCTCATCTTTTTCATACGCTTGCTTCAAAGTTCTTTCAGTCAAGAAGCCGGGATCCAAATCAGAAAAAGCGGTAGATATGATAGGTATCATCGACAAAGTAAATGCAGAAAACAGTTTGATATTATAATCTTGAATAGGAGAACCTGCCGGATCGAGTAACAATAAAGCTTTTACCTTTTCGGGATGATAATAAGCATACTTCCACGCTATTTCTCCTCCCAAAGAGTTTCCACCTAAAACAAAGTGAGATAGATGTAATCGTTCAGTAAACTCTTGGATAAAATCTACGTAATACTGCAAGGAGTAATCTTCTGTGGGACTCGGGCCGGTCAAACCAAATCCGGGAATATCCATTCGTATTACCTGATACTTCTTTTTAAGCGTATCTGTCCATTGGTCAAAGGTTTGAAGAGAAGCACCTGTCCCATGTATCAAAACAATCGGCTCTCCTTGACCTTCTATTCTGTAATGCACATCCATCCCTTGCAAGTCCATAAACTGTGAATATTCATTGGTGTACTTATCTTTCAGCACGTCCAATGAAATAGGAGCTTTTCTCAAAATAAAATAACCCACTATATTAATGACGACCAATATGAGCATCAGTCTAAAAAGTATTTTCAGTAGTTTCATAAGTTTTTATTTAAATAAAAACGATTTGAAGAGTGTCAAAGTATGGAGTCCTCTCAAGATCTCTATGCAATTTACAACTTAAAGCACATAAAGTGATTGATTTGCCATATTTATTAGATTTATATTAATATGCATATAAGAATAATTTTTTACCTTATTATCGTATTTTCGCACCATGCAAAACATTCGCAATTTTTGTATCATAGCACATATTGACCACGGCAAGTCCACTTTGGCCGACAGGCTTTTGGAATATACCAAAACCATTTCAGAAAGAGATATGGAAAACCGAGCTTTAGATGATATGGATCTTGAAAAAGAACGGGGTATCACCATCAAAAGCCACGCAATACAGATGCAATATCTTGCAAATAATCAGACTGAATACATTTTTAATCTGATTGATACTCCCGGTCATGTGGATTTTTCTTATGAAGTATCCCGTTCATTGGCTGCATGTGAAGGTGCACTTTTGTTGGTAGATGCCACACAAGGCATTCAGGCACAAACCATTTCTAATCTCTATTTGGCACTCGAAAATGATTTGGAAGTCATACCTGTGGTCAATAAAATAGACATGGAAGGTGCGATGATAGAAGAAGTGAAAGATCAAATTGTAGATTTAATAGGTTGTAGCAGAGAAGAAATAATCGAAGCAAGTGGTAAATCAGGTATCGGTATAGAGGAAATTCTCGAAGCAGTAGTAGAAAGAATCCCTGCTCCCAAAGGTGATCCTGAAGCTCCTCTACAAGCATTGATTTTCGACTCCGTTTTTAACTCTTACAGAGGGGTCATCGCATACTTTAGAATTATCAATGGTACGATAAAAAAAGGTGATAAAATTAGATTTGTTGCGACCGATAAAGAATATGAAGCAGATGAAGTCGGTGTGCTCAAAATGAGTTTAGAACCCAAAGACACCGTCAGCGCCGGCGATGTAGGTTATGTTATCACAGGTATCAAGGTTTCAAAAGATGTAAAAGTGGGTGATACCATTACTCTAAAAGATAATCCTTGCAAAGATGCCATCAAAGGTTTTGAGGATGTCAAACCGATGGTATTCGCAGGTATCTATCCCATTGACACGGAAGAATTTCAAGAATTGAGAGATTCATTAGAAAAATTACAACTCAACGACGCCTCCTTGGTTTGGGAGCCTGAAACTTCCTTGGCATTGGGTTTTGGTTTTAGATGTGGCTTCTTAGGTCTTTTGCACTTAGAGATTGTACAAGAAAGATTAGATAGGGAATTTGACTTAGCAGTCATTACTACTGTGCCTAACGTCACCTACTATGCTTATCTGAAAGACGGCACAAAACTGACTCTCAACAATCCTTCCGATATGCCCGACCCTACCTCACTCGACCGTATAGAAGAACCTTATATCAAAGCTCAAATCATCACCAAGCCGGACTATATCGGCGCTTTAATGAAGCTTTGCATGGACAAACGCGGCGTCCTTTCCAATCAGGTGTATCTGACAGAAACAAGAGTGGAATTACAGTTTGAAATGCCACTGGCTGAAATTGTCTTTGATTTTTACGACCAACTCAAATCCATATCACGAGGTTACGCCAGCTTTGATTATTACATGACAGATTTCAGACCGAGTGATTTGGTCAAATTGGACATCAAGCTCAATAGCGAACCTGTAGATGCACTTTCAGCATTGATACACAAAGACAAAGCTTATGATTTTGGTCGTAGATTGTGTGAAAAACTGAAAGAACTCATCCCCCGGCAACAATTTCAGATAGCCATACAAGCGGCTATCGGAGCGAAAGTCATAGCCAGAGAAAATATTTCCGCTTTACGTAAAGATGTGACTGCTAAATGCTATGGTGGCGATATTTCGAGAAAAAGAAAGCTTTTGGAGAAACAGAAAAAGGGTAAAAAACGAATGAAACAAGTCGGTAACGTGGAAGTTCCCCAAAAAGCATTTATGGCTGTTTTGAAACTCAATGAGTAATCAGGTCATTTTAGTTACCACCCTCAAAGGTTTTCCATTGTCCTACGATTTGATGGGACTGATAGAGCAAGATTTTACTAAAATAAAGTAAGGCATCTCCTTCCCAAGGATTGGTAAAAACATAGTCGCCCACCTGCAAATCACTTTTTTCCGAACTGCTGAGGATGCTCTGATTGGGCAAAATATTTTTGACAGATTTTGACTCTCCATCCCAAAAGGAATTGCGGTGTAATCCTGTCGGAGAAACAGTTTCACCAGCCCAGCCTCCTCCTAACATAAAGTAAGAAACACCCAGATTGGGATTCCACCAATTGACAAGTTTGGACAAATTTTCTACATGCGGCAGTTTCGCATTTCTTATCATTTTCAGAATAGGAGTCACTAAAAACAAGGCTGTCTCATGTCCCTCATCATACAATTCTGAAAAGTCATAAGGTGCTACAAATCCTGATCCCGTTGCAATATCGTTGACCCACATTTTATCGGGATAATCACGGTAACGAAAATATGTTTTTGAACCGCCACTGTTTAAAGTCATTTGAGAAACTTCATCTTCGGTATATGTTGTAAGTAAAACATTTACAAATTCGTTATATCTGTCTTGTGTCCGTTTAAAAGCTTTTGCAACAGATTTTTCTTTATTGATATAGAAAGGTACGTAAGGCACATGACCATCATACCCCATCAATCCGGTCAACTTTAAAAAATCGGAATTTGAATGTATTATTTTGACAATCTCACCCAACTTTTCAGGTGTATCAAAGCCACCACGTTGAAGACCTACATTGATTTCGATAGATATTTTTATACGTTGGTTTTGTTCTTTCGCTAAGGTCAAATACGCTTGCAATCTTTCTTCCGTATCTATCAACCATTGGACATTTTCCCATTTTGACACTTTTGTCAAACGTCTTACTGCATCAATCGGAAGTGGCTTCCCCAACAACATATCCAAATTGTCAGTACTATCTTTTTCCAATAATTCCTTTATAAAAGGCTCTGAAAAAACCATTAATTTATTGGTGTGCGCCTGTTGCATGATATAGCCTATCAAATCGAGCGAGGGCAATGATTTTGTGACTATACGCAATTGGAATTTTTTGCCGATATTTTTTTGAATATTATCAATATTATGATTCAATCTGTCCAAATCCAAAATGGCATGTGCAGCTCCTCCATATCCGTTTTTAATCACTGTATTGAGTTCTTGAAAGTAAGGTTCGTACTCACAAACTGTTTCTTTGGGTTTTTTATAAAATGCAAAAAGTAGTAAAAATACAAGAGTTATGATGAGATAGAGTTTTAGTTTTTTCATAATGTTTTCAACTTTTTAATAATGAAAATAATAAAAAAATTTATTTTTAAAGTCTCATACATACTTGAAAAACAATACTTAAAGCTCAAAGAGCAAGTAGCTACTCTGATACTTCTATGCGTGCCGAAATCTCTATATGCAAGAGCTATATCAGAAGAGATTGCAGACCTTTGGGATCATCGATACAAATCACCCCGTCTTTAATCTCTATCAGACCTGATTTATTGAGATCACTCATAATACGAATAAAGGACTCACGGGCAGTGCCTATATATTTGGAAATTTCTTCTCTTGTCAACTTGATACTGGCCTCAGGAAATTGGTCGTCTTTGTATTTTTCATACAAATCCAATAAAGTGCGAATCACTCTCTGTTTGAGATTATCATACGCCATGTGGAGCAATTGCTGTTCTTTATCATCCACATCATTAGATAGGATACGGATAAACTTTTTAGCAATATTTATATTGTTATATGTAATATGTAAAAAGCCTTTCTTTGGTATCATAATGATTTCGGAATCTTCAAGACAGACTGCATAATCTTGATAAGGTGCATCTTTTAGAAGAGCATAATAACCAAAATAGCTTCCTTTTTTATAGATTTCCGTTATCAGTTCTTTTCCATCGTCATGTAATCTGAAAGTTTTGACCGCACCACTTTTTAAGAAGAACAAATACGAAGCCCAATTGCCTTCATGGAAAACAAACTCTTTTTTCTTAAATTCTTTCAGCTCTCTATTGCCAAGATCCAAGAGTTCACTCAGAGAAACCTGTTTGGCAGATTGTTCGGCAGACTCTTCATTTTCAAAAGCTTTTTTAAAGCTATCCAATCTTTTCAACCTGATTTCAATCGTGTGTATCAATTCACTTTCGCTAAAAGGCTTGGTGATATAATCATCAGCACCCAATCTTAAACCTTTTCTAAAATCCTTTACTTCGGCTTTAGCAGTCAAAAATACCAACGGAATCCCGGCCGTTTCTTCATCTTGTCTAAGTACTTCAAGCACTTCGTAGCCATCTATACCCGGCATCATAATATCACAAATAATGATATCCGGAATTTCACGTTTTGCAATTTGGATTCCTACTTCTCCATTTTCGGCTTCAAAAGTTTCATAATCGTAAAGTTCCAGAGTCTCACATATATTTTCTCTGATATCTAAATTGTCTTCTATTACTAATATCTTTTTCATAATGGTAATTCTATGCTAATGGATGTACCTTCATTAGCGACTGATTGAATATTAATTTGCCCTCCTATTAAGTTCATATATCTTTTTACTATATAAAGCCCCAAACCGGTTCCTTGGATATTCTGTACGTTGCTTGCCCTAAAAAATCTGATAAAAAGTCTTTTTTGTTCTGCTTCCGGTATGCCCACTCCGTTATCTTTAACTGTGAGAATGACAGATTTTTGTTTTTTCTCTGTGGTGACTACTATCAACCCATCGACAGGGCTAAATTTTATTGCATTGGATAAAAGGTTAGAGAAGGCAATTTTTAAAAGATGCTTATCAGTGATAATGGTAGCAGAACCTTTATTAATCAGTTCTATTTTTTGATGTGATTTTGATAGTTCACGCATCTCCACCACAATATTTTCCACCTCTGTGTAAACATCAAATTCTTCAAAATTGAGTTTGATAAGTCCTTCTTCTATTCGCCCGATAGATAAAAAGTCATCTAATACGGAATTGAGGTGTTCGACGGAGGATTTTATTCTATTAATATGTTTATCGCATTTGTCGATTTGACCACTTTCTAAATATCTATGGATGAGGCTGGCAGAAGAAAGGATGGTACTCAAAGGTGTTCTAAACTCGTGAGAGGCCATACTGACAAATCTTGACTTCAATTCACCCAGTTCTTTCTCTTTTGTCAGTGCATCTTTAATTTCATTTCTGGAAGCCCGTAGTTCTTGCAAAGTAGCTTTGAGGGTAAAAGTTCTCGCCTCTACTTTTTCTTCAAGTTCTTGATTGAGAAGTTGGAGTTCTTGTTTGACAAGTTCGAGTTTTTGATTTTGTTTTTTTAGTTCTTCTTCCCATTTCTTCCTCAGCGTAATATCCACAATAAAAGAAGTTGTATATCTTTCACCATCTTTTTCAAAAGGGTTGAGGCTGATTTCGAGTGGGAAAATACTTTTGTCCTTTTTCATACCATAGATATCCAGCCCCATTCCCATCACCCGCGCTTTGGGATGCGCATTATAAGCCGAGTGGTGGGCAGCGTGTTTATTTTTACTGTTTTCGGGCAATAAGTCTTTTATATAAAGCTCTAAAAACTCTTCCAAGTCATAGCCAAACAAGTCGGCAGAATAAGGATTTGCATCTATTATCCTACCATTTACATCTGAAATCACTATCCCGACAGATGTATTTTCAAATAAAGTTTTATAGTCGTATTTTACTCTTGACGGCATTTTTCTATTCTGATATGGTTTTGTATGGGTATAAAGATAAAACAATACCTTCTTTTATTACAAACAGTGGTAAAAAACTAAAATATATCTACTTTTTTAAAGCTTATTCATTTAATAGTCTTAAATTCGCAAAACAATTTATTAACAATAAAATATTATACATAATGAAAGTAACCGTAGTTGGAGTGGGTGATGTAGGCGGAACATGCGCAAACGTATTGGCTCACAAAGATTTCTTAAAAGAGGTGGTCATGTTAGACATCAAGGAAGGCTTTTCAGAAGGGAAGGCTTTGGATATATGGCAGACAGCTCCTATCAATCAATATTCCACCAAATTAACCGGTGTGACTAACGATTATAGTGCGACTGCCGATTCTGATGTTGTCATCATTACATCCGGTCTGCCAAGAAAACCAGGGATGAGTCGTGATGATTTGATTTCTACCAATGCAAAAATCGTAAAATCTGTGACAGAGCAAGTAGTAAAATATTCGCCTAACACTATTATCATTGTCGTTTCCAACCCTTTGGATGTGATGACTTATTGTGCTCATCTGGCTTCGGGGTTTGACTCTAAAAGAATAATGGGAATGGCCGGCATTTTGGATACGGCTCGATATCGCGCATTCCTTGCATCTGAAATAGGTGTTTCTCCCAAAGATATTCAGGCTCTATTATTAGGAGGTCACGGTGATACGATGGTTCCTCTTCCAAGATTTACGACTGTAAGTGGTATTCCGATTACTGATTTTGTAGGGAAAGAGAGGTTGGATGAAATTATTTTGAGAACTCAAAAAGGTGGGGGAGAAATCGTTAATCTTTTGGGAACTTCCGCATGGTATGCACCTGGTGCGGCGGCGGCACAAATGACAGAGTCTATCCTTAAAGACGAAAAAAGAATCTTCCCTGTCTGCGTTCACTTAAATGGCGAATACGGAATGAAAGATTTGTACTTAGGAGTACCTGTCGTATTGGGTAGAAACGGAATTGAAAAAGTTATCGAACTCAATCTAACCAAAGACGAAAAAGCCCTGTTAGAAGCTTCTGCCGATCACGTAAGAAGTGTAAAAGAAGTATTTGACGGTATGAATTTATTCTAAAAAATTATATCTTTAACAAGTTAAAGACTGTCCATTGTGGCAGTCTTTTTTGTTTGGTATATTTATCCAATATGAAAACTATCAGATCTTTAGAAAATATCCTCAAGTATAGGGCAATCAGATATGTCTTACTCATATCGTATTTGTCTTTAATCTTCTATTTGTGTTTAATACCCGGCTCTAATTTCCCTAAGAATGAAATTTTAGATGAAATACATTTTGACAAGTGGGTACACATCATGTTTTTCTTTGGGTTGTGGTCATTATCAGTTTGGGCGTATAAACAAGAAGGTGTTTTAGCAAACAGTCGAAACAAGGTTTTTATAGGAACTTTTCTTTGGGCGCTTTTTGTCGGTATTTTGATAGAAATACTACAAGAGTTGACCGGTAGATCTATGGATATTTTTGATGTAGTGGCGGATATGGCAGGAGCTTTTTTAGCTTATTGGTTTTGGATAAAGTTTGAACACAAGTGGTGGATTTATCGTACTTAGCTATAATCTTTTACCCAAAGAATCTAATTGCTCATCCAACAACTGTGTCGTGAGATGTATTTTCGGTAAAGCTTGAATCTGTTCTATTTGACGAAAAGCAGATTGTAAATTAAGTTGAGATTGTTTTTGTACAACAGCCAAATTTTTCAAGGCTAAATTTTCTGCAAGATATTGCTGTTCGGTTTGTCCGGGAGTAGGAATCAGAATCACTTTTTTGTTGAGCTGTGACAAATCCATCAAAGTACTGTAACCGGGGCGACTGATGACCACTGCCGCCTCATTCAGCAGATGGAATAAATCTCTACCGTGCAAATAATGTATGACTGAAATATTTTCATCCGTATAGTCATCATCTTTACAAATCACACCTCTGACCAAAGTACAATTCAACTTTAATTCTTTGAGCTGTGCCTTTAACTTATCTTCCAATAAAGTCCTTTGTGGCTCGGGTCCTGAAAGCACTACAACTATCTTTTTTGCATCAATTGTATTATTATTTTTCTCGTAAAGTGAAAATCTACTTTGCGGGCCGATAAATTTTACCGGAATACCTACATCTACTCGGTGTGACAATTCACCTGAAAGATTTTCTCCGTCAGGAAAATCAGGAATCCATACTTCGGTAAAATGTTTCAGATATGTTTTATGCCAACGTAAAATAGCTCCGGCTCCCCATCTCAAACCTTTGGGGGGCAATACCTTTAACTGATGACCCATAAAAATTGAAGGAATTTTTGCAGAATACACTCCGTAGCGGTTATCGGAAATAATAGCTTGTAGATGCAGTTTTTTCACCAAATCTTCTACAAATTTTTGTTCATTTTTGATCGTTTCTATAATTTTGGGAGCTTTAAAAACTGTTTTCCATGCACCACCCATTCCGGTAGGATACTCGATATGATAAGAAGGCAATTCTATTGTTTCCAATTGTGGAAAATATTCTTGTAAGAATTGTAGGGAAGCACCGTCACCGGCAAGGAATACATGCGCTCCTTTATCTAACAATCTTTGTATGATAGGCGTACTTCTCGTAGCATGCCCCAAGCCCCAATCCAAAGGCGAAACAAGGATATTTGCATTGTTAAAAAATGAATCCACTTGTTAAAAATAATGTTCTGTTTTCAAATATTGCTATATTTAGTATTTAAATAGATTGAAATGAAGGGTTTTGTTAAGATTCTAAGCGTTTTGCTAATCGTTATTTTTATGACTTCCTGCAAATCTTCCAAGAAATGTGGTTGTCCTACTTTCGGCTCGATAGACCAGACACATCCACAGGAACTTTGTCACACCGGTATTCAAAAAGTGGATATATTATAGAATTTGTGGATAAAGGCTTCCATAAGCAGACAAATGTTATACTTTTGCTCTAAAGTATTATTTAATCATCACATATCTTTATGATTGCATATCTCAAAGGAACAATAACTTATAAATCACCTACAAAAATATATGTCGAATGTGGAGGTGTCGCCTATGATGTAAACATTTCCCTACTCACCTACGAAAAGATAGAACGTCTTCAAGAAGCGACCATTTATACCTATCTGCATATCACCGAATTAGCACATACCATGTACGGTTTTGCGGATGAATTGGAGAAAGAAATATTTTTGATGCTGATTTCAGTCAACGGTATCGGACCCAGTACTGCCAGATTAATTTTATCTTCAATGAGTGCCGAAGAGCTTCAAAAGGCAATAATGTATCAAGAAGTGAGTTTATTAAAGAGGATAAAAGGTATAGGACCCAAAACTGCACAAAGAATGATATTGGAATTGAAAGATAAAGTTGGCAAAGTACAAATCGGTGATAGCGTAGCAAGCGATGTCGCTCCTGGAATCAATATGACAATGACCGAGGAAGCCATATCGGCGCTGACTATGCTCGGATTTGCGAAAAATATTTCTGAAAAAACTATCTTTAAAGTATTAAAAGATAATCCTTCAGTCGCTAATACGGAAGAGCTTATAAAATTGTGTTTAAAAAATTTATAATTTGGCACTTTATAATTTGTGGCTAAGTATATAAATAAAATATCATGGTCTTTTTTTAAGGTCGTGCTGAATAAGACATCTATTCAGTCATTACTTTTTTTCCTTTTTCTAAGTTCCATTTTATATGTACAAGCTCAAACAGATACTTCTTCCATTCATCTCAAATTTCCCATTCAGGACAGCAGAAGTAATTTCTATACCAAACAACTCGAAAGTGGCGGTATAGATTTTAAGAATTTGAAAAATATTGATAGAAAAATCGAATACGATCCCGAAACCAAACAATATATAATTTATGAAAAAATAGGTGATCAATACTACCGAAATCCGCAAACCATCAGTTTTGACGATTTTTTGAAATTACAAGGCAAACAACAAGAAGAGGGTTATTTTGAAATGCGATCCAAAGCCAGAGATTTGGCTGAAAGAAGATCTGCCACTCCCAAATTGTATGACGGACCGGAATTGTACAACAAAGGATTTGGTCAAAAACCCAAAATAGAAATCAAACCACAAGGAAATGTGGAAGTGACTTTGGGAGCAGTTTCGCAAAAAATTAATAATCCCGTACTGCCATTACCACAAAGAAAACAGACAGACTTTGATTTTGACATGAATATCAATATGAATTTGAGCGGTCAAATCGGAGATTATACCAAACTCAACACCAATTTTAATTCAAAAGCCACTTTCAATTTTGAAAACCAAATCAAGTTAGGCTACAAAGGAAAAGAGGACGATATCATACAAGAAATCAGTGCCGGTAATGTTTCACTACCTTTGAGAGGAAGTTTGATTAGAGGCAATCAAAGCTTATTTGGATTAAAATCCCAATTAAAATTTGGTCGTTTATTGATTACAAATGTGTTTTCACAGCAGAAATCAAAAGCTGAAAACATCCGTATTGAAGGAGGTTCGCAAACCAAAGATTTTGAGATAAAAGCAGATGAATACGAAGAAAACAAACACTTTTTCTTCGCACATTCATTCCGTGACACTTACGAAAGTTCTTTGTCCAAGCTGCCGGTGGTCACTTCACAAGCACATATCACAAGGATAGAAGTATGGGTGACAAATACCAACAGACAGACGACAGATATCAGAGAAGTAATTGCGTTTGCAGATTTGGGAGAAAAATCTCATCTGAAACGAACAGAGTATTACAATCCTTCCGGTTCAGATTTGGCTTCTAACAGCTCTAATAACCTTTATTCTGTTTTGACAGCTCCGGGCAATAATGTCCGTATTCGTAATCCCAATACAATTACTACCTTTTTGGAAAATGAACTTCATCTGAAGTCTGTTGAAGATTATGAGAGGACAAGTGCCAGAAAATTAGCTGAATCAGAATACACCGTCAACACCGAACTCGGCTATATCTCCTTGAATCAAACTTTAAAACCGGATCAGGTTCTTGGGGTAGCAATAGAATATACTGTCAATGGGAAGCTTTACCAATTGGGAGAATTTTCACAAGGTGTCACACCCAATACAGACACCAACGATGTAAGAGACAAGGTCTTAGTGTTGAAAATGCTCAAATCTACTTCCGTCAGAACCAATCTGCCGATTTGGGATTTGATGATGAAAAATGTCTATTCTTTGGATGCTTACCAAGTAAGTGCCGAAAACTTTATGATGGATGTTTACTACAAAGATCCGGGTGGAGGAATGAAAAGATACTTGCCGAATGGTGGAGACATCACGGGTAAAAGGCTTTTGACCGTTTTAAGATTAGACAATACCAATAGTCAGTTGGATCCACAACCGGATGGAAGATTTGACTTTATAGAAGGCGTGACCATCAATTCCCAAAACGGAAAAATTATTTTCCCCGTACTCGAACCTTTTGGCAGTTACCTGAAAAAGGAAATCAACGATGATAAGATTGCGGACAAATTAGTGTATCAGATACTTTATGATTCCACCAAATTCAATGCACAACAGTTTCCCGAATTTAATAGGTTTGTACTCAAAGGGTCTTATCGTTCGAGTACCTCCAACGAGATAAAATTAGGAGGTTTTAACTTACCACAAGGGTCTGTGGTAGTCACGGCAGGCGGACAAATCTTGCAGGAAAATATCGACTACGAAATCAATTACGGATTGGGGACACTCCGTATCATCAACGATGGCGTGGTCAATTCGGGAGTGCCGATAGATGTCAAATTTGAAAACAATATTTTATTCGGTGTAGTCAATAAGACTTTGGTGGGAACAAGATTAGACTATGAAGTCAATAAAAATTTCACCTTGGGAGCTACCCACATGATGCTTTCCGAAAAACCTTTTACACAAAAGGTCAATATGGGTGAAGATCCTATCCGAAACAATATCATAGGATTTGATTTCAACTATTTTACAGAATCCAAAGGTATCACCCGGTTTATGAATAAGATTACCGCACAGGATATGGATGCACCCTCACGAATATCGTTGAGCGGTGAAATTGCCAAGTTTATCCCAGGGAGCGCAAAAGGTATTAACATAGGAAAAGAACCTACTGTATATGTGGATGATTTTGAGGGAACAAGTGTCAATTATGATATGAAATTCCCTTTTAGCATGTGGCAGTTGGCGAGTACACCGCGCGGTATGAAAAATGCTTACGGACAAGAACTTTTCTCCGAAGCTGCATTGAGCAATGATTTAAGATACGGATACAATAGAGCCAAACTCTCTTGGTATCAGATAGACAATGTTTTTTACAGAACCCGAAACAATCCTTTGGCAGGAAATAAAAGAGAACAGGAAGATATCTATTCCCGCTTGTATTATGAAAAAGAAATTTTCCCAAACAGGCAAAATGAAAATCTTCAAAATGCGCCACTTTATACCTTTGATTTGTCTTTTGACCCGACCGAAAGAGGTCCTTATAATTATGAGACAAAAGGTGTACCCGGAATTTCTGCCGGCTTGGAATTTTCAGGTCGTCTGAGAGATCCGCGTTCAAGATGGGGCGGTATCATGCGTACCATAGAATCTACCAATGACTTTGAAGCTGCTAATATAGAATTTATACAATTTTGGTTCTTAGATCCTTTTCAAAAAGACCCGAATGCACAATCGGGAAGTTTGTATATCCAATTGGGTACAGTCTCAGAAGACATCTTAAAAGATTCACGTAAACAGTATGAAAACGGACTGCCGAGACCGGGAGTTGAAACCCGGTTAGACACAACGGTTTGGGGTGTCACACCAAGAATCTCTAATGCCATTACCAACGCCTTTGATTCAGATCCCAATGTGGTGAAAAATCAGGATGTGGGTTTGGACGGTCTAAATGACGAAGCGGAGAAAACTTTTTACAGTAACTATCTCAACGAACTAAAAGGAGTGGTTTCACCTGAAGCATATCAAGAATTTGAACAAGACCCTTCTAATGACAACTATCAATATCCGCTCAGCAGCAGTTTTGGAAACAACGATGGTATTATCCACCGGTATAGAAACTTTAACGGTACACAAGGCAACTCTTCCAACAATGCCGATGGGGTCAACAATACCACGGGTAATTCAAAAAACACACCTGATGATGAAGATTTAAATAGGGATAACACCCTCAATGAAACAGAGGAATACTACCAATATAGATTGGATTTAGATCCCGTTTCTTTGGTCAATTCCGAATTTATCACGGATAAAGTCGTCGTACCAGTTTCGGTCAATGGAGTACCGGATAGCGCAGTTTGGTATCAGGCACAAATTCCTATCACCGCTTATCAAAACAAAGTAGGCACTATATCTGATTTTAGATCTATTCGGTATATGCGTCTGATAATGACTGATTTTGAGAAACCGGTCACTTTGAGATTTGCAGAGTTCTCTTTGGTCAGAAACCAGTGGAGAAGATATTCTCAAAACTTAGGCGATCCGGGGGAGACTTTGGCTACCGATGAGGTGAATAACACCAATTTTAATGTGACTTCTATCAGCTATGAAGAAAACTCTAACAGATATCCGATACCTTATGCCATTCCACCGGGAATCAAACGCGAACAGACCATCAATGGGTATTACAATGCTTTACAGAATGAGCAGTCTTTAAAGCTACAAGTTTGTGAATTGGAGGACGGAGATGCAAGGGCAGTCTATAAAATTTCAGATATAGATTTAAGGCTATTCAAACGCTTAAAAATGTTTGCCCATGCGGAAAAACTTTATACAGATAGAGGGCAGCTTTTACCTTTGGAAGATGGTGATTTGACGGCTTTTATTAGAATAGGTTCTGACTTTACTGAGAACTTTTACGAATATGAAATTCCATTAAAACTCACTCCGGAGGGTTCTTACAATCCCAATATTGATGCGGATAGAGAAGCGATATGGCCCAAAGAGAATGAATTTGATGTCCGAATAGACTCTTTGACCAAAGTCAAGCAGCTAAGGAACAACCAAAAATTTCCACTGACCCAACTCTTTTCTGTCGCGGACGAACAAAGACGTCGTATATCGGTGAAAGGTAGTCCGGATTTAGGTCAGGCGGCAGTCATTATGTTGGGTATTCGCAATCCGAAAAAAATCATTGGAGTCAATGACAGTTATGATGATGGTTTTGGCAAGTGTGGTGAAATTTGGTTAGATGAACTGCGATTGGGTGGCTTAGATGAAGAAGGTGGTATGGCAGCTCTCGCCAGAGTGGATATGCAGTTGGGGAATCTCGGAAACGTTACAGTTTCAGGAACCATGCACACAGTGGGTTTTGGCGATATAGAACAAAAACTCCAAGAGCGGAGCAGGGATAATTACAAACAGATTGACATAGCCGCCAATATGAACTTGGGTAAATTATTACCTCAAAAAGTGGGCTTGGAAATCCCTGTACAAGCTAATTTCACAAATTCCAAAAGCACTCCACAGTATGACCCGTATGAGCAAGATTTGAAGGTAAAAGACGAAATGAGAGCAATAGATGCCGATCCAAGTTTGACTTCATCAGAAAAAAGAATCCGTAAGGAAGAAATCAAAGAGAGATCTCAAGACATTGACCGACTCAAAAGTATCAATGTCAGCAATATGCGTAAAATTCGTACAAATACAGAAAGACCTGCCAGAATATATGATATCGAAAATTTTGATGTCACCTATGCTTACACCGAAGTGACAAGAGCCAATCCAATAGTGGATGAAGAGTTGGTAAAAACACACAAATTTGCTTTGGGCTATAATTATTCACCCAAAACCGTTTTTTGGCAACCTTTCAAGAATATCAAAAACAATCACAAAGCACTCAAACCTATCAAAGAAATCGCTTTAAATTATCACCCTAACAGTATTTCTTTCAGATCAGATATCAATAGACAATTGGGCACGACCGTATTAAGAGATATCGGTGATGACGGACTCAAAATGGATCCCTCTTTTGATAAATATTTCACTTGGGACAGATATTACAACTATAAACACAATATTACCAAAAATCTCAGTTTAGAGATTGTTGCCGTCAATAGAGCCAGAATAGACGAACCTTTCGGATACATTGATACAAAGGCAAAAAAAGATTCACTCAGAAGCAATTTTTGGAGTTTTGGAAGAGCGACCACTTATAACCACAACATCAATATCAACTACAACTTACCTACTCAAAATATCTATTACTTGGATTGGATCAATATGAAAGCGGCCTATAATGCTACTCTGGGTTTCACGGCTTCGTCTTTGGCCATTCCCGAATGGGGAAATATTTTGGATAACAGTCAAAGCAAACAACTCAATGGAGATGTAAATTTCAAACAACTATATCAAAAGTTTCCAAAGCTCAAACCTTATACTACTAACACTCCGGCAAAAACCAAAGAAGAATTTGACAAACTCAACAGCACTTTCCATGATAGATACAATCGTGAAACACAAAGGCTTAATGAGCAAATCCTTAAATTGGAAAAGAAGAAAGAAGAAATAGAAAAGGCTAAATCTGACACTTCCAAAACCGCAGACGATATCAAACTTTTGAAATCCGAGAAAAAAGAGATGCGTAATCAAATTAGGAATATTAAAGATATACGCTCTAAAATACTCCGTCCGCAAAATCCGATTTTGGATATCGCTGTCAGACCTTTGCTGTTATTGCAAAGAGCATCGCTTTCTTATGAGGAAAAAAATAGCACCGTTTTGCCCGGATATATGCCTACGACTAAAATTTTTGGACAAGATTTAAACTACAATGCACCCGGTTTTGGATTTTTAATCGGCAAGCAAAAAGACACCTCTTGGTTGGGTGATATAGCTAAAAAAGGTTGGATAACGGATGATACCATTTTCAATTATCAGTTTCAACAACAAAGAAGTAAAAACATCAACTTTCGTGTGGTGATGGAACCCTTTAGAGATTTTAGGATAGATGTCAATCTCACCAAGCAATCCAATGAAGTTTACACAGAATTTTTCAAAAGAACAGATGTTTTGTCACCTCACCAACATTTATCAGCACAAACAGGTGGTAGTTACACGATTTCATTCGTCATGCTCAAAACAATTTTTGACAAAATAGATAAAAATAATTTCAGCACCACATTTAGGGCATTTGAAGATATCAGATCGGAATTTTCAGATATTTTGGGCAATAGCAATCCCAACTCTACCGGTAATTTTATCAACTCTGACAGTGTTTACCTAAAGAATTATCGTGGAGGTTACGGGCCTTATTCACCGGATGTATTGATTCCTGCTTTAATTTCTGCCTATACGGGTAAAAGTAAAGACAAAGTAAGACTCAATCCTTTGCATACCATTCCACTTCCAAATTGGAGAATCAGTTACAATGGTCTTTCAAAAACAAAATGGGGGAAAAAGATTTTCAACAGCTTTAACATCAATCACGCTTACAGCTCCACTTTTACGGTTAGTGATTATTCAACGGATTTGAATTTCTTGGGTACACCTCATTATGACGGTAGTTCGCAGTATTTCGTTCCAAGTGCATTAGATACACTTTCAGGTAATTTTTACTCTTTGTATTATATCCCTCAGATACAGATTTCAGAACAGTTAGCACCACTGATTGGTATTGACATTACTTGGAAAAACAGTTTGCAGACCAGCTTTGAATACAAAAAATCCCGTACCGTAGGATTGAGCTTATTGGATTTTCAATTGACAGAAACCCGTTCTACAGAATTTACTGCCGGTTTGGGCTATGCCATTGCAAAATTCAAACTCCCTTTTAAAATCAAAGGGGAAAGAAAGATACTTGAAAACGATATCAATCTTAGATTTGATATCTCGATTAGAGATGATAAAACTGTCAATTACCGACTCAATCAAAACATCGCTGAACCCACTCAAGGTGCGAGAACAGTGGCGTTTTCACCTACAATAGATTATGTCGTCAATAAAAGGCTGAATCTGCGCTTCTTTTTTGATTACAGAAAAACAATACCTGCAACTCTCGCTTCTTATCCTATCAGAAATTCAAGAGGTGGCGTGACATTGAGATTTTCATTAGCTCCATAATATCCTAAAAATAACCTCCTGACGGATAAATTAATTTTTTACCAAACGGATGAAGTGCCAAACCTGAAAGTTTAAAATGTTGTTTCGCAAATGGCCATCCTATTATCGTAATCGCCAAAAGTACACCTATCAGTATGTGTGTCAAAAAGATAGGTATTCCGGCAAGGAAAAACCAGAGGATATTCAGTATCGTATAAAGACAACCCGAACCTTTCTCCGCATCTTCTATCTTCACTCCAAAAGGCCACAATTGTAACAATCCCAACTTGACAGCCTGTATTCCGAAAGGAATCCCGATGATGGAGGCAAAAAGTGGAATACTCGCCAAGAAATATTCTGTCGCAGTAACCAAACCACCAAATATCAACCAAATTAAATTGCCTAAAATTCTCATACAGTGATCAAATCAAAAATCAAGCCATGAGTTTTAATGTACCAATGTAACGATGTACCACTGTAACGATGGTCGATTGAGAAGTTAATATAATATTCTCACTTTCACCAATAGGCTAATTGGCAAATGAACCTTAGTACGCTCTTGCAAAAAGTACTCTTTGCTTTGATGGTTGACCCGTCAAAATACATTTGCCTTCTTCCAACTTATTATTGAGTGGAATACAACGTATCGTCGCTTTTGAAAGCTCTTTGATTTTATCTTCCGTAGCAGGTGTCCCATCCCAATGTGCAGACACAAAACCGGTCTTATTTTCTAAAACATCCATAAACTCATCCCAAGTATCAACTTGTGTGATATGCTCTTCCCTAAAGGAAAGTGCTTTTTGATAAAGGTTTTTTTGAATGTCTTCGAGTAATTGATCTATGGTTTGGTCGATATTCTCCAAGCTGACAGATTGTTTTTCTCCGGTATCTCTTCTCGCTACTTCTGCCACTCCATTGGTCAAATCTCTCGGGCCTATCACCACTCTGACAGGATATCCTTTGAGTTCATATTCCGCAAATTTAAAACCCGGACGTTTGGTTTCATCATCATCAATTTGAGTTCTGATACCTTTCGCTTTTAATAAAGATTTTATCTCGTTAGCTTTTTCTCTCAAAGCTTGGGTTTCATCAGGGTTCTTGGATATAAAAGGTATTATCACGACATGAAAAGGAGCTAATTTGGGTGGAAGTACCAAACCTTTATCATCAGAATGAGCCATGATCAATGCACCAATCAATCTGGTGGAGACACCCCATGAGGTCGCCCATACGAGTTCTTCTTTGCCTTCTTTGCTGAGATATTTTACATCAAAAGCTTTGGCAAAATTTTGTCCTAAAAAGTGAGAGGTGCCTGCTTGCAAAGCTTTACCATCCTGCATTAAGGCTTCGATACAATAAGTTTCTACGGCTCCTGCAAATCTTTCATTGGCAGACTTGACACCTCTTACAACAGGCAAAGCCATATACTCTTCTGCAAAATTGGCATATACTTCAAGCATTTTTTCTGCTTCTGCAACAGCTTCTTCTGAAGTAGCATGCGCAGTGTGTCCTTCTTGCCAAAGAAACTCTGCGGTTCTCAAAAACAATCGGGTTCTCATTTCCCAACGGACGACATTTGCCCATTGATTGACCAAAATCGGGAGGTCTCTCCAAGATTGTATCCAAGTTTTATAAGTATTCCAAATAATCGTTTCAGATGTAGGTCTGACGATGAGCTCTTCTTCTAACTTAGCTTCCGGATCGACAACCACACCTTTCCCGTCAGGATCATTTTTTAACCGATAATGCGTAACAACGGCACATTCTTTGGCAAAACCTTCCACATGGTCGGCTTCCTTGCTCAAAAAGCTTTTGGGTATAAAAAGTGGAAAATAGGCATTGACATGTCCTGTTTCTTTAAACATTCCGTCTAAAACATCTCTGATATTTTCCCATAAGGTATAGCCATAAGGTTTGATGACCATACATCCTCTAACTGCCGAATAATCAGCCAATCCGCCTTTTAGTACTAAATCATTATACCATTGTGAATAATCCTTATCTTTATTTGTTATTTCCTTACTCATTGTTAATTGGTATGTTTTTTGAAACTTATATTTGTAAATTTATAGGAGAGCAAAGATAATACTTTAATGTCCATCCACTTTAATAAATATGAGATTATGAAAAATAGAATATTCATTTTCGGTTTAGGTTTACTCATGGTGAGTTGTTCTGCTTCCAGAACAGGTTATACCTATTATGATGACGTATATAACAATCGTCCTTCCTATTCAGAAGAAAGAAGAAGTTCTACTTCTTATTTAGGAAATAGTCCATCCTCTAACTACAATACCTCCAATTATCAAGATGCCCGGGAATACCAAGATTCTCAGTACAACAACAATGCGTATGATAATTCCGGAGTTTACGCTGATGATGAAACTCAAAACAGTAGATTATATGAAAATTATACTGAAAGATTGAGAAGATTTGGTGGTACGGCCTCTGGTTTTGATTATTATAGTCCATACTATACCGGCTTTTATGATGGAGTCAATTATGGCTCAGGTATAAGTCTAAATATAGGACTCAATAGCTTTGGTAGGTATGGTACATCCTTTTTGAATCCCTATGTCAGTTCTTCGTTTTCATTAGGATGGGGGATTCCTTATTATGGATTAAATTCTTTATACGATCCTTTTTATTATCCATCTTATTCCTTGTTTGGATACAGGGGTTTATATGATCCGTTTTATAGCTCTTTTTATAGTCCGTATTATTATGGATTTGGCTATCCTTACTACTCTTACGGTTTCGGGAGAAATAATTATAACTACTACAAAGGTGATGCTGTCGGTGGTAGTAGCAACCGTTATTATGGTCCGAGAGGCGGCAATTATGGCAATCAATATTATGATGGAAAACAAAACATCGGTAGCAAAACAATTCGTGGCAATGAAACAAACACTGTCCCTGATTCACGTTATAAAGGAGGCAATATGCAATACACACCTAAAAACAATACCAATAGCAACTACACTCCTTCCGTGAGTCCATCCTTACCGGATAACAGGCAACCTTCTACTCCATCCAGACCTAATAATATGCCCAATAGATACGGTACACCTAATAATATCAACACACCTACTCCAAGTGAAAGACAAGTCTCACCAAGTGTACCTCAAAACAATATGCCTAAAAGGTACAATAACACTACTCCAAAGAGTGCTGCTCCTGCAACTACTCCCATAAAGACCAACAAAAGATCACAAGCCGAAAGACGTAGCGATACTCCAAGTAGGTACAGTAATAGTTCTTATAACCAAGGGAATTACCGCTCAAGTGAAAGTTCGGGATATTTTAACAACAATTCCGGCTCACAAAGAAGTTATGGTGGCGGTAGTTATAATTCCGGTGGTAGTTATGGTGGTAGCCATTCCTATGGAGGTGGTAGTGGCGGCTCGATGAGGAGGACTAACAAATAACCGGATACTTTTGATAAATTAGAAGATTTAGACATGAAAAATATAATTGCAACCTTGATTTTAGTTGCAAATACATTTGTCGTATTTGCACAAACTGATGTTGATTTATTACGATATAGCTCTCCCTTTAACTTGGGTTCGGCACGTTCCGCAGCTGTGGGCAGTGCCACAGCCGGATTGGGTGGTGACATCTCTAATCTCAATACGAATCCTGCCGGATTAGGTCAATTTGGGATATCAGAGGTGAGTATCAGTGCCGGATGGAATACAACGAAGAGTATCGGTTCTTACATAGATTCTAAGACAGCTAAAAACAAAACGGCTTTTCAGTTGAATAACTTTGGACTCGCTTTTGTCCCCAAAAAACAATTTAGTGCCATCAAAAACTTGAGTTTTAGCGCATCTTATAATCGCGACGCCAGTTTTAACTATCATATACAGGCAAGAGGTGTGAATCATAGAAGTTCTTATAGTGATATTTTTGCGGAGACTCTTAACAATGCAGGCGTTGACAGTGCAGGTGCGATGACCAATTATCCTTTTGATGCCAGTCTCGGATTTGAATCCGGGGTGATAGACAGAACTTCTGATAACTTTTTTTATTCAATCATGGAGTTACCAATCACCCAACGATATGATATCAACCGAAGTGGAAACTTAAACACTTATGCATTTGGTGCCGGAATTGCGCTCAATGACAAAATCATGTTGGGAATGAATATTAGTATTCCTACAATCAAATTTGAAGAAGACTTTTATGTTAGAGAAGATGATGATGAAAATGTCACCCAAGATTTAAACTATTGGGATAAGAGAGATATCGTCAGAACGGAGGGGAATGGTGTGAGGGCTACTTTTGGAGCATTGTATTTACCTACTCCTGAGTTGAGAATAGGACTTTCTGTAACAACTCCTACCAGATATTCCATGAAGGATGTCTATCGAACTTATTTTAGGGCTGATTATGAAGATTTCACAATAGATAATTACAACGATCCGGCTGACGGTTATTTTGATTACAAAATTAAAACTCCGATGCGTTTGAATGCGGGCGCATCTTATGTAAGAAAAGGTCTTGGCTTTGCCAGTGTAGAATATGAATTTAGTAATCCAAGTAAAGCAAAATATATTTTTGAAGATAATTATCAATTTGATATGTCTGATTATCAAAATCAGATGAATAGTAATATGAGCAATAAATACAAAGCCACTCATACGGTAAAAGTGGGATTAGAAGGAGTTATTTCCGAACACTTTAGAGTGCGAGCCGGCTTTCAATACAGAACTTCACCTTTTGCGGAACAGTCTTCTTTAGACAGATTTGCAAAAAATACAAATATGGCGATTTCCGGCGGTTTGGGTTATGTAGGCAAAAGCTTTTTTGCTGATGCAACCTATGTCCACTTAAAATCTGATGAAATGATGATTCCTTACACGAATAGTTTTGCTTCTGCCGATGTATTATCATCAAAATATTCAAGAAGCAATATCTTATTTACAATTGGGTTTAAGTTTTAAGAGAGCCAAGAGCCAAGAACCAAGAATCAAGAACCAAGATACAAGATTCGAGAGTCAAGACATAGGAGTGCGGGTCAAGGGACAGATCTCTTTACTTGACACTCTCCTACTACTGGCGTTGAAAATCAGTAGTTAATCAAATTATTGATTTAAAGAAGTTTACTGTTAGTTACGTAGCTGAAAATTGTAGCTAGAAAGAGGTATAAAACAATACCGGGTCCACCTAGTAATATCAACAATAGTCCGAAAACCGTGTGATCGGGCTTAATCGTAAAACCGATAGACGGCACAATTATCAATAATGCTAATAATAGCCAAGTTGATTTTTTTAAGTTTAACATTTCAGTAAGTTTTAAATAAGTAAAATTTCCTAAATTAAAGACAAAACTAACAAATTTAGTATGATAAAAAACAAAAAGTTTTTCTTTAAATACTTTTTGACAATACTTCTATCTCAGTTTGAGAGATTAAATAAGAGTTTAAAGCTAAAAAAAGATAAATATTATTTCCTTTTTTCGTATTAATTTATTAACTTTCATTAATAAAATCACAAAACATGAAAAGAATTTTACTCTTTCTCTTTACTACAACCTTTATATTTGTGAGTAAAGCTCAAATTCCTAATCCCAACTTTGAAAATTGGAAAGGAAATGATCCTCAGGGATGGTGGACGGTCAATCAACTTTCACAAGGTCAACTTATTGGCGTGAGTCCAACACAAGATGTCCATTCCGGTATATGGGCGGCAAATCTAAAGCCAATTCAAGCGACTGCTAATGTTTTGGTTGCTTCTGCAATGTCATTATCGCCATTAGAAACCAATGGTATTTCTTTTCATGAGAGACCGAGTAATTTCTCTGTTTGGGTAAAGTATGATGCTCTTGGAAAGGATTCTGTTACTATCGTGGCTTCGCTTACCGATGTAAAAGGAAACTCTATTGGTGTGGCTGCCGCTACTCTTGGAGGTAAGCAAAATGAATATATCAAATTAGATTTACCTTTCTCTTACTTGAGTGAAAGTACGCCTGACTCATTACAAATTATCTTTTTTGTTGGTATTCTCGATGAGCTTAGAGCTACTAGTATCAATTCATACTTGTTAGTAGATGATGTATCTTTAGAAATACCCACTGCTCAAGACCCTCCCATTGCACCTTCAAATTTGATTGCCAGTCTAATAGGTGATGACAACCAAATAGGTTTGGGATGGTTAGATAATTCTAATGATGAGACTGGTTTTGTAATTGAGCGGTCTGAGGCAGAAGATGGTTTATATATAGAAGTTGGCACTACAAATGCAAACATCAATTATTTCGTTGATGAGTCTGCAGTCATAGGTGTTACCTACTACTATAGAGTACGTGCTGTGAATGATAATGGCAGTTCAAACCCTTCTAACTTTGTAGAAATCACAAGACCTGTTCCTACAAAAGTATTTAATCAACTATCTGAAAATACTATTATTTATCCAAACCCAGCAATAGATAATATCCATGTTACTTTCCCTATCGAATTAAAAAATGCACGAATGCAAGTATTTAATTCAGTGGGTGCAGTAGTAATAGATCAATCAGTGAGTGGCAAGCAGATTCAAGTACCTTTTCATCTTGCAGTCGGCACTTACTTTTTACATATCAATACTACAGATGCACAACAATTCTCAAAAGGATTTATTGTGAAATAAATTTTTAAGAAAGATTTTAAATTAAAGGCTCAAAGCTGTGCGGATGCAATTTCAAAATCCTTATCAGTTTTGAGCTTTTCTTGCGCCCACTTAGATAGTTTAGGTCGTTCTATCTTAGAGTTATGGCGAGGATCGACCGGTAATCTACGCGTAAATAATACATGATGTATCAGTTTGGTAGATGAATTTTCTGCCGCCATCTTTAAAAGTTCTTTTCTGATTTCTTCCTCAGAAGCAAGATGGTTTTCATTCAATTGTACACAAATCACAGGTATTTTTTCGCCGTCAAATTCTACACTTGCCAAACCGCTCCTGAAGACGTCGGGATGTGTATTAAAGATAAACTCTGCCAATAAAGTAAAGACATCTCCTTTTTTAGTGACGACTCTTTGACTGACACGTCCACACACCCACAACCTACCTTTCTCATCAATATATCCGGTATCGCCCAATCTGTGCCACTGACCGGACGGATCGGGAACTTTATTCTTTCTGGTACTTTCCAAGTCCATGTAATATCTCGGGCTGATATGCTCACTCCTGACTAAGATTTCACCTAATTCGCCATGCGGTAAAGTTTCTGTCTCATCAATAGAAGTAATCGCTCCATCTATTATTTTGATGATACGTATTTCCACACCATCAAAAGATCGTCCTACACAGATACCTTTACCTTTTTTAGTCAAAGGAAAAGTTTCTGCAAGTGCTTCCTGTGCGCTCATCTCGGTAGCAGGTAATGCTTCTGTAGCTCCATAGTTTGAAAATACGCTTGCATCCGGTCCCATCATCTCCAACAAGTCTCTTTTCACTCCTTCTGTAATCGGTGCGCCTCCACCTATCACTCTTTTGAAATGGGGTGTTTTAATATTGTGTTTGACGGCATAGCGCGCCATTTTTTGTAGAATGACCGGTGAAGCAAAACAAGATTCTACCTGACAGTCATTGATAACTTCCAATAAAGCTTTGGAGTTGGTTTTTTCAGGTGTATCCTGTGGAAATCTAATTGGAGGGACGACCATCGTACCGCCGGCACTCAATGCTATAAAGAAGAAAGCCGGGAAAACAGGCATATCCACGTGTATTTTGTGTTCAGGGTCAAAACGCCAACTTTGATGTACGACTTCAAAAAGTTTTGAATAGTTTTTGTGTAAGTATAAAGTAGGCTTGGCCGGACCGGTACTCCCCGTAGTATATAAAACTGTAGCCGGATCATCAGGTGTAACATTGGGTGGTATGGGGTGAGCCGGAGCTTTTCTACGCAAGGACGCCAATGTATGTGCACCGGGGAAATATCCATTGATGACAACAGATTTGTATGTATATCTCGGTCCCCAACCAAAAGTTGTACGCCCTAAAAAGGCAAGTGGAACTCCTACAAAAGCTTCAGGTGTTAATCTATTAAGTCGTTCGCTCACATTGAAATAACCGACTGCCGGATCTATCAATATGGTAAATGCGCCGACACGTTGCAATGCCAAACCCACAACACAAGCTTCATAACTCGGTGGTATCATACAGATGGTCTTTGTTCCTTCCTGAATACCTATCTCTCTCAAACCGGGTGCGACAGATTCCACATCAGCCGAAAGTTGGCCATAAGTAAATTTTTTGTATTTTCTTTTTCCAAAAAAATCATGACCGTTGGGTTCTATTACTGCAATTCGGTTAGGATATTTGATGGCTGTCTGTCTGACTGTTTCTGCGAGATTAAAAATTCCATTGAGTTGTAGAGTTGTCATATTATGAGTTTTGTTCGATAAAGTCTTGAATAATATTTGCTGATGCAGCAGGTAATTCCATCATGACCAAGTGTCCACCCCCTTTGAGCCACTCTTCTCGTTGTGGTTGTAGTGTTTTGTTCAGCTTTCTTCCCGCTTTAGAAGAAAGTATCAAGTTATCATCTCCCCAAATCGTACAGATAGGTGGAAAGTTTCCGGCAGTGTTTATTTTATCAAACTGGTCATAATTGACCAAATCATCTAAGGTGAGAAGTAGAGAATTCATCTGACCTTCTCCTGTAAAGCAAGCGCACAAATCTTCTGTTTTTTCCAGATGCTGAGCCCGGCCTATCGGTCCAAACTGCATTCTAAGAGACTGTTCGCTTATCAAGTTATTGAGTTTCATTTTCCCCAATCCTTTGTAAATAGTCTTTGATAATCCGGGAGCAACTTTTCTCATTTTTAAGAATGAGCCTAAGTTTCCTTTTTCAAAGGTATGATAAGTCAAAGGATTGAATAAAATTAATGTATGTACATTCTTCGGATTTTGTTGTGTATATGCCAAAGACAATGCACTCCCCATGCAATTTCCGACCAAAGTGACATCTTTTAGTTGATGCTCTTCGATAAAAGCAGATAAAATATCAAGATGAAGTTCTATCGGCATTTCAGACTTCGGTTTGTAGGACGAACCATATCCCAATAAGTCTAAAGAATAGCAAGTGTATTTATCTGAAAGTTCATCAATAACGCTATCCCAAATCACATGAGAAGTTCCACCGTTATGTATAAAGACGGCAGGTTTACCTTTCCCTGTCTTAATATACTTGATGTCATAGTTTTGATAATTGAATGTTTGCATACACAAATCTATAAAATAAATGTTAGAACTTGATTATTAATAGGAAAAAATGTATTTCGATGCAAAATATCGCAGCCCGGATAGCAGTGGTATCCTTTATTAGAGTCAAGTGTTTAGAATCAAGATGCAGTTCACTTGTTTGGCTCTAATAAAGATACAAACGGATAGCCGGAAATGCTGCCCAAATCATGAAAGAAGAGAAAAAATAGAGATTTAACTCGTTTTCTATTGGTAGCCTTTTGCTTGTAGTTCAAAGAGATTTGCATAAAGTTTTTTGTCACTCATTAACTCTTCGTGTGTACCGAGTTCTAATACTTTTCCGTCTTTGAGAACGAGGATTCTGTCTGCCATTCTCACTGTACTAAATCTGTGACTGATGATGATACTGGTTTTCCCTTTGGTCAATCCGATAAATCTTTCAAAGACATCATATTCAGCTTGGGCATCCAATGCGCTGGTAGGCTCATCCAAAATCATGACATCTGCATCTTTCATATATGCACGCGCTAGAGCTACTTTTTGCCATTGACCACCACTCAGTTCTTGCCCGTTGTAAAAACGTTTACCGAGTTGTTGCTCTATACCATCTGCCATTTCACTTACGACTTGATGCGCCAAACTTTTTGCAGCAGCATCTTCAATTAAAGCATCGTTTTGTACTTCTTCGATTTTACCTACAGCGATATTTTCTCTTAAAGTAAACTCATATTTAAAGAAGTCTTGGAAAATCACACCAAAACGATCGCGATACTCATCTACATCAAAGCGGTTGATATTGATTCCATCTAGTAAAATCTCACCTTTTGTAGGTTCGTAAAATCTTAGAAACAACTTGATTAAAGTAGTTTTACCTGCACCGTTTTGACCTACGAAAGCCATTTTTTCTCCGGCTTTTAAATCAAAAGCGACACCTTTTAAAACTTCTTCTTCCATACCGGGATATGAAAAGTGTAAATCCCTCACCTCAAAACCTTTAGTGATTTTTTCAGGTATCGTCATCTTTTGGACATTCAATTCTGCTACTTCCAAATCTATAAAGTCAAAGTAATCTTTGAGATACAATGCACTTTCGGAGGTTTTGGTAAATCTTGTAAAAAGTTGTTGCAGATTATTTCTCAGTCTGTTAAATGAACCTGAAAGAAAAGTCAATTCACCTATTGTGATAATACTTGCCAATACTTGAGTGATGATAAATACATAAGCGGCATAGTAAGCCATTACGCCCAAAATATTGAAGATAGCTCCAAAAGCGTTTTGCCGGATAGACAGACTTTTAGTCAGCTGGTAATATTTATCGGATAAATCTTTAAAACGATTAGCAATAAATGCCGTCAGCCCAAAAAGCTTCACTTCTTTAGCTGTATCACTATTAGCACCTATAAATCTTAGATAGTCTAACTCACGTCTTTCGGTCGTCCAACTTCTAGCCAAAGTATATCTTGACGAACTAAATCTCGTCTCATTGATAAATGAAGGAATAATACTAATCACAAGGATGATAATTAATATCGGAGCAAAATATATCAAACCTGCAATCAAGGTAGTAATCGTAATCAAGCCTTCTATTTGGCTTAGAATATTACTCATCAAATCCACTCTTCTATTGGTCTGGGTACGAGCACGTTCGAGTTTATCGTAGAAATCCGGATCTTCGAGTTGTGCGATACTGAGCTCACTCGTTTTCCTAATAATTTTTTCTGAAGAGATATTGCTATACATATCTCCCATCAGGCCATCTGTCAGATTGATCACTCTGCCGAGAATATCGGACAAAATAACGATTACAAATTCTACTGCTACATATAACCAAAGTTGGTGGAGATTTCTTTCGCTCAAACTCAATTGGTGTATGACTTCATCAATAATGAGCTTGCCCGTCCATAAAATCAATACTGTTGAAAATGCATTGATGAGACGTGCTATGATATTTGTAATAAATAAAACCGGACTGATCTGATAAATTTCAGAAAAAAATCCAGGTATCGACTTCATCGCTTTGAAAGTGTCTTTAAAGGAAGTCGTGTTGTTCTGCTCTGTGATAGATTTAAATACTCTTTTTGCCAATAGTTTATCTTTTTGAAATCACTTTTAACATATATCATGCCGTAAATAGATGAATGAATATTGTCTCTATACTAAGATCTCCTCTTTAAGGTCAAAAATCTTTTTTCAAAAGATTCATAAGAAGCATAAGAAATGAAAAAAGTTAAAAGCACACTATCATTATGTTAAACTTGTAGGCAAAAGGTTAATCTTTTAGGCAACCAATGGGTACAACTAACACGCCATCCTTTCGTCTATATGCATATTCTCCTCCTGTTACTACCATTAAAAACGAAGGCGAAGACATTGTCTTTTTGTTTACTTTATCTTTTAATGTCAATAGATTTTGTGCGGCTTCTTCGATTTGCTTTTGTCCTAATTTCACTTCAACAGCTCCCCATCTACCATCATTTAGACGAATGATTAAGTCCGCTTCTAGCTCATTTTTATCTCGATAGTGTAAAACGCTACCGTCATTTGTTTGGGCATAAACACGCATATCTCTTGCGCATAAAGATTCGAATAAAAGTCCGAAATATTGAAAGTCTTTTAATAGTCCATCTGGATTTGTACGCATCACTGCTACAGCCAAAGATGGATCAACAAAATGGCGTTTTGGAGAAGTTCTAATAGCAGTTTTTGATCTTAAAGAAGGACTCCAAGCTTGCAAATCTTCTACTACAAAAATTCTTTGTAATGCATCTATGTACTGAGCAATAGTTTTATCAGAAAGGGTGCTGCCTTGTGCTTCAATATCATCTTTTATAGTTTGGAAGTTTGCCATAGTCGTAATATTCCTTGCAAATGAGCGCATAAGCAAACGAACTCTTTCCGGACCTTTTTGTACTTGGTCCACTTCAGAAATATCATAATTGATAACTGCTTCCACGTAGTCTATTGCAACTTTTAGTGCTTGTTTTTCATTGAGGCCGATACTTGCAGGCCATCCGCCTCTACATATTGCAAATGCAATATCTTTAATCGTTAAATTTGATTTCTCTGCAATGTCATGTTCTTCGTTGAATAATTGCATTAAAGATACTTTTCCGTTGGATTCTTTTGACTCAAACAGACTCATGGGGCGCATCCGTATTCTCGAAATTCTACCTGTACCTGTATGTGCAGTGACGTTGTCAGAAGGTACTGCGGAACCAGTCAAAATAAACAGACCTTTTTCAGCTCGTCTATCTACTTCGAATCTTACCGCATCCCAAAGAACAGGCGCCATTTGCCATTCATCGATTAGGCGTGGATTATCTCCTTTTAATAATAGCGATGGTTGTGTTTCTGCAAGAAGTAAATTTCCTGGTCCTGTGTCTGGGTCTTGCATATAAAGCGCACTATTAGCTGCATTTTGAGCTGTAGATGTCTTTCCACACCATTTTGCTCCTTCAATTAAGACAGCACCTGATGCTTCCAAGGAGAATTTTAACTCCTTATCGCATACTCTATTTAAATAACCTGCTTTCCCCATATTTATGACTGATTAACAAGCAAATATAGAGCATTTTATTTATATTACAAATATAGACTTCCGAGTTTGGCTGTGTTTTACTTCCGAGTTTGGCTGTGTTTTACTTCCGAGTTTGGCCTTGGTTTTGTCTATAGCATTTGTAATAAAAATATCTCTTTGATAAAAACTTCAACATATTGACTTATGACTAATCAACTTACAACTTTTACCTGCGTGAGGGATAGTAGTGGATAGCCCACAGCGAGGTACGAGCGAGGACTATGAACGGATAGCCCGCTCGCACGCCCAAATAATGTTTATCTGTAAAATTTCTAAGTTTCATAGAATCCGCTTACTTTTACAGATATGAACAAGCCGAAGTTGACACTGATTAAAATAGGTGGAAATATTGTAGATGACGATAAGGCACTTCAACGGTTCTTGTCTGACTTCAATGAGATTTCTACTGCTAAAGTTTTGGTGCATGGTGGAGGGAAAATAGCTACAGAATTGTCTAAAGAGATGGGAATCACACCCCAAATGATAGATGGAAGGCGAATCACAGATGCGAAGACTTTGCGAGTGGTAACGATGGTGTATGCGGGGCTGATTAACAAAAATATCGTCGCAAATCTGCAAGCTTTGGGAACAAATGCTATCGGATTGAGTGGTGCTGATGGAAATATCATCAAATCGCACAAGAGAAATCATCCGACGATAGATTTTGGGTTTGTGGGAGATATTGATGTAGTAGATGGCGGTAAAATAAAATCGCTTTTACAAGCAGGTTTTACACCGGTATTTTGCGCTTTGACACATGACAATCAGGGAAGCCTGCTCAATACCAATGCAGATACCATCGCTTCGGAACTCGCTATTGTGCTGAGTGAATATTATCAAGTGGAATTTGTTTATTGTTTTGAGAAAAAAGGTCTGTTGACAGACATAAATGACGACAATTCATTTATTCCAAAGATAAAAATCGGAGAAATACAGACACTAAAAGATGATGGGACTATCTCAGCAGGCATGTTGCCTAAGGTGGATAATATTTCAAATGCCATACAGCGTGGCGTATATCAAGTGAGATTGTGTCATGCCGAAGATATTAGAGCAATTTTGACAGAAAACGTATCTTTGGGTACATTATTTACAGCGTGATGGGAAATCCAAGTTTATTCGACAAGGTTTTTGAACTATTAAAAACACTCATCGCTACACAGTCTTTCAGTAGGGAGGAGGAAAATGTAGCAAAAGTGATTAGAGCGTTTTTAGAGCAAGAAAGTGTCAAATTTCACCATAGAAAAAACAATACTTGGGCGTATAATAAATTTTATGATGAGAGCAAACCGACTTTACTGCTCAACTCACATATCGACACAGTCAAACCTTCTGCTTTATATACCAATGACCCTTTTCAAGCTATCCAGAAAGATGGAAAATTATACGGATTGGGAAGCAATGATGCCGGTGGTGCTTTGGTATCACTGATAGGCACATTCTTACATTTTTACGAGTGTGAAGATTTAAACTTTAATCTTTGTATTGCAGCAACCGCAGAGGAAGAAATATCAGGGCAAAACGGAATCGCACTTATTACAGACATTACCGACAATTGTGATGCAGCCATCGTAGGTGAGCCGACAGAAATGGCTATGGCCATAGCCGAGCGTGGACTCATGGTCGTGGATGCCACTGTTTACGGTGTGACAGGTCATGCCGCAAGAGATACCGGAGACAATGCGATATACAAAGCAATAGAGGACATACAATGGTTTAAGACACATGCACTTGTCAAGCAGTGTCCGGTACTGGGCCCTACCAAAATGACGGTAACGGTTATAGAAGCCGGCAAGCAACACAATGTCATTCCGGATGTGTGTAAATACGTAGTAGATATCCGCACGACTACAGCTTATGATTATGACGAGTTATTGGATTTCATACGCGGACATGTACATGCTGACATTCAAGCCCGCTCTACACGATTGAAGCCGAGTATCATACCTGAATCTCATCCTTTGGTACAAACTGCCAAGCAACTAAAAATAAAAACTTTTGGTTCGGCGACGCTTTCGGATCAGGCTCTACTGAAAATTCCCTCTGTGAAAATGGGGCCGGGAAAATCCGAACGTTCGCATACTGCTGATGAATTTATATTTATAGATGAACTGCGTCAAGGTCTTCAAACTTATATTGAATTAATACAAAATATGGATGAATTATGAGTAGAAATGTTAGAATCATATTGCTAATCCTCATTGTCTTTTTGGCGTCTTTTTTATTTGTCAAAAAGTACTTTTCCACTCCGCAATTCAGTATCAAAGATTTACAGGTACAAACTCTTTCAGGTGAGGATGTGGATGTAAAAACGCTGAAAGGTAAAGTGGTAGTTCTCAATTTTTGGGCGACTTGGTGTATGCCGTGTATTCAAGAGATGCCGATGTTTGCTAATATGGCTAAAATTTATAAAGATAAGGATGTGATATTTATTTTGGCCTCTGATGAAGAATTGGACAAAATAGGTGGTTTTTTGGAAAAAGAAGAGTTGGGCTTGCCCGTTTACCAACTTAAAAACAGGATGAAAGATTATGATGTTTTTACCATTCCTGCCACTTTTATCTTTGACAAAAAAGGTCATTTAGTCAATACCAAAAGAGGTGCATTTGAAACAGCGGAAGAATTGAGACAAATTGTCAATTCGTATTTGTAAGATTTTTCATTTGCATCATTTTTTTATTTTATCGAAACAACGAGAAGGTAAATGACTAAAAAGAGATTGAGAATGTAGTATTTAAGTAACAATGGTAAACCCCTTCTCATATATTCGTACTACTCATTGGTGGGCATATAAGGCTACGCCTGTATTGGGATTTATCTATTTCTACTGTAATTATGCATATATCCCTAATACCCAGCTCTTTTCAGTCATTTTCTCATTTCTCATCAGCTTTGTCGGTTTTGCAGGATTAGGTTATGTCATCAACGACATTTACGATATTCGCACGGATAGAAAAGCAAAAAAGTCAAACTCATTAGACGGAACAAGTTTTGGTTTTAAGGTCGGCTTACAGCTCTTTCTATCAATATTAGCATGGTCACCGTGGATATATCTGAGAATGCCTTGGTATATCATTTTGTGTCTATTAGGTTTATTGGGTTTTCTTCTACTATATTCTCATCCTTATACCAGATTCAAAGAACATCCGTTGTTGGGGCCGATGTGTGACGCTTTATACGGACATGTCATTCCGATACTTATTACTTGTTTCACTTTTCAGCAGTATATAGAAGTTGTCCCTTATAATGAATGGGCATTTTATATCAGTCTGATTATTTGGCAATTCTTAAAAGGTCTGCGCAATATTTTCATTCATCAAATAGACGATTTTGAAAACGACAATGTTTCAAACACCCGTACTTTAGTCACCTTAAAAGGGAAAGAGGTCATTTATCGTTTTGCGATGAGACGGATTTTGCCTTTAGAAATCGTTTTTCTTTTTATCTTTCTCATTAGTGTAGGTCCAAAATTTAAAGGTGCATGGTTATTCTTCTGCTTATTTATTCTTATTTATCGAATCGGACATGGTAAATTTAAAAAGCTTTTTGATCATCAGGACAATTATTATCTCTTCTTTCTCAATGACTTCTATGAGATGTATCTTCCCTACTATTTTCTTTTGTCTTTTTGTTTTAGACAACCGGTGTTTATTCTCTTTTTGTTAGTTCATATTTTAATGTTTCCCAATATCTCTAAAAGAGTAAAGACAGATGTCCTCACGGCTATTTTTGAGTTGAAAAACTTCGTGAAAGATTTTCTCTATACAAAACTAAGGCAAACCAAAAGATAAGATTAAGCTTTTTCAATCAAAGTTTCATAATAAGCTAAGTAGGTCACTCCTTTTCCATCGTATAAACCTTTTTGACTTTTATAAATGGTGATATTGTTATTGGCTACAAATCGGTTGCCGATTTCAGGATAAAGTGGAATTTGAAGTGGTCTGCACATTATTATTTTAAAACCTGCATCACTTACCATCTTCTTTAAAACATCTATCTTTTCGACTCTAAGTGAAAATCCTTTATTCAGATTTCGTATCGTTTCTTCTATCTCCTTTTGTAGCTTTTTATCTTCTACCTTATTGTAATATAAGTCTTTAATATATACTCTTCCGCCTTTCCTCAAAACTCTTTTACAGCTATTCAAGGCTTGGGGGATATCAGAGGAATGAACGAGTGATTCAAGAAAATAGATAAGATCCACGGATGTTTCAGGATAATATTTTTCCATCTGATGAAAATCGCCATGCCGGACTTCCACCTGACCTTTTAGAAGAGAGTTTCCCCTGATTTTTTTTTCAGCTATTGTACATTGATAATCCGAAATAGTCAAAGCTTTGATTTTAACATTCAACTTTGTAGCAAAATAGATAGCCGGTCCACATACACCACAACCTGCATCTATAATAGTTTGGTCATCTCTCATTCCAGAACTTTGAATGATATAATCTAATAAGGCTGGCAAACTTTCTGTCCTATAAGATTGAAAAGTGTCACCAAAACCGTCCATATATCTATCCGTCCATTCGTCGTAATATTTTTCGACATCTTTTGGTGTCAAAAGTGCCGAGTCTTCTTTTTTTCTAAATAATTTCTTTAAAAAATTCATCTCTTGATAGGATTAAAAACAGATAAGTGATTTATTTAGAGCATTTTCCACTTTGCAAAAACTCTTAAAGGATTGGGAAAGAATTGCAAAAAGGGTATCTCACTTTCGTTAAATTGTAAATTCAACTTATAGCAATTTTGAAAAAGCTTTGTCACCAACTTTCTATCTTTTACAATTGCTAATGAGAGCATATAAACATCCGACTTAATACTTTTTGCAGAAATACTCATTTGGAATATTACGGTGTTATCGTGCAATTTAAACTCTTGATTGTCTTCATTGTGTATAGAGGTCAATCCAAATCTGCTATGTACAGAGCTTGAACCTTCAAAAATCAGACCTACGTCTAATAAGTCATAATTTTCAATTCCTAACAATTCGATATTCAATGTAAGAATCTGATTGTCAATTTGATGGGAAATACTTTTCAATTGGATAGTATTATCTTGTTCAAATCTTGGAAAAAGTTCTGTGAAAGTTTCTTTCTCAACGATATTCCCATTTTCAATCGTAATAATTTTACTACAAATTGCAATCAAAAGCTCAATATCGTGACTGACTATCAAAATAGTCAAACCTTCTTCTTTCTTCTGGCGTAGGACATTCAAACATTTTTTCATAAAATATTGATCACCCACTGCCAAAACTTCATCCAACAATAAGATATCACATTTCAGATGTATAATGACACTAAATGCAAGACGTAAATACATCCCGTTAGAATAGGTTTTTACCGGCTGGTCAATAAATTTACCAATTTCGCTAAACTCAACAATTTCATCAAAAGATGCATTTATTTCTTTTTTTGTAAAACCTAAAATTTGTCCATGCAGATATACATTTTCACGACCGGTCAATTCGGGATGAAATCCTGCTCCAATATCTAAAATGGATGCCACTTTCCCACTGATAAAAATATCACCTTTTGTAGGTTTGCTTACTCCTGAAAGAATTTTCAACAACGTACTTTTACCACAGCCATTGGAGCCTACAATTCCAATAATTTCACCTGATTTAATTGTTAAAGAAATATCTTTCAGCACTTCTAAAGTTTCACTTTTATCATCTTCAAAAGCTGTTCTCAAAGTGTAATCTTTAGAAAGGTTTTTAATTTCTATCAATATATTGTCTATCATATCAGGTCAATATATTTCGTCTCGTTTTTAATAAATATCCACAAACCAGCGATAAAAATAGGTATCAAACTGAAGATAGAGTAAAGATAATGCGGGTCGAAAATATAATCGGCAAACAGACAAGCTCTCCACGCATCTATCAGACCGGCTATCGGATTAAAGTACAGCATTGGTCTCAGAAATCCTGGATATGTTTCTAATGGTATAAATACAGGTGTAAACCAAATCAATATATTGATAAAATAGGGTAAAGCCTGTAAGACATCTCTATTTTTGAATGAAAGTGCACCTATCCATATTGTCACAGAGATAGATAGACTTATCAAGGCAAAAATAATAAACGGCAATAGTAAAATCTTTAATGGCACAGGTTCTTTATAAAGCAACATCAGTCCAAGTAGCAATAGAAAACTCAAAAAGACTTCCATCATCACGACAACCGATTTAGAGATAGGAATTATCAAACGGGGAAAATAAATCTTTTTGACCAAAGTAGCGGATTCAACTAATCCGTTGAGTCCCTGACTCATCACATTAGCAAAAAGACTCCAAGCTATCAATCCACTCAAAACATAGATGGGATATTTGACCTGTGAAGTCTCTACATTAAAAACATATTGGAAGAAAAAGATGTATAGTGCTGCTTGTATAATAGGATGAAATACAAACCACAATGAACGAAACTTAGTCTGCGAATATTTGATTTTTATATCCCTGATGACAAATACACGTATCATCGCTCTAAATCCAATTACCTTTTTAAGATATTGACAGATAGTATCTTGTTTAGAATCAATGTGTTTGACTCTCATTGAAATGAAATATATACCAAGTCAAGATAATAAAGAAAATCCAAATTAATTTACATTCTCCTCTAAAAAAGACTTGATGTTTTCTATTATAAAAGATATACAAAACACCAAAAATAAAGTTTGGATACAATTTAATAACTTTATGTCATTCATTTATGAAAAGATTAAAGATAAAGTTTTCAAATCAATCATGTGCGGCATCAGTGGTCATATAGCAACAAACCAAATAGTAGATTATAATGAACTGATAAAATCTATTTCCACACTTGCCCATAGAGGACCAGATAACCAAGGCATCTATATCACATCTAATCAAAGAGTAGGTTTAGCACATAGAAGACTTTCATTTTTAGATTTAAGTGATACAGGTCGTCAACCTATGACAGTTCAGCATCTGACTATCACTTTCAATGGTGAAATCTACAACTATCGTGAACTTCAAAAAGAGTTAGAAAATCAAGGAGCTCAATTCAGTAGCTGTTCTGATACAGAGGTAATTTTATGGGCATATTTATTTTGGGGAGCAACTTGTCTGTCCAAATTCAAAGGGATGTTTGCATTTGCTATTTTGGATGAAAAGAATAACGAACTCTTTCTTGCAAGAGATAGATTTGGAATCAAACCGCTCTTCTATAGTTTTCAAAATAATAACTTTTATTTCGGTAGTGAAGTAAAAGCTATACTTGCATTTGAAAGTTTCAAACGAAAAGTCCAATCATCATCTGTCGCACTATTTTTAGCGAATAGATTTGTTTCAGATAACCAAACCATGTGGAAGGATATCTATAAACTGCCGGCAGCTCACTATATGAAAATCAACACTCAAGATTTAAGTTATCAAGTAAAAGAATATTGGTCAGTCTTAGATTCAAAAACAGATTCTTATGCTAAAGAAGTACAAGAACAGTTTGAATTTTTATTGATTGATTCTTTAAAACAACATTTAAGAAGTGACGTACCGATAGGAGCTTTTTTGAGTGGTGGATTAGATTCATCTACGACTGTCCTATTGATGCAAAAAGAGTTGCAATACGACACAAAAGCTTTTTCGATAGGTTTTAATGGGTGGAATGAAAGTGAACATCAATATGCTCGGATGGTTGCAAATGAAACGGGAGCTGAACTAAAAACTTTGCTTTTAGAAAAAATCGACTTTGAGGTCATGCCTAAATTGATGGTTCATTATGATGATCCCATCGCCGATATTTCTATTTTGCCCACTTATTTCGTCAGTCAACTTGCTAGTCAAGATGTAAAAGCTGTCATTTCCGGTGAGGGAGCGGATGAGTTTTTGGGTGGCTATTCATGGCAAAAGCCGGAAAACTTTTATACGGGAAATCACTTTTTTTCAAAATGGACTTCTAAGCTTTTTCCCAACTCTCAAAAAGAGATGAAGAAGCATTATATCCAAGCTATGAGTATGGGTCTTTTTGACAACAAAGAACTCAAAAAATGCCTGCAAAATGAATTTTTAGTAGAAATACCTAAAGATGTTTTCGGGCATTTAGACAAACTGATGCGACCCGAGCTTTCCCGATTAAAGCAGATTCAATTATTGGATATGCACCGCTTTATGGAGGAACTAGTTTTAGTTAAAATAGATAGAGCCTCTATGGCCAACAGTTTAGAAGTCAGAGTGCCTTTTTTAGACCATGAATTGGTGGAATTTCTCTTTCATCTGCCGGAAGAAGCTTATATGAAAGAGGGCATTCAAAAACCACTTTTACAAAATCTTTTACGCAATAGATTACCCAAAAGAATTTTACAAAGACCCAAGCAAGGTTTTGTAGGGCCTGACAGATTTTATAAAGATTTCAGTTTATATAAAGAAACACTAACGCATGGACGATTGATTCAAGATGAAGTCATATCTTCCTCCTATCTACAAAAACTTTTCTTCCTAAAAGATCATTGGAGATTGTGGAAGTTATTTGTTTTAGAACATTGGTGGAGAGCGTGGATGTAAAAAGTAGATTTGACAAATGGATACACGCAACACAGTACATGGACTTTGGATAAAAGGCGAACTTTCCTCCATGGAAAAGTTGACAATTCTTTCGTTTTTAAAACATGGCTATCATTTTATTTTATGGACTTATGATGACTTTACGCATTATTCATATATTGCTGGATTAGAAGTTAAAGATGCACGTGAAATCATTCCCGAAAATCAAGTTTTCAAATATAAATACCCTAATCAGTTTGGTCATGGTCAAGGCAGCTACGCCGGCTTTTCCGATATCTTTAGATATCGTCTACTTTACCTATACGGAGGATGGTGGGTGGATATGGATGTTACCTGTTTAAAGCAATTTAAGTTGGATACACCTTATGTTTTTAGGAAAAGCAAGGAAGATGAGAATTATATAGTTGGTAATATTATGCACGTTCCACAAGGTTCTTCATTAATGAAAAAGTGTTATGAAGAAGCAAAAGATTCGGTCAATGCTGACAATAGTGATTGGATGCTCCCTATCAATATTCTGAATAAGCATATTCATGAAGAAAACCTCACCCAGTATGTTTATACATTTTCAAACGAAGACAGATGGACTACAGTCTGCCCCTTACTTTTGCATTCAGTATATCCTGAAACATGGTCAGCAATACATTGGATGAACGAAGAGTTTAGGACACTCAATATATCCAAGGAACATTTTATTTCGGATAGTGTATTAGGGCAACTGTATCAAGAGGCAGAATTGGGCTTTGCAATTTCTGATTTTAAATCGAAAATAAAATACCGAATAAAAGCCAGCTCCATTTTTTATATGTTGAAGTATGTAGGTCGAGTGATTAGGAGTAGGACTAAGTGATGTTGAAAGTTATTTTTTATACAGAATTAAATCCAATTCTCTAAGCTTTTCAAACTCTTTGTCCGATGTCATGACTGGCAAGTCTAGATAGACACCAGAGGCAGCAACAATACAATCAGGTAGTTTAAGAGAATAGTTTTTTCGATATTCAATCGCTTGTTCTTTAACAAAATCATTAAGAGGAATTACAAAGCATTTATTTATAAACTGTCTAATTTTTGTTTCTTCCTCGAAATCTAAATTTTTAAACCCTAATAATTCTATTTCAGTAATAATAGATATGTATATTTCCTTATTGTCTAAAAACTCTGCTATTGTTAGATCTCCACCAAATAGATAAAGAACTATATTTGTGTCAATAAAGATTTTATTGCCATTCATCTCTTAGTCTCTTTTGAATATCAAGGGCATCGGCTTCAAGATTAAGAATACCAACAAATTCCTTTGTATTCATTCGTTTACCTTTTTTTCTTTCGCGTATCTTTTCCCCTAATTTACGGATGGATTCGGAGTCAGCTCCTTTTTTAAGTACCATTACCATAGCTTATTCATTTATTTAAATGAAGATAAAAAATCTGTTGATTAATTCAAAAGTAAAATATCGAATAAAAGCAAGCTCTGTTTTTTATGGAAGTATATGGATCGAGTGATAAAAAGTTAGATGGCTCGCTTACTTAACCATAATTCCGAATTTATTGGAACAAGGGGTGCAAAGAAAACTTTTATTTTGTGTTCCTAACTTTGTACTTTAAAACTAATCCTCACGAATGTCATGCGTAAATTGAGCTTGTCATGCTGTAAGCATCTATATAGAATACAGATTAACAATGAGACCCTTACGCTTCGATGGTATGAGTAATACGATAATAATCATACGAATGGTCCCGAAAACTTTTATCACATTCATTCACCCCATGACTTCGTTTATACCAAAACTTCGGAGTTCGTTTTTGAAAAGAAAACAAAACAGTCTCGGTTTGTCTGATAAAGAATGGATAAAAGAAAAACCAACCGGAACTTACAGAATTATCTGTTTGGGAGATTCGTTTACAGAAGGTGACGGCGTAGATTACGAACATTCTTATGTACAGGCACTCCAAAGGAAATCTCAATAAAAAGTATAAAAATATTGAGGTACTCAATGCAGGTAAGCGAGGTTCAGATCCATTTTTCAATTTCAAACTTTTAGAAGATAAACTGATAGAATACCAGCCCGATATGGTGATACAAAGTTTCACTGCTAATGATTATTATTACGATTTTTTGTAGAAAGAGGCGGCATGGAACGTTTTGGTGAAAACGGGATTTTAAATACCAGAAAAGATTTTTGGTGGGAGCCGGTTTATGCGAAAAGCGAGTTATACAGCCAGAATACTCATACAAACATTGGGAGGTTACGATAAATATTTAATCAAAAAAAGTAAATATGAGCAATCTATTGAAGAAATGAAACCCAAAACGATAGCTTTATATAAGGAATATCAACAATTTTCAAAAGAGCATCAATTTGACTTGGTTGTTTTTACACTCCCTTTTAAAAACGATTATCAAGGCAATAAAGAGAATGAAAAGTTTTATCAGGAGTTTCATCAGGAATTTTTAAATTTTAATCTTCACTTTTATAATTTACAGTCTTGTTATAATAGCTATATTGAAAATCATCAAGCATCTTACAAAGATTATTATTGGAAAAAAGATGGTCATCACAATGCAAAAGGTTATGAAATGATGGCGGAATGTGTGGAAGAATTATTAATCCCAATTTTAAAAAAGCAGAAAAATGATAGTTTGATCTATCATAAAGTCAATTAAAACTTACATATTTTCTTATATTTCAGTCATACTTTTTTAGACTTATATGCTTATCCGTCTTTTTAATACCATTTACCAATTTATACTCAACAACAAGGTGCTAAAAATACTTTTTTATCTAAGTCTCATTATTTATCCATTCATATTTTATGAACTATACAAAAAATATAAACTTTTTGCAATAGGTGTACATACAAATCTCATGATTCCTCTCTACTTTATCGTCATTCTTGATTTTATACAAAAGAAAATCAAAACACTGTCAGCGCTATCGTCAAGGCTCAAATACTTTTGTACAATTTATCTCATCATTGAATTTTTTCTAATCATTCTTCGACCTTCTTATATTTTTATTTATGAAAGACATGGCCAGTATGTCAATAACTATATCAATAGTGAGAAAATTGAAGATTACTACCATATCAACCGGCCTGAAGACTTTTTGGAAAATATAAATCAAGAATTTGTTTTCAAAAGGAAACAAAACAGTCTCGGTTTGTCTGATAAAGAATGGGTAAAAGAAAAACCGGAAGGAACATACAGAATTATCTGTTTAGGAGATTCATTTACGGAAGGTGACGGCGTAGATTATGAATATTCTTATGTACAGGCACTCCAAAAGAATCTCAATAAAAAGTATAAAAATATTGAGGTACTCAATGCCGGAAAACGAGGCTCTGATCCATTTTTCAACTTTAAACTTTTAGAAGACAAACTGATAGAATACCAGCCCGACATGGTGATACAGAGTTTCACTGCTAATGATTATTACTTCGATTTTGTGTTGAGAGGAGGCATGGAACGTTTTGGAGAAGACAGCACTTTGATAGCTAAGCGCAGTTATTGGTGGGAACCCATTTATGCATCAAGTTACATCGCCAGAATATTGATACAGACCTTGGGAGGTTATGACAAGTATCTGATTAAGACAAAAGAATATGATAAGATTGTGGAAGACATGAAACCTAAAACAGCCGCACTCTTTCGACAATACAAGCAGTTTTCCGAAAAAAATCATTTTGACCTCATTGTTTTCACAATACCTTTTAATTCGGTTTTTGGAGGTGATGATGAGAATGAAAAATTTCATCAGGAGTTATCTAAAGAATTTTCAAAGTTTGATTTAACTTTTTACAATCTCGAACCATGTTATGATGATTATGTCAAAAATCATCACGCAATCTACCAAGATTATTATTGGAAGAAAGACGGTCACCACAATGCAAAAGGTTATGAGATGATGGCGGAATGCATAGATAATGTCATTGAGCCTTTTTTGATAAATCGACATCAATAAGTTATTATCCCAAAAAGCTCAATTATATATTTTGAAATATACGTATAATTTATCTGTATTTGTACGTACGGTGAATGATTATGGATTCTAAGCTTACATTAAAATTGAATGGAAGAGTTATTGAACGAGCTAAAAAATATGCTTCCTACAAGAAAATCAGTTTGTCAAGATTGATTGAAAACTACCTTGATTCGTTAACACACCAACAAAATGAAGATTTTGAAATCTCTCCTTTTGTAAAAAGTATTGCCACTGGGAACAGCATTCCTCTGGATATTGATGATAAGACTTTACAAGAAGATTATATCGACCATTTAGATAAAAAATATCAATAATGGATAAGATTTTTTTAGATACAAATATCGTTGTTGACTTCTTGGGAGAGAGAGAAGGATTTTATCGTTCAGCAGCTCAAGTTTTAACTTTAGCCGATAAGAAAAGGATTAAAGTCTTCACCTCTCCTACTACTATATCAACCACATTCTATCTACTCTCAAAATATGAAAACACCAAAATAGCCTTAGAAAAAATCAGAAAGCTTAAAGTTCTATGCTCAATATCAATGATGGATGATGAAGTCATCGAAAAAGCAATCAATTCTGACTTCAAAGATTTTGAAAATGCCTTGCAATACTTTAGTGCAGTTGCATCAAATTGTGATATCATTCTAACAAGGAATGAAAGAGATTTTAAAAATGCTTTAATACCGGTTATAAATCCGAAAAGCTATTTGCAAACATTGAAGTTGTAATTTAAAAAACTCGTACTTCGTATTTCTAACTTTCTACTTCAAAACTACTCTTTAACCACAGAAAACGCACCGGACATTGAGCTCAGTCGAAATGTCAAGGTGCAAATGTATCCACTATTTTTAACCACAGAGTACGCAGAGGTTTTCACAGAGAACACTGAGTTTTGTAATCTTTGTGCTCTTTGTGCATTCTTAGTGGATCTTTGTGGTAAAAATATCTATACAATACCAGTTAAATACCACGCCTTCACCACCCTTTCCTCCTCCATCGCTTTCACCACCACCAAAAACTCCGAGTCGGTTTTAACAGGAATAGAAAAGATACATTTAAAGGGACTTGAATTAGATAGATTCGTAGTCGTACTTTGAATATTTTTTACCGTGTAATTTAAAAAGTGCTTTTGGATAAAAATATCAGCTTGTTTCAATATTTCGCTTAAAGTATCTTCTTTCACGTCAGCAATCCATTCATCCACCTGATTGATAGACAACATCGGTAAGACATGAAATACATTTTCTGTACCAATAGGTTGAAAACCTACATATTGAAAAATCCTTTGGACTTCTGCATTCTCATTTCTCGCACCAAAAGCAAAATGCGCCAAATGATTATCTACACAAAAGTTTTTGATATATCTGAGCATATCCAAAAAATAACCACCATTTCGATAAGGTTCGATAATACCTCCGATGTGCGATTCAAGTCCACCACCTATTTTGTTCAGTGCAAAAAATCCCACATAGTTCCCATTGTGATTCATAAACATAATTGAGTTTTCAGGATGTAATCTATTGATATTGTTTTCTTTATAAAATTTAAAAATAGCTTTTATCTCTTTTTCTTTATCCACCAATTCTTTTAAAAAAGGTGTGCGATAATAACCCAAAGGATAAATTCCCCAAGTGCCTCTCAGCATCACCATCAACAAACCATCCTGTGTACCATTGTACATTTCATAAGTCATTTCAGGATGAATAAAATTTCCCTCCGGCTTTTGTTGGATAGGAGTTTTATATCTTCTGATACTTCCGGAAAAGAAAAAAGGCAGGCCCGTTCGATACAGTTTTAGAGAGGTCATTTCATCTTCTGATGGATTTTTTACTCTACAAAAATCATATTGTCCGGCCAAAATCTCATTGAGTAGTAAAGTCTCTTCTAACTCATCTTCATTGCATCTTCCCACTTTCAATTTTAAAACATCTATTTCATTTTGAGATGGAAAAACTGTTTTTTGGACTATGACTGTTTTTGATTTAAAGATAGTAATGTTTTATTTTTTAACCACAGAAAACGCGCCGGACATTGAGCATTCTAAGATAAAACCAAATGTTTTTCAATCTTTTACCCCTGTGGTCGGTGTTCAGCCACCGACCACTTTCAACAGATTATATAGAAGAACTATATATGGTTGGTGGCGGAACACCAACCATTGGAGAGAGATTTCACAAAGTAAACAATCTCACGCAGAGCCGCTAAGAACGCAAAAGAAAAATAGCATTCCTTACATCACTACATCGCTACATCCCCAAAACTCCCTCATCTTCTTGAAAACATAGTATAAACCCAAGGTGTCCATTCTACAATAAGCCAAAAGATGATCCAACTCACGACGCACCTTCGACTCATCTTTCTCATACCACAAATCGTGATAAATAAGCATGGCATTCATACCATCGTTGATATCTATCTGCCGATAATCCATATCTTCCACCAAAGCCGGTAAAATATTTTTCATGGAATAACCACCTTTCATTTTTGAATGATAAAACCAGTCATTTGAGAATGGTGTTTCCATGTCCACCATGCGCTTCAATCGTTCTTTGACTTCCTGTTTGTATTTGGGAAAAGTCTCTATGAGGATATTCAACACTCGCTTTTCCAACAAAGTATTAAATATCAATATCTTTCCCGGCAATTGTGTCGCTTGTATGAAAGTTGTCAAAAATTCTTCCCTCCCATCCTGACCGGGATGTGTGATATATTCCGTCGTTTGTAATCCGGCATCCTCACTTTCAGCATAATGCAACGAGAATTGAAACGGTATCGGTTCAAAAGAAGATGTATGATTAAATTTGGGTACTGCCGGTTGAAAAGCTTCAATATCAAAAAAATACAAAGGATAGTCGATGCCTTTCATAAACTTTGTAAAAGATTCCTTCTCGATATAGACTCCCCCTTGCATCTCCGCCTTAAACTGCGCATGCACTCTACGAGATGACAAAGCTGACTTGGGAATGTCTTTCAATTCCGTCACACCGGATGTTATCCATTCTATCTTTTCTGCTAATGAAGTTCCTGCAAGATGAAGGACAGGGCTTTTCTCTTTCCCCTGCCAGCAATAACTCAAAAAGTCACAGGTATAAGGCTTAAAACAGTGTTCCCCTATCGCAATATCAGGAATTTTTGTACTGCGTAATGTCGCCCACGCATCTTCAATCGCCTTTTCTATCTGACCTTGTTTCTTGAGAACTTTATCTTTGACGGAGACAATTTTAAAAAGTTGGTATAAATCCAAAGTATCGTTTTCCAAGATATAATCTCCATTGAGATGCACAATAAAAACGTCCTCTATTTCCAAACCCGTCTGTCTCATTACATAATATTGTATCGAGATATCTTTGATATACGTTTGAGAAATCTTTAATGAACTTTTTACTTCATAGGCATACCATTTTCCATCCCTATTGACCAAAATATCCAAAGCGATTAACACACCCTTATCCTTAAACGCCGCTTCATAAATGACCGGATATTGCGCCTGCACCAAGGCTTTGGTCGCCTGCACCGACTGATCATAAGCCGAAACACTTGGCGGAGTACAGTCTTTCCCTCCCGGAAATAAAGATTGAGCCAAAATCCCGACCCTATGCCCTCTGTTAAACTTATTTTTTTGAACTTGTGATATAGTATCCCTTAGTTCGTAATGATTTTTGTATAGATACAATGCTTTTTGACATTGCATACTTTTTAAAAGAGATGTTTTACTGAGGCTTTGTTTTTTAGTTGAAAATGACATTCAAAGAAATCTACTTATTTGATTGTCCAAAAAATTCCAAAAGTAAATCCGAAACTCTTTTCGGCTGATCCATCTGTATCCAATGACTGCAACGATCCAAAAAGATAACTTCGTGTGAAGCATCGATGACCTCATCCAAATGGTCATTGAGTTCTACTCCCAAGGCTTTATCGTTTTTACCCCAAATCACTCTGGTAGGTACCTGTACTTTTTTATTTTTCAAATCTTGATCAATTCCATATCTCAGACCTGCTCTGTAATAGCTGATAGAAGTCGTCAGGGCATCTTTTTCACGATAGGCTCTCACGTAGATTTGAATATCTTCATCCGTCATATTCTGTGAATTAAACAACCATCCACGCATATTGGCTTTGAAAAACTGCTCCAAAATCTGACCAAGTATCAGTTCCGGAAGAAAAGGTATCTGAAAACTTATCATATACCAGCTACGTTTCAGTTGCTTCAGATTGGTAAGCAAACTCCTTATCATCAGCTTGGGATGTGGGCAGTTGAGGATGGCTAATCGGGTCGTCATCTCAGGAAAGGCAGTAGCAAAATGCCATGCAACAGCTCCTCCCCAATCATGCCCTACGATATATGCCTGTTTAAATCCAAGTTGTTCTATCAGTTCACGAATATCTCTAATGACGTATTGGGTCTGATAGTTTTCTACTCCAAGGGGCTTATCCGAAAGATTAAAACCTCTCAAATCAGGTGCCACGACCGTATATTTCTCAGCCAAAGCAGGTATTTGAAATCGCCAGCTATACCAAAATTCCGGCCAGCCGTGTAGCAAAACGACTAATTCCTTCCCCTCCCCCTGACGGACAAAGTGCAGATTCACTCCATTTACATTGGCAAAATGATGTGTGAGTTCCTTCATATTTCAATAGATTGATATTAGAAGTTTAAAATAAGTAATAAATATGGGAAAATTATCTATTCATCCAAAGAATTTTTGAATAAGAAGAGTGGAGTAAATCCAAATAGTATGAATACATAATCACCTTTCCCATATAACAAAAGAGGCTGTCCTTATTGAGACAGCCTCTTTCTAAAAATTTTATTGCTTGACGACCTTGGCGATATGCTCTTTACCGGCGTTATTCGTCTTATCCTTGTACGATAAGATATAAGTACCGGCCGGATACTGCCCAAGATTCATCTTGATATTGTTAATACCCTGACCCAAGTCCACCTCTTGATTGCCCATGATTCTTCCGGAGATATCCAATATCAGGATATTTACGTGCTGATCAATAGGAGATCCGATGGTGGCTAATATTGGTCCGGCTGTCGGATTAGGTTGTACACTGATAAATCCATCCGTATAAGAACCCGTTTTAGTCAATTCTACCTGAATGATTCTAGAATAGTTTATGCTTGCATCGTAATCCACTTGTCTCAATCTGTAATAGTTGACACCTTGATAGGGTACACTGTCTATCAGATTGTAGAAATGTGGCAAGTCAGTAGAGCCGTTTCCTTTCACACGACCGATATCTTCCCAGTTTTTGGCATCTCTACTTCTTTCTACCACAAAGTAATCATTGTTATGCTCAGAGGCAGTCTCCCAATCCAAAAGTACATGATCACCTACAAGTGTACCCGTAAATTTCACCAATGTGACAGGTAAGACTGCCGTATCAGCGCTGACTCTGATAGAAATACCTCCACCTGAAAAACCGTCCCAAGCTACCTCAACAAAGTTTTTGTTTTGGAGAGACAAGCTACCATAAGGATAAGGTGACGGACTCAAACTTGACAACAAGTAGGCAATGTATATGCCATCGTTGATATTTCTCGGGTTCACATCAGAGCCCAAACCTACTTTTCCACCATTACTCTTCGGATCAAAATCTGTATTATCTGTCGTTTTAAAGACTTCACCCGGCCCCCTATGTAAATTAGGACAAGCACCTATATAAGCTGTCACCCATGCGTCGGCAGCTTGTTGAGTTGCATTATATTCTTCTGGTCGGTAGAAAAATCTGATTTTTACATAACCATTGAGACTACCTGTTAAGACATGCACATTCCAGTATCTCGGCATCACAAAGTTAGCTTCGCAAGGTGGGTCTTCAGCATAGAAAACTTGTGCTGGCAAAGTAGGATTTGCAGTGACAGTAAGTACAACCTCTGCCGTAAAATTAGCACTATTTGCATTTCCGGGAATACCCTGACTATTGCTGGCCGGTTTTTTCTGAATAGCAAACAAGTATTTATTCGGCTCAGCAGTTGTAGCATACCATGTCCATCCTTGTGCATCAGTACATTGCTCTACGGCAACTGTCGTAGCATTGTCAGGTGCATATTCTATAGCTCCGTAGAAATTATCCATAGATATCGGAACAGCAATTGTAGTATCACAATCATACTTAGACTCGCCTCTTACATAGAAAGTAGTAGCTCCCGTAATACTGCGAGTGAAAGTATTGGTTTTTGTAGTTGCTAATTTACTTCCACCATTAAGAGGATCATCATCATACAAAACCCAAGAGGCATCATTTCTCAACGTACCATTCACGGTAATTGTCACAGTGGCATTTCCATCTACTTGACATGCTAATGAGTTAGTACTCAAATCAGGTACATCACTTGGGGTGACAAATTCGATTCTCACTGTATCATACATGGAAGCAGTACATCTATTCTCTATTCGGGCATAATAGGTAGTAGATACCGTAGGTGCCGGAATGGTGACTTGTCTGGAGTTAAGAGTTGTATCTCTCTTGATGCCTTTATGGACAAGAGTAGCGCTTGTACTTAAAGTAAAACCCGGATTTTCGCTATAGATGGCAAAATAACCGTCATTCCCCAGATTAGATCCCGGCGCTATCGTCAATGTGATAGAATCCGGCTCCTGCCCTGTACATATAAATTGATCTGATATATCAAAACCTTTGATTTCATCAAAAGGCGTGACCGTTATGACAGTCCTTCTCTGCCAATTTTGCTTACTTGACAAAGTACCGACACTGTTGTATTGTTCCGGATTTGCAGCCGCTCTAAAGGCAGCATCGTCAAAGCACCTGCCTATCGCATTGACATAATAGGTGGTAGTGGTGTCTATCTGTACTTGGATACGTGAGGAAGTATGACCAATAATCGTATCTCTGACCGCCCCTATCGTGTCTATATGTTCTACGTAATAGATACCATCAGGATCATAAGGCGTAGTGGTAATCAGAGTAGTCATATTTTTACCGGGCTTACCATTGCTACAATCAGCATTCGACATTGGGTTGGTACAGTTATCAGAAGTACACGGGCTTTGAGGCCCCGTTCCCTTCGTCGCATTAAACGGACCTCCCTCCACACTGTACCATACAAAACTATCTGCAAATTTTACTGCGTCAGTTCCTATACTTGATGTCGGTAAATTAAGATATATCGATGATCCGGGACAGACTGTATCCGGCGCCATGATTGCGCAAGTCCCTCTAAATGTACCCCAAATTGCCGTATCCTGAACAATTGCTGATTTACATTGATTAGTTGTCAATCCTGTATTTCCATTACAGAAGCCCCATCCGGTTACATTAGGTAAAATTTCAGAATAGACGGTATTACTGGTATCCATACATATTGCATCGCTCGGACTTCTGGAAACCACTCTTTTGAAGAATACCTTACCCGGATTAGCAGTAGATAGATTAGCAGGTAAATCAAAAATCTGTTTAGTAGTTCCAAAGTGAGCCTCATTTGGAAATTTAATACCCGGATTCCAATCTTGCGCTGACTCGCCGTACCCTACCGGCTGGGTAGGGCTGTCCGAAGGGAAACTTTCGTCAACTTGTACCCATGCTCCTCCCTCTCCGGGACGCATATACCATTGATAATAATAATCATTAGGATCGTCACCCAAGCCATCAGCAGGAGACCCTTCTATCAATCCGATATTTGCATTTCCCGTATGTACGAACGAAGCCGCGCTATTAGCAAAAGGCGGTAATCCGTCAGGACCACATTCGGCTTGAAGCGGACTCGGAAACTGGATGACATTATTGGTAATCTTTGATATCTCTACAATAAGAATATTTGAAGCGAGTTCGCCACAGGCTTTTTCGGCAGTCTGCGGAATCAACAATCTTCTAAATTCCAATACGATCGTACTGTCTATCGCAGGTGGTGTATAGTTTTCAGAAGTTGCTCCCGGAATATCATGGAAAGCGGTTTCTCCCTGTACTCTATATTGCCATTGGAAATTCCACGCTCCGAAATTAGTTCCACTCAATAGCTCCGTACTCATCTCTTGAATATCGTCACCTTTACATGTGGTAAATTTATATTTAAACACCGGCCCTGTCGGTCCTGCCGTATTAAATACCACTTTGTTTTTCACCTCAGGTAAGACACTGATGATATGATATATAGGCACTGACCATCCACAGCAATTGTCTTTCACTCTATATCTGACTTGGTATTTGATAATTGTACCTCCTGTATTTGCAGGTAATGTCACACCTGTCACCGTCTGTTGTCCTCTATATAATTGACTTGGGACAGGATCATCATAGATGCCGTTTACGTTTGTCCTTTGTATGACCCATTCATGGTCAATCGGATCGGCCATCCCCGGTGTACCATCAAGCGTAAAAGCTGTTCCCGAACAGATGGTATCAACAATAGAGACGGTCGGTAGAGGTCTGTCATATCGAATATACATCTGGTTTTTGTATGCAGTTCCATTACCGGCAATATTTATAGCATAGACACCCGTGTTTTTAGCATAAATAAATTTGGGAGAATCGCCGGGACCTGTAGATGGTTTGCTTGCGGTTATATCAGGATATGTTGTTAAGAAAGTACTCCAATCCCCAAATTCTTTTCTCACGATAATTTTTGAATTGGTACATCCTGATCCATAGTCTGCATATACTATAGGATTGTTAGTGGATGACGCTGAGCTAGCTGGCGGATTAGGAAAGGTAGAGCCTGCCTGTACATATTCATTTTGGTTTGAATTATTGACACCACCAACGGCCCCTGCACCGCCCACACCGCCGGTTCCGCCGTTTCCGCCATTTCCACCGCCATTTGTAACAATTTCACCATTGTAGCCGTTCCTACCTAATCCACCGGGTGCGCCGGTAATACCGTTAGGAACAAGAACTGAAATATTAGTATTCTGATTGCGTTTTCCATTGGAGTTGCCACTCACCCAGATTCCGAATGCGCCACCGCTACCGTAGCCGCCCTTGCCTCCGACACCACCGACAGCACCTCTACCGCCGTTCGCTCCTGTATTGCTAGCAGCACCACTACCGCCGCCGCCGCCATCTTGACCATCACCACTTCTCCCTTTTGGTATAAAATAGTGCATATTGACCAATTCGGGAATTGTACGAGATTGGGAGGCGATACCACTCGCTCCGTTCACACCCTCAATACCGTTTTTACCCGGAGCACCCGTAAATCTACCGCCACATCCGGATGCAGTAGGATTTAAGCTGCAATCTACCCCATTCGTATAGTTGTCCACTCCGTTAGCATTAGGAACAGTCGTGCTAAATCCACCTTCTCTACCATTTCTATTCAGCCCTATACAAGGAGGGACAGGCTCCGATCTATTTCCATATTCAGCGCCTAAAGGCAAGACGGCAGTAGGGCATCGTTCTACCGTAGTCCGACCTGAAGATCCCCTTCCTGCCTGACCGGCCTCTGCTTTTACATTAAATAGTTCCCATCCCGTCGAATTATCAACATGAATGGCATAATTACTGACACCTCTTTCGGCAGGTGCAGCCCCCATAAAATCATCCCTATCCGGGGCATTATTTGTCTTGATCTCAATATCTTGTAATATCCAATTATTACCTTGGGATCTAAATCCTATTCTGTGAACGATAGAGTCATTAATGATTTCTATAATGTCAGAGGTAATTTTACTTTTCGCATCAGATTTCTTAGTCCAAACCAAATCTCCGTCAACATTGGTTTCTTCTACATAACCTCCTTCAAAAACCAGATCATCAGTCAAAGGAATGGCCACAGAACCATCCACAGTATAATCTCCTGCCAATAATTTTACATGAGTAATGCCCGGACCGATAGCACCTATGGCATCTTTTAAAGTAAACGGATTGGTAATAGAACCTACTCCGCCGGAACCGGCTGTATTAGAAACATAAATCACTCCTGTCGTGCCTGAGCAACCCGGGTCTTCGGTTATAAAGTAACAAACATCTGTCTGGTTTGTCAAGCTGGGACAAACATCTGTAACAATGGTCGTCATAGAGACGGATACGACTTCTCCAACTCCGGTAGGCATACTGACAGTGGTCTCCCAAGGGCTTGACACCGGTATTTTAGGAGAGATTGTCGCATTGGTGGCATCCCATTCATATCTGACCCCGCTGATAGAAGTAGAACCCGGTTTAGGAGGTAAAGTCGGTCTGAATCTCATATTGGCACCCGCTCTGACAGGGGTCGGATTTGCTGCCGTACCACATTGTGCAGGCGGATCCATCGGTACTTCCAAGTCTTCTAAGACCGAAACTTTGACACAGCTACTGTAAGCCACTGCAAACTTATCCCCGTTTGGTGTTTTACTACCGATACCATTTCTATTAAAAACCTTTAATCTATAATATCTTGAACCCGTGAAATTCGCTTGTGCGGTATAAGAATCACACACTTCATTAGGAATATCCTTCCAGCCCGGGTCATTGACAGCAGGACAAGCACTAACAGCGCCATCCACGTCTATATATTGCCATTGTTTAAAAGTAGCATTGGCAAAACTTGATGGGAGTACTTCCATAAAATGCGACTCTCCCGGACACAATATCACATCATCATCTCCCTCTATATTACCTACTATAGGATTAGGGATTGTCCACTTGTATTTTAGTCTGACAATATGATCCTGATACTTACCACCAAAGGCCGGAACATATACAAAATTATCGGTATTGGGCGGACTGTTTCTCCAATTGACAGTACCGGTTATTTCACCGGAGTTATTACCATTATCGTTTGCAGATGTTAATATCCAATGATCTGAAGCCGGAGGCCATAGACATTCATGTATTAAAGGAATCCACACATCACAGCAATCATCATTCGGATTTAATCCGGTTATATAACATTGTTTACAAGTTGATAAAGGCGCATTTGCTCCACCACTATTATAACAGTCGCTTTCCCATGATTGAAACTTATACTGGAAAGTGTTTGGATTGACAGCGATATCAGTAGCTTCTAATGGATTAGCCCCCGGACGATTTAAAAGGGTTTGATTCGTTTTAAACCAAACCGGATACTCTGTGCTATTCTTAATTGTAGCTCCGTAAGCAGGTTCTCCTGTAAGTCCGGGAATCCATGCCTTGGCTCTAATATACCGTTCACTTGAGCCAAACATGGATTCAGGAACAGTTCCTAATAACTCTATTGTACCACATGGGTCTAATGAGATGACCTGTCCGATTGATTTTAAAGCATCTAAAAGAAAGCCCCCTTTATCTTTCCCGTCATGGGCTGCTGATGTAAAATAACCATCTAAAGTAACATTTAAAGTAATTTTCCCACCATCATCATAAGTATCTGCACAAAGCTTCGCCTGATTTTTTACCGTAGCAGAACCCGGCTCAGGATATCCGGCATCTTTGCCTATCCAATTCCATTGATGAGCAAAAACCAACATATAACCTTCATTTGCTTTATCAGGTTTTTTTGCATAGTATTTGTCGGTCACAAAATATCCTACCTCTCCCGGAGGAGTACTCCTAAATAGTGCGGGATCTAAATCCCAGTTGGTTTTACTTGAAAAAGCATCATCCATGTCATTGATAACTGCACCGGCTAACACAAGTAAATAATCCACCCAGTCTCCTTGACTTATCAAATTCATAGGATTGATATCTACCTTCGTAAAACCTATGTCCAAGGTCATACAGTTACCGAGTACCAAACCCCACGTTGCAGCATCAATTTTGATGGAATCAAGTATGAGTGCATACATTAAGAAATCATAGGGTGCTAATATTCCTTTATCACCTTCATAGTATTGCGGCAGACCGAAAGTCTTGGTACAGCCTATATTGAACAATGCCAAACCGCCGGCTTCAGGACTATACATATCGGCATCTGATTCAAACATTTCGTCCACCTTCCACTGATATCTATCTGGAGCCTGATCGGCATTAAAGTTTTTATCCAAAAGCAAGTAGCCGTTATTGCTACCGTCTATCCCTACTTTATTGAAATAACTTGTGGAAGAATTAAAATTCCCTTCAGATTCTGTTATAAAATTAATAGGAAGATGTAACCCTCCTATGTTTTGGAAAGCAGATGCTCTAAACGGATAAAAGGGATTGAGCATTTTCATCTCACTGATATTCGAGATTTTATAAAATCGAAATAAGTTCTTGGTTTTCAACCTAAATCTCATATCCTGTGGAAACAGATTAATAAGATTCTGTGCCGGAAAATCCGGCTTAAACCATCCCGTCCCATTAGATGCCCTCACATCTATTTTGTTATAAACAAATTTAGTAGGGCCGTTGACAAAATTTTCCTCACAATTTGCATCTGTATATACTGAATGCAACCATACCTTTAAATGAATACTCCCATCGTTATAGGTTACATTTTGCGCCGAAGCAATTTTATTCGAGAAAACAAATAGTAAAGCAAGTGAAAAGCTCAAAAATCCGAGTCTCTTTGCTTTCAATTGATTGGATATTTGTTTTGCTATATGTAGAAATGTGTTCATACTCAGCTCTTTTTTGTTATTAATTTCGTTCACAATTAGGTTATGTAAAGATATACTTAACACTAAGTTAATCAATTAAGCAAATATAAACAAGTTATTATAAATGTGTGCGTAATATTTTGTTAATTTTGTTTTGACGATAGACGATGGTTCGACAAGCTCACCAACCTAAGACGATGGACGATAGACCGCAGACCACAAAGAAAACCTGTGCTTTAAAATGTCTTGGTTCTTGGTTCTTGGTTCTTGGCTCTTGGTTCTTGGCTCTTGGCTCTATGAATAGACGACTGCATACTTAACTATCAAACAATTTGCTAATTTGCTAATTAACCAATTTACTAATTAACTAAACAGTGCTGGAAGAATTAAAAAAGATGTTATCGACTACTGTTCATACAGAACAGGATGCCTTACTTGTTATCAATACAGAAGAAGAGCTATTACAGTGGTTGACAACACAAGTGGAAGAGATGGTGTCACACGATTTTGATGGATTGATACAACTTTTATATCGGATAGATGTTGATGAAAGAAAGTTAAAAGCCTTAATAGCCGAAAACAATGCTTTTGAGTCCAACCGTGTTATCGCTAAAATGATATTGGAGAGACAAAAACAAAAAGTCTTTTGGCGCAACAAATTTAAAAGCAACCAAAATGAAGACGATGACGAAGGTGCAGCAATATGGTAATCTAAAGTTTTCGAAAAAAGAGAAAGCTTTGAAAAAGTCAGTCGATACACTTTCGACTACCCAAGAGAATAAAGATATAAGTGATGAAAATCTTGAATTGGCTTTTCAGTCTTCCTTGAATTTGGAATTAGAAGAATTACTTGAAAAAAATACCAAGAGATTTTTCGGTGGATGTGGAGGGTGAATTGTTTTAATGTGAGAATGTGAGAATGTGAGAATGAGTAAATGAGTAAATGAGTAAATGGACGATAGACAATAGACCATAGACCATAGACAATAGACAATAGACGATAGACGATAGACGATAGACGATAGACCGCAGACCACAAAGAAAACTTGTACTTTAAAATGTCTTGGCTCTTGATTCTTGGCTCTTGATTCTTGATTCTTGATTCTTGATTCTTGATTCTTGATTCTTGGCTCTTGGCTCTCAATAAATCTCGTCACAAAATTGTAAGCTTTGTTGTTTATTTTTATATTAGCAAAAAATATTTTATTATGAATAAGATTATCATTTTTATAGGAATTGTTGCATTAGTAGCATCGTGTGCCGCTTTATCAAGCGCCCAAAAACAAGATAGTGAAGACACTTTTCACGCTCAAAACTTAAAAGTTTTACCTGCCGATATCAGTAAAGATGAGTTAGACGTCCTGATGAAATCTTTCAGCAAATCCTTGGGTGTAAAATGCAGTCATTGTCACGCCCCGAAAGAAAGTGGAGAAGGTTTGGATTTTGCAAGTGACAGCAAAGTAGAAAAGTTGATAGCAAGAGGAATGATAAAAATGACAAAAGATATCAACGAAAATTATTTTAGCAAGTATCCTAAGGACGGTATGATTACCCAAATCAATTGTATGACTTGCCACAATGGTCAGGTACAACCCGTAGCAACTCAAGTCAAGTCTGAGGATTGAGGGTTGAGGGTAAAGACACTCCGGATATTGGCAGTGGATTTCCTGATTCCAAAATAAGTGTTATACCGGGATTTTCATTTGTGAATTTCACATGTTATCCCTACGCTTTATGGTCAAACTCTAATTATCCCCCAAAGCTTTATCGATATCGGTTTTGGCAATTAATATTTTATACATGGCAGAAATCAGATTAGCTTGTGAAGTATAGAGTTCTCGCTCGGCATTGGTCATTTCTATACTGGTACCGACACCCGCCATATAGTTTTTCTGGGATACCTGATATATCTTTTCGGCCAGATCCATATTGCGTTTGGTATTGTTGTATTCGTTGATGGCATTGGAATAATCTATCCTTGCTTTACCATAAACCATATCAAAACTTTCCTCTAATTTATCGCGACCTATACGAATACGCTGCAAATCTTCTTTGGCTGTATTGATTCTTGACTTTCTACCAAAACTATCCCAAATCGGCACATTGAGTTGTATGCCGGCATATCTGACATTGTACCAAGGATACTTATCACCAAATTGAAAAAAAGAAAAGTTTTGTCTTTGGGCAGAGGAGGCCAAAGAACCAAAAGCTGTCATATAAGGATAGTATTCAGATTTGTACACCTTGATATTTGCCAATGCACCTTGCTCCCGCAAATCAAATAAATGTAGCTCTTTGCGCTGTGAAAAGTCCCCTTTTTGGGGTATGACTTTGACTTCTTCATCCACAAAGTCGGATAAAGTTTGACTCAAAAGTATCTCTTGATCCAAAGGATATGCCATCAGGAATTTAAGGGCTAACTCGGTCAGTTCGACATTGTTTTCAAGTGAATTGACCTGTGTTTCAAGATTGGCCAAAGAGAGTCTCAGTCTGTCCACATCAATCTCTCTTGCCAGCCCATTGTCGTACAAATTTTGAGTACGTTTTAAAAGTGTCTCCAAATTTTCAATATTTTTGGATACTATCTCTTTACTTTCTTTGGCAAGTAAGACATTGTAATACGAACGGGAAACTCCGTCTTTCAAGTCTTCTTCCTGAATGACTTTTTCCTGTTCGGCCATTTCTATAATAATTTTAGAAGCTTTCAATCCTACGAGAAAAACACCGTTAAATAAGGTTTGTGTCGCATTGACACCTACATTGATATTTTCGGGCATCCCAAATTGTATGGCTTGCTCAGGCAGACCGGGAAAAAGTCCTTCGGGGATAATCGTGGACATCAATTTTCCATAATGCGTATAGGATAGCTCGGCATTGACCTGTGGCAAAAGTCGTGAAAGTGCCTCTTGGACTTTCATTTTGGATTTATTGACTTCGACCTGCTGGAGTGCCAAATCCTTGGAGTTTTTGATGGCATAGGCTTTTGCTTCTTCCAAAGAAAAACTTTGTGCTTCTTGAGACAGAACGTTTTGCACGGAAAATATCCCTATTAAAATAGTCACTAAAAAATAGTTTCTCATCATCCTAAAAATAGTCTTTGTTTTTTAAAAGTTGTTCTAATTTTACCCTTCCCGTATCGGAACATATCGAATAAATATGCATCAATAAATGTTCTCTATATACTTCATCCAATGACACATCCGTATTGAGATAGCTATGTTGCATCATTGCGCTTTCAAGCAGACTCATATAAATATGCGTAACAATACCGACTTGCAAATTACTTCTATAATCTTCACTTTGTATGCCTTTTTCGAGATTAAGGAATAGTTGTTTGAAAATGAAATCGGACTTAAATTTTTCGTAAATCTCCCATGCCTGCGGATAATATTTCTTCAATTCGCTCAAAGTGTTTTTTGAAAAAAACTTAATCGTGTTTTTATTTAGACGTCCCAGCTCAAGCATCTCTTGCACGGGTGGATAATGATTACCTTTCACTCCTTCCATGTCTTTCTGCATTTTCGCAAGAGTAGCACTTACACATGCATCGATCAGTACGGATTTTGTTTCAAAAAAATGATAAATGGTCTTTTTGGAAATACTGAGTTCTTTGGCAATTTCATCCACGGTGACTTGCTTCACTCCTTTTTTTATAAAAAGTTGTGAGGCAACATCTATCATTTTCTGTTTTTTGGACGAAAAACTCTGCATGTATAATCAAAAGATACCGGCAAAAGTAAGCATAAACTTTTTAGGAAACTTTAAGAAGTGAGAAAGTTTACAAACTATGTGGATAAAGTTTTAAGATATTAAATATTATTTACGTGCATATATTATTTAATTATATAAAACATACCTTTTTAATCTTTCCTAAATGAAGTATCCCAATTTTCAACCTTTTTTAATTTTCATTGTTTCACATACAGTAGAGCAATCGTTAAAAAATTTTTGATTATCTTTGCACTGAATTTTAAAAAACTCTATAAAAGAAAATAATAATGTCACAGGAATCTTTGTCGTTTCAACTTGATGGTAAAAATATTAAACTACCTATTGTTGTTGGTACCGAAAATGAAAAAGCACTCGATATCACTCAACTCAGAAGTGATTCAGGTTATATTACTTTAGATAGTGGTTATAAAAACACAGGTGCCACAAGTAGTGCCATTACTTTTTTAAATGGAGAGCAAGGCATCCTACATTATAGAGGCTATGACATAGCTGATTTGGCAAACAATGCTACATTTACTGAAGTTTCATATTTGATTATCCACGGTGAATTACCAAGTGCCGAACAATTGAAAGCTTATGAAGCTAATTTATTACAGTACACCCAATTACCTGCGGGTTTTGAAAATGTACAAAAAGCAATACAACCATCCACACATCCGATGGCACAACTTGCATCTGCTTTGTGTGCTTTATCAGGTTATTATGATGGAGATTTGGCAGCTGTGACTGATGATAATATTGCAAAAGTCATCGGTAGCTTACAAGTATTGGTAGCCAATATCCAAAGACATATCAATCATCAAGAGTTTTTACCTTCTACCGGTAAAGGTTTTGTCAAAGATTTCTTGACAAGAGCTTTCGGAGAAGAACCTAATGACATCATAGTAGATGCATTGGATAAACTTTTAATCTTACACGTCGATCACGAACAAAACTGCTCTACTTCTACCGTGAGAATTGTCGGCTCTTCTAAAGCTAATATTTTCGCATCTGTGACAGGTGGTATTGTCGCACTTTGGGGTCCGCTCCACGGTGGGGCTAACCAGCAAGTTTTGGAAATGCTGGAAGCTATCAAAGCAGATGGAGGTAATACTGATAAATTTATCGAGAAAGCAAAAGATAAAGATGATCCTTTCAGATTGATGGGCTTTGGTCACAGAGTATATAAAAACTTTGACCCACGAGCTAAAATCATCAAGAGAGCTTCTGATAATGTATTGAATCATTTAGGTATCAACGATAAAACTTTGGAGATAGCCAAAAGATTAGAAGAAGTAGCATTGACAGATGAATATTTCATCTCTAGAAACTTATATCCTAACGTAGATTTCTATTCAGGTATTATCTACAAAGCATTAGGCTTCCCGTCATCCATGTTTACAACCTTATTTGCTTTGGGTCGTGTCAGCGGATGGTTGGCTAACTGGAAAGAAATGAGAGATCGAAAAGAACCTATCGGTCGTCCGCGTCAGGTATATACCGGCGAAAAACTTAGAAAATACGTTCCCATCAACGAACGTTAATTTCTTCAGAAATAAATATATTTAGTGAAGGCTGTTCTATATGGACAGCTTCTTTTGTTATACTATAATTAAATACATCCTAAAATACTCATTTTGTATGGAGGTGTGAATGATACTTTTTAGTTTTGTACCATTATTTCAGCATCACAATAAATATCCTTATGAGAAAATTAAGCAAAGGACATGAAATTGCCAATACACTGACACATCTGTTTGGAATTGTATTTTTTCTCAGTTTTTTACCTTTCATATTTGTCAAAATGTTTAACGAAGACAATATGACCTATCTATGGACTGTGGTAGTTTTTTCATTCGGTTTGATGATGACTTACGGTAGTTCCACCTTATACCATTACGCCAAAAGCGAATCCACAAAAAAAGTATTGCGAATATGGGATCATGCTTCCATTTATTTTCTAATCGGTGGTACTTATACCCCTTTAATAGCCAGATTTTTATCCTTTCACCAAGCCTTTTGGTTCTTGACGATTATGTGGTCAATTATTTTAATGGGTGTCATTTTAAAACTATTTTTCACCGGTCGCTTTGAGTTTTTGTCGCTATTTAGTTATCTGTTTTTGGGATGGATGGCATTGTTTGTCATAAAAGACTTTATACAGGTTGCACCCGAATTAATACAACTCTTAATTGTAGGAGGCGGATTGTCTTATACCATAGGAGTTCTATTTTATGCGTGGCACAAGATACCGTACAACCACGCCATCTGGCATGTATTTGTATTGGCAGGCAGTATCTTTCATTTTTTTGCAATATATAATAGTTTCTAATTTGAGCATTTCGAAAGACTTCCTGCCTCCAATGTAAAGTTTCATTAACTTTCACCCCTCTAAATATAATGCTTTATTAACAGCTGTCTTGTACGATGATGAACACTTGTCTATAACTTTGTAGCTTGGAATTCTCAGGATGTTAGATGTAGTTATAGTTGGCGCCGGTCTTTCAGGACTCACTGCTTGTCATCACTTACAATCTAAGGGTTATAAAGTAAAAATTTATGAATCCAAAGGTAAAGTAGGCGGACGTTGCAGGTCGGATTATATCAATGGATTTATCTTAGACAGGGGATTGCACGTCTTTTGTAAAGAAAGCAAATATGTCAAATCTTCCATTCAAACCGAATCCCTGTATCTGAGCGAATCCATCTATCCGGGAGCACTTGTTTACAAAAACCGTGACTTCAATTTGGTTCCCAATCCCTTGAGACGTATCAAAGATTCTTTGTCCCTTTTCTTTAATTCTTTTATGACTTATAGGGACAAATGGAAGATGGCTAATTACTTATCTTTCTTAATCTCCAATAATGAAGACCGTCTAAAAAAATACAGTCAACAAACAATCGAGGAGTTTTTGAGAAAAAGAGGATTTGACGACTACTTGTTAAATTCATTTTTCCGTTCTATACATGCAGCTATTTTCTTTGACGATTCATTACAGACTCCATCCAATATTTTTAATCTGACAGTCAGGCAAATCATTTTAGAGAGAGCTTCTTTGCCAGCTTACGGGATAGGAAGTATTCCCGAGCAAATCAATGAGAAATTAGAAAAAGGAAGTATCGTATTACATTCTAAGGTCAAACAAGTATTCAGCGATGGTGTGGAATTGCAATCAGGTGAATTTGTACAGGCAAAAACTGTCTTAGTGACCGTTCCCGAACCGGATATACAACACATCCTTTCCGGTCATAAAAGCGAAATAAAATATAACCGGTCTGCCTGTATGTATTTTGCAACCAAAAATCCACCGGTCAACTCACCTATTTTTGTTCTAAACGGCACAAGCAATGGTCTTGTCAATTATGTATTTGTGCCAAGTACTGTACAACCGTCTTATGCACCAAGTGGCTCTCATTTAGTCTGTGTCAGTCTCAATGCTCATATCAATTTTGAAAATGAAAGCCTGATAGAGGACGTTCTAAAAGAATTGATAGATTGGTTTGGTTTAAAAGTAAACGATTGGACACATCTCAAAACCTATCAAATAGAAAAAGCTTTACCCAAAATAGAAGACTACAACCAAGCAGAACTTTATCGAATGAAGGAGGGAATCTTTTTCTGTGGAGATTATTTCAGGTACGGCAATATTGTCAACGCCATAAAAAGTGGAGCGGTAGCGAGCAAGGCCATTGACACTTATCTTCATTCAGGCGAACATTTGTTAGGAAGAAGTAACTCTTACTCTTCAAGAGCTTCCGAAATCAATTGAAGAAAGACTTCGGGATAATCCGCATGCACCCAATGACTTGCATGTGGCACAATCAGTAGCTTAGCATGTGGAAAAAACTTTAAATAATCCTTCCATTCATCAACCTGAATATAGTCACTATCACCCCCTTTGATAAAGTAAGTAACTCCTTCAAAAGTTTTATCGGGTAACGTAAAATCCATCAAAGCACGATAAGCATAATACAACACTTCCACATTGGGTTTCCAATAAAACTCTTTGGCTGTCCTGCCCAAATTTTTTAAAATAAACTGCACTAATTTGTCAGAATGAATAAGGGTCGAAACCAAATCTTGTATGTCTGTACGTTTATCATATTCATTGGGATGAATATTCAGCATCGCCTCCAAAATCGGAAGATGATCTCCGATATAAGGCTTAGGTCCTATATCCACGACCATGAGTTTTAAAATTTTTTCAGGATAAAGCATAGAAAAGTTCATTGCAACTTTCCCTCCCATAGAATGACCGATAATATGAGTTTTGACTATTTGATGTTGCGACATAAAATCTTTTATATCTTCTGCCATCACCTGATAGTTCATTTCTTCACTATGAGGAGAATATCCGTGATTTCTTTGATCGACCAACCAAACTTTGTATTTTTCGGATAAAACTCTTGCAATACTGTGCCAATTGTCAAGTGTTCCCAACAAGCCATGCAAAATGATAATATCCTCACCATCTTCTCCGAGTAGCTTATAGTTTAAAACCATGTCTTACTTTTTAAAATCGGGTATGTGTACTTCTTCGGCATTTAGAAAATCGAAGTCTTCTTTTTGGTTCGTCGCTATAATCAACAGTTTATTTTCAAAGTTGTTGCACAAGGTTTCCTTATACCACTGAATATTCTTTTCATCCAAATAGGAAGTCGGCTCATCTAAAAGTATGACTTGCACTCGACTGTATAATGCCAAACCTAATTTTAACCGCTGCATCATTCCAGAAGAAAATTTTGAAATCAGCTTATTTTCATGCCCGATAAAATTGAGTTTTTCGATAAAAAGACTTTCGGATTTCAAATTCATTTTTTGAAATTTAAAATGAAACCCAACCATTTCTTTGAGCGTAAAATCTTCAACCAAATGAACGTGTGGAGCTACAAAAGCAATCTCACGATTGACTTTTTCTATGGGTATTTCTTTGGTCTCACGGCTAAAAGTAATTTGTCCTTCACTGGGAGTATGACCACCTGAAATAATTTTTAAGAGTGAAGATTTCCCTGCGCCATTGTGACCTGTGAGTGCATATACATGACTTGAGCGAAAATGATAGCTTACACCTCTAAAAATCCATTGGTTTTCATATCTCTTACCAATATTTGAAAGTTCAATATCCAAATCTATCCAATTTAATTGATACCTCTTACAATACCTCGTTCCGAATTTTGTATAAAATTAACAACCTCATCTCGAATTTCCGATGTCTCAAAATCTGTCAAAATTTTTTCTATGGCTTGAGAGACATTCAAATCACTTAAATAGATATATCTGTACAAATCCTGTATCAGATGGATTTCTGTGTTAGAAAATCCCCGTCTTTTCAGACCTATGGAATTGATACCTGTATATGCAGTCGGATCTTTTGCCACTATCACATAAGGTGGCACATCTTTTCTAAGCATACTACCGCCACCGACAAAAGCATGTTTACCGATTTTGGTAAATTGATGTACCCCACACATTCCTCCCAAAATAGCATAATCTTCAATCGTGATATGTCCTGCAAGATTGGTAGAATTGGAGAGGACACAATGGTCGTGGATGACACAATCATGTGCTATATGACAGTATGCCATGATCAAATTGTGATTACCGATTTTTGTGGTACCTGAAGCTTTTGTGCCTCTATTAACAGTGACACATTCTCTCAAAGTCGTATAGTCACCAATTTCCACAGTCGTATATTCGCCGCCAAACTTTAAATCTTGTGGTTCGGCAGCAATAACAGCTCCGGGAAATATCCTGCAATTTTTCCCTATTCTTGCTCCTCTATAAATTATAACATTGGGTTCTATTACAGTATCATCACCAATGATGACGTCTTCATCAATAAAGCAAAACTGCCCAATTTTTACATTTTTGCCTATTTGTGCATTGGGATGTATGTAACGCTCTGTCAAGATTCTATAATTTTAGCGGTTAATTTGATTTCTGTAACAATTTTATCTCCCACAAATATACAACCTTCCATTCTTTGAAAACCTTTCACCATTCTACCAATTAGATTCACTTCGATAAAAAGTGTATCTCCGGGATATACCGGTGATTTGAAAGTACTTCTTTCTATCTGTACCAAAAAAGGAAGTTTTTTTTTATTTTTTTGTTTGGATAAAACCAAAACTGCACCCGTTTGAGCCAAAGCTTCTATCTGAAAAACACCCGGCATGATAGGTTTTTCAGGAAAGTGTCCTTTAAAATAAGATTCGTCTATATGTACATTTTTGATGGCTACAATAGAGGTTTCTGTCATCTCCAATACTTTATCTATCATTAACATGGGATATCTATGAGGCAAAATCTCTTTGATATCACTCTGAGTGAATAAGTACTTTTTGTCCTTATCTTGAAAAGATGGAAGCTGAGAGGCTATACTTTGTTTTAACAGTTTTACAAAAGCAACATGGCTTTTATGCCCTGCTCTTTTAGCAAAAATCTTACATTTGATTCTTACTCCTAATAGACCTAAATCACCAAGTAAATCTACTGTTTTGTGCTTTGCTATTTCATTATCATATCGGAGAGGTTCGTTGTTGAGATAGCCTTGTTCAGGAATATGGCGTATTTCCTGATGAAAAACAGTAGCCAATTGTCTGACATCTTTTAGCCTTAAATGATTTTCTACTACCACAAGAGCATTAGACAATTCACCGCCCTTAATCAATCCCTGATGAAAAAGTGTTTCCACTTCGTGTAAAAAGCAGAAAGTACGTGCTTTTGAAAACTTCTCTTCAAAATCAGACATCTTTTTCAATTCAGCATATTGACAACCTATTACTTCCGAATGATAATCTACCATGACAGTCAGTTCTAATTCGTCCGATGGAATAGCAATTATTTCAATGTCATTTTCTACATCCTGATAGGTGACAACTTCATTGAGATAAACTATTTTTCTAAGAGTATTTTGCCGGACGACACCTGCTTGATAAAGAATTTCCATAAAAGGAAAGGCGCTTCCATCTAAAATAGGGATTTCCCGATTATCCATCTCTATAATCAGATTGTCTATTCCCATCGCCATAATAGCAGCCATTAAATGCTCTACGGTAGAAATTTTTACATCTTGATATTGCAGATTTGTACTTCGAGAAGTATCATTCACCCAATCACAATCTACCTTAATGTCTATTTCTTTTCCATCTATTTTTCTTCTAAAAAGAATACCTGTATTGATTTTCGCTGGATATAGAGTAACGTTCGTTAATTCTCCCGTGTGAAGACCTTTTCCTGAAAAAGAGATATTCTTTTGAATTGTGTGCTGAAATTCAATCATTTAATAGATTTTGCTTTTCTACTTCTCTTTAGATTTTTTATAAAGATGTTTAAGATAAGTCAAAAAACGATAATGTTCTACAAAAGATTCTGCCGGTGTACCTGTTACAGTCGCTCCCTCCGTAAAAATAGACCTTGAAACGCCGGACTGGGCGTTGATTTTGACATCATTTGCGGTTGTGATAGATGGAGCAATTCCTGCTTGTCCACCTATCTGATTTCTCTCACCTATCACACAACTACCTGCAATTCCGGTCTGTGCAGCAATGACGGTATCCTGACCTATTTGTACATTGTGGCCGATCTGTATCAGATTATCTAATTTGACACCCTTTCCTATTATCGTAGAACCAAGACTTGCCCTATCTATACAGGTATTAGCACCTATTTCTACATTGCTTTGAATCACTACATTTCCCATTTGGGGTATTTTGTGTAAAGAGTTATCCTTTTGAGGTATAAATCCAAATCCATCAGAACCGATAATCGCTCCCGAATGAATAACACAGTTATCACCAATTTGGGTATCATCTAAAATTTTTACACCTGGATGAATCACCGTATTTTGACCTATTGTGACACGCTCTCCAATATATACTTGTGGGTAAATGACTGCATTACTTTTCACCCTTGAATTTTCGCCGATATAAGCACCAAAACCAATTTGTACATTCGTATCTACTTGTGCAGTCGGTGCTTGATAAAAAGATTGGTTGCTAAACGTAGGCTTTCTTTTTGGAAAGAAAACTTCTATTATTATTGCAAAAGCAAGATAGGGTTCATCTACCACCAACCATGTAAAAGGCAAATCCTTATTTACCATAGATGATTTTGCTACAATAGCACTTGCCTGACATTCTGAAAGCAAAGAAATATATTGTGATTTCCCAAGAAAAGTAATTTCGCCTTTCCGTGCATATTCAATTCTGTTTGGAGCGCTAATCATTAAATTCTCATCTCCGATGATTTGGGCTTGAATAAGGGCGGCGAGTTCTTTACTTGTCTTCATATAGCAGGATAGCAAATATAAGTTTTTACTACCGGATTGGATAAAGATTGGATAGTTAGCGCCTCAGTCAAAGCACTATAATCTTCCAAACTTCCATCTTTCATTTTTATCAAGATACTGTCTTTCCCTTGTACATAGGCATCATTTCTTACTTTTCCCAAGCTGAAAAAATACTCATCTGCCTGTCTAAATTGAGGATACTTTTTATAAAATTCTTTCTTCTTTTGCGCCAAAACATTTTTAGCATCTTCCTCATCACCATGAATATATCGAATTTTAAATAAATTTCTATCAATCAAAGATTTAGCAATAAAGGATAGAATTTCATCATCAGAATTCATCCATATTTTCAAAGAATACCAAATGTCAATATCATCTAAAAGCACAAATTTTTCCACATGAATATTGTCTTTTAAAAATTCTTTGAGGGAAACTGTATTTTCAAAAAAATGAGAAAGATGTGTTGCCAAAAATAATTTTTTTTGTCCTTGTCGATACAAATCTTTTGCCCTTTTTAAAGCACTGATGAGCATTCTATCAGCTGAAAGTGAAGTTTTATGCAGATACACCTGCCAATACATCAGTCGTCTTGAAACAATAAATTTTTCAATAGAATAAATACCTTTTTCTTCTACAACTAATTTATCATCTACTACATCCAACATTTTGATGATACGGTCATAACCAATAACACCTTCTGCCACTCCTGTGTAAAAACTGTCTCTGTTGAGGTAATCCATCCTATCCATATCTAACTGGCCGGAAATGAGCTGATGTAAAAAAGGCTTTTTATAAGACCCTTTAAAAATTTCTATCGCACGTGTCAATTTCCCATCAAACTCCTCATTGAGTACTTGAAATATTTTTAGAGAAACTTCTTCGTGATGTATATCTTTTAGGATTGTCGCCTCTAATGTATGAGAAAAAGGTCCATGACCTATGTCATGGAGCAATATTGCTAAAAGAGCAGATTCTATTTCGAGTTCAGTGATATGACAACCTTTTTCAATCAAAACATTGAGAGCCAGTTGCATGAGATGCATGACACCTATCGCATGATGAAACCTTGTATGGGTAGCCCCCGGATAGACTATTTCGGCAAGTCCCATTTGCCTAATACGTCTTAAACGCTGAAAATAAGGATGAGATATCACATCGTAAATTAATTCTGTAGGAATATCCACAAAACCATAAACAGGATCGTTGATTATCTTATACTTATTTGTACTCACTATCACAAAGATAGCGTTTTTATAAATTGCGGATTCTTATAATTTCGATATTCTCATATTTGCAACAAGTCCTTCAAAACTACAGTCAAGAAACATTAGTAAGCATAAATAATAGGAGTGACAGAATAAAGTTTCACTGTAAAAAACAGATATGTATCCGGCTTGATAAGCCCACTACCCAATTTCCCATAAGCCAAGGAAGGGGGCAAGTAAAAATCTATTTCACCACCCACACCAATCAAAGGTAAAGCTAATTTCCATCCATCAATGTTTTGATAAAGATTAAAGGTAGATCGTTCTCCTTCGTCTATTACAGTACCATCAAAACGCCTCCCCTGATAATCTACAACGATAGTAGAACAGGGTTCGGGAATATCAATATCTTTTTCACTACCTTTATTTTTAATGACATAATAAAACCCACGAGGGTGACGAATCGCTTCAATATCTTCACCATTAGCATTTCTATTATCAAGATATCTTTGAATGGAATCCGTTTCAGCAACATTTGCAGTTGTCTTTGTTTCCGAACAGTCAACGGTAGAATAAGTATCTTTCGTACATGAAGTACATACTACACAGAATGTGAATGAAAACAAAAATATAAGAAGTTTCAATTTCATAAGTAAGGCAAATTTATACATTCTCTTTCTTTTTCAAGGTATTTTATCAATTATTATCAGTTGTATTAATATTACACACTGTGTATAGAAACAGAAGCACATTTTATAAAAATCCCCCAAAAACAAAGAAGCCTCAAGAAATCATCCTGAGGCTTCAT
>JAMLHH010000040.1 GCA_023957215.1 Chitinophagales bacterium
TCACTGATACAAAGAAAAATGTCATTGGGTTACAATAGAGCCGGAAGAATCATGGATCAATTAGAAGCCAAAGGTATAGTAGGTCCGAATGCCGGCAGTAAGGCGAGAGATGTTTTAGTGGCAACGAACGAAGAATTGGAACAGATTTTGTACGGTTAGAGTTGATGAAAAACTTTATACCAAAACCTATTTTATTTCTGAGTTTATTTTGTCTTCTTTTCACTTCTTATGTTTTGGGAAATGCACTGCGAGATGAAAATATGCAAGATTCTAAGGCAGCGACCGTCTTAGATAAGCTCAACTCTATTTACAAAAACAGCCCGGGCGTACAGGCGACATTTACATTGACAATTCACATACCCAACAACAAGGCTACCCAACAAGAAGGCACACTTTATTTAAAAGGAAATCAATACAAGATTATCCTTCCCAATCAGGAGGTATATTCTGACGAAAAATCTGTATGGACTTATCTCAAAGATGCCAATGAGGTTCAAATCAACGATTATGATCCTGATCCGTCAAATATTAGCCCTTCTAATATGTTTACCTTGTACAAGAATGATTTTTATTATATCAAAACTGCTGATGAAACCGTCAACGGTAAACTCAGTCATGTAATAGATTTATCGCCTAAGGATAGAAGTCGTTCTTATTTTAAGATTCGTTTATGGATAGACAAGAAGACGAATCTTTTAAACAAAGCACAAATTTTCGACAAAAATGGGTATCGTTACATTTATAGTATCAAGACTATCAATAGCAATGCCTCTATCCACGATAACACGTTTAAGTTTGACAAGACGAAATATCCGGGTGTCAAGGTGGAGGACTTGAGGTTTTAGTTGGACGATGGACCATAGACGATGGACGATAGACGATGGTTTTAATGTGATAATTAGTAAATTAGTAAATGTGAAAATTGGTTGGACGATAGACCATAGACGATGGTTTTGCTGATGTATCGATGTATCAATGTACCGATGTATCAATTTACCAATATAAAATCATTAGACCATGACTTTAGTCGTGGGATAATGATATTCAACCACAAAGAACGCAAAGAAAGCGCAAAGGTCACAAAGGAACTCGTACTTTGTACTTCTAACTTCGTACTTTAAGATGTCTTGGTTATTATTTTGAACCTTTTATAACGAGATTTTTAATTTGATTGTTAGAGAAATAACGAATACCCTGATTATCTGTAACAGGTATAAAGTCAAAGCTGTAATAATAAGGATTGAGACCTAAATCCTTAGTAGAAACCAAATCATAATTGAGCTTGTCTTTATTCAAAAGGCTAATCACATAAGACGATAAATCATAACCTAAGAGGTGGTTTTTGTTTTCCTTTATTCCGAAAGTATTTTTAACACGACTTGAAAATTCTTTCAACTTAACATCAGATTGGATAGATTTTGCAAACGTAGGAATGTAAATCGTCAGATTTTCATAGTCTTTCAACCCACTAAAAGATTCCCATTCGGGTGTACCGACAATAAAGGTATTTGCTTTTTTGCTATTGAGCTTGGATAAAAATCTTTTGACTATCGTTTCTTTATTGGAAGCCACCACTGCAATGACGGACGGATAGACCACTGTTGTATCTATATTGTCTTCATACAGATACTTATTGCTTTGATAGACCATCGGGTGCAAATCAAAATTATCAGCGAGATAGTTCTTGATAGAGTTGACTATAATTCTAGATGAATCATAATTTGCATCTTGATAGATTTCAATATCTAAGTCGGGAAATTTATCCGTCAATTCAGATATAGAATATTCTATATAACGGCTATAGCTTGGTAATGCGGCATAAAAGCGTTCGTCTATCAAAGGTATGTCTGTCGTATAAGGGCTAATAAGCGGAATATTGTTCTCTTTGGAATATTTCAAAAGCTCATTGGACAGATGTTGGGTAGTACCGCTAATGATTAAGTCTATGTTTGGGAAAGGTCGGTCAGTGAGAAGATGTTTTGTTTCTGTCTCATTTGCATTACCATTTAAGATAAAGAAATTGATATTCTTATCTTTCATCTTGATATCTTCTACCGCCAATTTCAGCCCTATATAAAAGTCCAAAGCCTCTTTCATATTAACAGAAAGGTATAAGCCGGTATCGGGCATATACATATTAAAATCTTCTGGAACAAATGAATACATCAAAGGGAAAATCACTGCAACATTATAAGCATCTTTTATTTTATTAGAGCTTTCAAAATTTTCTTCCACCGAATCCTCGACGTTTTTGATAATTTGAATTTGGTTTTCATCCTCAGCCCGTGCTTGATTTACATCTCTACTATCTACGGACTCATTATCAGAATTCGTGCTATTCACAACAGGTGTATTTTCCACATTTCTATTTGCGCCCTGTTCTTTGATTAGACCACAAGAAACAAGAACGGATAAAGATAATAAATAGAAGTATATGTTCAGTTTTTTCATTTTTATTCCCATTCTATAGTACCCGGAGGCTTGGAGCTGATATCAAATACCACTCTGTTTACCCCTTGTACCTGATATATAATTTCACTACTGATTTCATTAAAAAAATCGTAAGGCAAAGGATAGATCTGTGCAGTCATTCCATCTAATGAATTGATGGCTCTTAAAGCTACCACATTGCCGTAAGTTCTTTTTCCGTCCTTAACACCTGTCGCATGTACAGGTAATAAAATAACTCCCGCCTGCCAAATCTTATCATAAAGACCGTGTTTTTTGAGTCCTTGAATGAAGATATGATCCGCATGTTGAAGGGTAGCTACTTTTTCACGGGTGATATCTCCCAAAATTCTCACACCCAAACCCGGGCCCGGAAAAGGATGTCTATATAGGATATTTTCAGGAAGCTGTAAAAGCTTACCTACTTGACGAACTTCATTTTTGAAAAGATATTTTAAAGGTTCTACTAATTTCAGACGCATTTTCTCGGGAAGTCCACCCACATTGTGATGTGATTTTACCTTAACCGAACCATCAAAAGAAACAGATTCTATGATATCGGGATAAATAGTTCCTTGCCCCAACCAATGGACATTTTTGAGTTTGCCTGCTTCTTTTTGGAAGACATCTATAAAAGTTTTCCCTATGATTTTACGTTTGGTCTCGGGATCAGAAACACCTTTGAGGGCATTGAGAAACAAGTCGCTCGCATCAATACCTATCACGTTGAGGCCTAATGTCTTATAATTTTCCAAAACATCGTTAAATTCGTTGTATCTCAAAAGTCCATGATCGATAAAGATACTTGTCAATTGGTCGCCAATTGCTTTATGTAAAATAAGAGCTGTCACACTGGAATCTACTCCACCAGAAAGTCCAAGCACAACTTTTTGACTACCAACGGTTTTACGGATTTCGGCGATAGCTTCATCCACAAAAGCTTGGGAGGTCCAATTTTGCTCACATTGACAGATATTTAGGGTAAAGTTTTTGATGATTTGATAAAAAGTATCCTCTGCATTTCCTTCCGGATGAAACTGAATGCCGTAAGTATTTGATTCATTGATAGCAAAAGCCATCGTTTTGCCATCTTGAGACTGGGCAAGTGTCTGTGTCCCTTGGGGTAATTTTTGGATTTGGTCAGAAAGAGAAAGAAACGTTTCCGCACCATCTGTCAAACCTTGCAATAGGGCATGTGAGTTTTGAATATTTTTCAACGCTCCAAGTTCATAATTTCTATTTTCTGCATCTTGCACATCACCTTTTAGTTCTTTTACAATGTACTGTGCACCATACTCAATACCGAGAATCGGGATTTTCCCCAGAATCTTGTTGAGAGGAAATTGCAGGGCATCATGGCTGTTAACGGAAAAAGAACTACCTGTCAAAATAATACCTTTTGTATCAGGAGTAATGGGCAATTCTGCGTTGTAAGGAACCATATCGCAATAGACATTTAATTCTCTGATTTTGCGTGAAATCAACTGAGTATATTTCGAGCCGAAATCAACTACAAGGATGGCGTGCTTCATGGGCTACAAAGGTAACACATTCATAAATAATTATTATTTGAACTTTCGTGAAAAAATATCTTTATTATATTAAGGTTTACAACATATTTCAACTGCTACTTCTGAATTTGCCGAAGTCGGAGTTCGCAAAGGACAAAAGAATTATTTCACCACAAGGTACATAAGAACTGCTCTTCTGATACGTTGGTAATTTTCCTCACGGAGTGCAAGCAGATAAAAAACTTTTTACTATCCCATCAATACGAAATGGTATTTATCATAAAAGGAGAATGTTTTAGTGAGCGAATAACAATGTTTTCTTATTTTAGACCCGAAAATCATCTTGATAAAAGACACAAATGAAAAATCTGCAAAAAATATTTTATTTCCTACTGAGTTTTTTATTTATGCCATCACTATCTTTTGCGGCAGAATGTGATACCCAATACAGTTTTGAAGTCAGTATTTGTGCAGGTCAGACTTATGAATTAAATAACCAAATCCTCAGTGAATCAGGCACTTATACAGATACTCTGATTAATAATCAAGGTTGTGACAGCATTATCACTTTACAACTCAATATAGCGGAAGAAATCAACACCCGGTTCTCTCCTACTATATGTGCAGGGAATTCTTTTCAAGTAGGCGAAAATATATACCGGCAGAATGGAATTTATAGGGATTCATTGGTTTCAAGTAAAGGATGTGACAGTATAGTAGTAACAAATCTAACAGTTTTTCCCGTTATCGAAAAAACGATAAGCACTACAATTTGTGAGGGCGACTCCTATCAGATAGGGCAAAATATTTATACATCCACCGGAATTTACAGAGATACTTTGACAGCCGGCATGGGATGTGACAGTATAGTAGTAACAGATTTAACAGTTATACCTATTACTGAAAAGACAGTCAATCCTACCATTTGTGAAGGACAATCCTTTTATATCGGCACTGATACTTTTTCGGCATCGGGAAATTATACCGTCCACTTACTATCAGCTTATGGATGTGATAGTATCATTCATTTGAATCTAACGATTCTGGAAATTCCCAAGGTTGAGCAAGATATTACAATTTGCCAAGGTGAAAGCATCAAAGTAGGCACAAACACCTATTATGAATCAGGAATTTATACAGACACACTTGAAAGTTCTTTCTATTGCGACAGTATCATTACTACAATATTGACGGTTAAGGAGTTCACTACTGATAGAATTACTCAGACTATCTGTAACGGGCAAACATTTACCGTCGGTCAAAACACTTATAATCAGTCAGGAATTTATACCGATACTTTGCGTTCGGAATTTGGATGTGACAGTATAGTCATTCTTAGATTGATTGTTGAAAGTAAAATTATTTTCGACCAAAAAATAAATCTTTGTGAAGGACAATCTTATCAAATCGGGAATCATGTATATACAAAGGCAGGGATTTATTTGGATACCTTGGTCAGTTATGGAGGATGCGATAGTTTGGTGACGACCGAAATTTCCATTCAACCCATCTATGAGAAAAGTTTTGAACAAAGTATCTGTGAAGGAGACAGCATCATTTTTGGTCATGAAGTCATCAAAGAATCCGGCAATTACACACATTCTCTCTTCAGCGAATACGGTTGTGACAGTATTATTCACTTCATTGTCACTGTACATAAAAATAATTTCGACATCTTAAAAAGAGAAGTTTGTGCCGGGGAAATTATTCAGATAGATGGAATCAATTATACCCACGATAGTACCTTTCAACAGCATCTTTCTAATGTATTTGGTTGTGACAGTATCATAGAATACAGATTAAAATTTTATCCTACCTACAATCAAAATATTAATAAACAGGTATGCAAGGGGTCGATTTTTCAAGGAATAGAAATGAATAGCGATACCATAGTGACACAAGTCTATCAAAGTAGGAATGGATGTGACAGCACTGTTCATTTTCATATCAAAGTAGTAGAGATTATTGAAACAAATATGGGCAAAGAGGTTTGCTATGGTGAAAATTATAAGGGTTTTGAGATAATTAAAGATACTGTTTTTATTCAAACCTTTACTTCCCAATTGGGTTGTGACAGCATAGTGACAGAAAGGATTCATGTTTTACCGGCAGTAGAAATGAGTATCAGCGGAGATACAAGTATAGAAGTAGGTAAAAGTATTGTTTTAACTGCTGATGGAGCAGAAACTTATGAGTGGAATACCGGTGAAAACTTTCCTTCTATTGAAGTAAGTCCGACTGTCACAACTACTTACACAGTGACAGGCTTTAACGATTCGGGTTGTACACAGACAAAAACCATTACCGTCAAGGTTCATTCTTTCGAGATTACAGCTTCCAATTTTTTCACACCCAATGGAGATGGCGTTCACGACACGTGGATTCCCAATCAATTAGACCATTTAAGTGATTTCACTTTGACAATTCTTAATCGTTGGGGTAAAGTCGTTTTTACAAGTAACCATCCTACACATCCTTGGAATGGTCAATATAAGAATACCAAAGCTCCGGAAGGCGTTTACTTCTTTGTCTTAGAGGGTATCAGCACTCAGGATGGAAGTATTGTTAAGAAAAGTGGGTATATTCATTTGGAGCGATGAGTGATAAGTGATGGGTGATGGGTGATGGGTGATAAGTGATAAGTGACATATCCATTTACCTCTAAAAATTGAAATGGGCATCATAGGCTCAGATTATTATAATTTATTACATTTGTAAGTATGATTAATGCCGAAAAGTTAAATAAGCTCGTCAAGAAGAAAGAAGTCGCTCTATTGGGTGGCGGCGTTAAGAGAATCGAGTCACAACATAAAAAAGGAAAACTCACTGCAAGAGAAAGAATAGCACTTTTATTAGACTCTGGAACTTTTGAAGAAATAGGGATGCTCGTCACGCACCGATCTACCGACTTCGGAATGGAAGAACAGAAATACCTTGGAGACGGTGTTGTAACAGGTTATGGTCAAATCAATGGTAGGTTAGTTTATGTATTTTCTCAAGATTTTACGGTTTTTGGCGGTTCACTCTCAGAGACCCATGCCGAAAAAATCTGCAAAATCATGGATTTGGCGATGAAAACCGGCAATCCGCTCATCGGCTTGAACGATTCAGGTGGAGCGCGTATTCAGGAAGGAGTTGTTTCTCTCGGAGGATATGCCGATATTTTTTACAGAAATGTGCAATTATCAGGTGTCATTCCCCAAATTTCAGCAATCATGGGTCCTTGTGCCGGCGGTGCAGTGTATTCGCCTGCGATGACGGATTTTACTTTGATGGTAGAAGATACTTCTTATATGTTTGTCACCGGTCCTAACGTTGTGAAAACTGTCACACATGAAGAAGTATCATCAGAAGAGCTGGGTGGAGCTAAGACACATGCTTCCAAATCAGGGGTTACTCATTTTACCGCTAATAATGATGCAGCATGTATCCGTATGATTAGGAGACTCATTTCTTTCATGCCACAAAATTGTGAAGATGATGCACCTGTATATCCTTATGAAACGAAGAGTAGTGAGTTGAGAGAAAAATTAGCTCAAATCGTACCTCAAAACTCTAATACCCCTTATGATGTACGAGAGATTATCGAAGAGATAGCCGATGAGGAGACTTTTATGGAAGTACACAAAGATTATGCTGAAAATATGGTCGTAGGCTTTGCCCGATTAGCAGGGAGATCCATAGGAATCGTTGCAAACCAACCGGCATTTTTAGCAGGAGTATTGGATATCAACAGTTCCAAAAAAGCGGCTCGTTTTACACGTTTTTGTGATGCTTTTAATATTCCTTTATTGGTATTGGTAGATGTACCGGGATTTCTGCCGGGTACTGACCAAGAATGGAATGGCATCATCGTCAATGGCGCCAAACTTTTATACGCCCTGAGTGAAGCAACAGTGCCTAAAGTCACTGTCATCACCCGTAAAGCTTATGGAGGAGCTTATGATGTGATGAACTCCAAACATATAGGTGCAGATTTGAATTTCGCTTGGCCTACCGCCGAAATTGCCGTCATGGGCTCAAAGGGTGCAGCCGAAATTATTTTCAAAAACGATATAGCAAAAGCTGAAAATCCCGAAGTCAAATTAGCTGAAAAAGTTGATGAATATACACAAATTTTTGCGAATCCTTATAGAGCGGCAGAGCGCGGATTCATCGATGAAATCATTGATCCTATTCAGACAAGAATTAAATTAATCAACGGATTTAAAATGCTTGAAAACAAGGTTCAATCAATGCCAAAACGCAAGCATGGGAATATACCGCTTTAGAGAGTCAAGAGTCAAGAGTCAAGAGCCAAGAGCCAAGAACCAAGAACCAAGAGCCAAGAGCCAAGACAAAAGACAAAAAGAATTAAATCACTCAGTGAGTTACACACTTATTGGTACATTGGTACATTGGTACATTGATACATTGATACATTGGTACATTACCTGATGAGTTCTTCTATCGGGATAATCATTTTCAGAAGAGTTCCTTTATTGGGTAAAGAGGTTATTATCAGTTCGCCATCTAAACCTTTGGTTCGTGATTGGATATTTAACAAACCAATACCGGATTTATTGTTATCCGTGTCGAAACCGATACCGTCATCTTCCACTTTTATATAAAGGTTTGCCTTCGTGTAGTAGGAACTGACTGATACGTTTTTTGCCTGTGAGTGTTTGGATATATTTTTTACAATTTCTTGGAGCATACGGTAGATATTCATTTTGGCAAGCTCTTTTATATTCAAATTAGAGTCTGAAAGATTAAATCTTACCAGTATCTTATTGATTTCAAGATGTCTAAAAGCTTCTTTGATAATGGTATTCAAATCTTTATCTACAAACTCATTTAAAATCAAGCCCGAATTAATTGTATCCAATTGTTTATCAATAGAATTTATCTCCTCACTCAGATTTAAAAGTTTGGATTTTATAATGGGGTCTTCATACTCTTTGATAGCAGCATTTATCTGTTTTTCAAGCATTTGTATATCCTGTTGAATCTCATCGTGGATTTTTCCTTTGAGTTCTATTCTTTCACGTTCCTGTCCGTCGATATATGCGTTGATCGTATTTCTTCTCAACAGCATCAATTTATATTTACCGGAAGAGTTATCTTTTATAAATTCATAAAAACTGACAGAAAGTAATGATGTAACAATAAATATTTCCAATAATATCAACAGAAAACTAATATGTGGAACAGACAAGGAGCTTTCAAATAAATTCAAATCGAAAAAACTCCAATTATTTATCTTCAAAGTAAACACATTCCCTCTTGACAAAATATGTACCGCCCAAGTCAAAAGTTGTAATAGTACAACTCCCGTTACCCATATTATTTCTTTACGTTTTACTCTAAACAGCATCATAATACAGAGAATCAAAACGATGATTCCATAACCAAGATACAAGCCGTTGACTATCTGATAAAGTTCAAAATAAGGTAAGAGATTGGAACGGTTGAAGATGGTCGTTATCAAGAAAAAAAAGCTAAAAGTAACCACCAGCCAAAATAATACTTGTAAAAATTTATTGAAAACGGCTAAATGTAAGGAGGTATTGAAAAATTTCCGGATAAAGGTGATATGTAGTAAAATTACAAAAAGTACTATAAAATTAGGTAGGACATTTTGAAGCGCGGGAACTGAAGACCAAATATATTGCAAGCCTATTCCTGTATCAATCAGATTGTAAAGTAAAAACAATAAACTTATCGACATATACAAAGTGAAAAAGGTATTTTTCGTAACATAATATAGTGCAAACAAGGTCAGGATAAATAAAAGATGTATCCCCAAATATACTCCTAGAAACAGATTGTCATTATTCGTTCTTCTAACCAAAGAATATTCATTGACGAGTGTCAGGGGAAAAATAGCCGGCAACCATTGTTTATCAATTTTAATAAGCAGATGGATTGTTTCGTGAGCAGACATTGTGATTGGGATGATATAATTTCTGTGAGGTCTCAGTTTTTTTTCTATCATCTTCCCTTCATCCATTTCGGCTATTTTTTGCCAGTGATTGCCATCACCTTGAAACACGGAAAATTGTTTCAAACTTGGATTTGCCATACCTAAAAATAAAGTTCTGCTTTTATCATCTTCATTATGAATATATGTGGACAACCAATACATTTTAGCCCGTCGGTTCAAAATAATCTCACGACTTCTATTTCGATGCCACGACGTACTATCGGATGAAAAAGTTTCCAATATACTTAGTACATCTTCCTTTTTTTCGGTAGATATCTTTATAAATTGGCCTATCCGCTGTTCTACGAAATTTTGGTCTATCACCAAAGTATCATTTTCAGTAGCGGCCGACTTTTGTACAAAGAGCATAAAAATCCCCAAAAGGAGTAAGTATATTTTTTTGTGTTTGTCCATTTAATCTCAGATAAAAGTACACTATAATTTTTAGGTATTCATATTCATGGGTATAAGATTGAGATTTGATAGCTTTGTCTTCAAAAACAACAAATTAAAAATCCATGCTTTGCATTTATCACGAATCCACCGATCCCTATTTTAATGTAGCCACAGACGAATATATTTTAAAATATTTAGAAGAAGATTGCTTTATGCTTTGGCGCAATGACAATGCTATCATAGTAGGCAAATTTCAAAATACCTTGGCAGAAATCAATTACGATTATGTCAAAGCCCACCATATCGCTATCGTCAGACGAATGTCCGGTGGTGGCGCTGTCTATCACGATCTGGGCAATCTCAATTTCACTTTTACCCAATCAGGGAAAAATTCAAGTCTTTCAGATTTTGAAAAATATACGCAACCTATTATAGACGTTTTACAAGAATTAGGTGTCCATGCAGCATTTAAAGGCAAAAATGATATCATGGTGGATGGATTGAAAATTTCAGGCAATGCCGAACACATCTATAAAAACAAAATATTACATCATGGAACTTTGCTGTTTTCGTCCAAAATGAAGGATGTCAGTGAATCGCTCCGAATACATCCTATCAAGTATATTCACAAAGCTGTAAAATCTATCCCAAAAAGAGTTACCAATATTTCCGAGCATCTCAAAGTACCGCTGACAATTGAGGAGTTTACCCAAAAGATTATGAATCACGTGCTTAAAACTTTCCCGGGTGCGAGATTATATGAGTTTACCGAAGCGGACAAAAAGATTATCCGGAAACTAAGGGATGAAAAGTATGCCACCGACGAATGGAATTTTGGTCGCTCCCCCAAATACAATTTCAAACGGGCTATACGTACTAATGGCGGTGTCATAGAAGTAAATTTGGATGTAGAAAAAGGCGGTATTATACAAGATGTCAAAATTTACGGAGATTTCTTTTCTGAAAAAGGTGTTGATGACATTGAAAATGCTTTGACAGGTATTTTGCATGACGAAAAGACGATAAGAGAAGCTTTAGAGCGTTTTTCTTTGGAGAAATATTTTAAAAATATCTCTTCAGATGAGTTGATGACAGCAATGTTTTAGTGATTTAATATTCATTAGATTTTTAGAATATAATTAGTGAATATCATTTACTATCTTCACGCAAAAGAGCTTTTACAAATGAAATTGAATCTAAAATTAATCATTGGCATTGCCTTGATAATAGTTGGCTTGGGTGGTGCTACAAGAGAGGTGGATACAGTATGGCACTACTTCGGAACAGGTACAGTTTTTGGAATCGGTCTCAGCCTTAGTGTCATAGAAATTAAAAAAATGCTTAAATAGACATGAAAACGATAGATCAAAAAGATTTATTATTTTTTCAAGAATTAAGTCAAAACAATCATAGAGAGTGGTTTCAAACTCATAAATCTAAATACGATTTTATTGTAGAAAAAGCAAAGGTTTTAGCGAGTAAGTGGATCAATGCTTTGGGTGAATTAGATGCCGACATTGCCATTAACAATTCCCAAAAAGCTATTTTTAGAATTTATCGGGATGTGAGATTTTCAAAGGATAAAACTCCCTACAAAACCCATATCGGTATGGCGATTGGCAAAGGTGGGCGAAAAGCCCGTTGGGCCGGCTGGTATTTTCAGATAGCCCCCAATGAAAGTTTTCTGGCAGCCGGCAAGTGGGCTCCTGACGGGAAGGAACTTAAAGCCTTGCGGCAAGAAATAGATTATAATTGGGATGAATTTGAAAGAATAATTTCAGCAAAAGAGGTCAAGAAGACATATACGGCTTTAGATACCAATGAAAGCTTAAAGACAGCTCCAAAAGGCTATGATATCACTCATCCTGCAATAGAGATTCTCAAATTGAAACATTTCATTTTTGAAAAGTCTTATACAGATGAAGAAATTCTACGACCCGATTTTATAGAACAACTAATTAGGGATTCAAAGATACTTTTACCCTTTGTACAGTTTCTCAATCGAGGTTTGGAAGATGCTCTTTAACAAGAAGGAATTTTCTCCACTCTTCTTGTATGGCGGCCACCTTCAAAATCTGTAGTCAAGAAAATTTCCACAATCTTAAAAGCCTCCTCTAAAGGAATAAATCTCGCCGGAATGCAAACGATATTTGCATTGTTGTGTAATCTTGCTAAAGATGATATTTCTTGCTTCCAACACAAAGCAGCCCTGATACCTTGGTGCTTATTAGCAGTCATGCTTACTCCATTTCCACTTCCGCAAATCAATATCCCGAAATCACAATTTTTGTCTTCAATGTAGTTACAAGTCGGATGCACATAATCCGGATAATCAACAGATTCTATACTGTCCGTACCAAAATCTTTTACATCCACACCTTTTTCTTCCAGCCACTTTTTTAATTCAGATTTGTATTTAAAACCGGCATGATCAGCACCGATGGCGATATGTTTAGGAAAATCCATGTTCAAAAATAATTAAAACAAAATAGTTTTTTAGTTATTAAATGAGATAAGTGAGTTGAATCTATCTTAAATGCACACATTAGCTATATCTTTATCAAAATTTATATAGATACAATGGATGTGGATTATTTAAAAGCACCCATCGAAACAGAGTTACAGGTTTTTGAGAAAAAATTTAGAGATCACATGCGTAGCGATGTCTTTTTGTTAGACACTATCACGGAATACCTATATAATAAAAAAGGGAAACAGATAAGACCAATGTTTGTCTTTTATGCCGCAAAACTTTCCGGTCAGGTCAATGAAGCTACTTATATCGGAGCTTCACTGATAGAGCTTTTACATACCGCCACACTTGTCCACGATGATGTAGTGGATAAAGCAGATGAAAGAAGAGGTTTTCTATCTATCAATGCCAAGTGGACGAATAAGATTGCCGTCCTCGTAGGAGATTTTTTATTGTCCAAAGGAATGCTACTCTCTCTGGAAAGTCACCAATACCAACTTTTACAAATCGTTTCTGATGCCGTGAAGTCTATGAGTGAAGGTGAACTTTTACAAATGGACAAAGCTAAAAAATTAGATATCACAGAAGATGTTTATTTTGAGATTATTAAAAAGAAGACTGCTTCATTGATGGCGTCGGCTTGCGCAGTAGGAGCTGCATCTGTAACTGACGATAAAAATATCATAGAAAAGTACAAGGAAATGGGCGAGCATATCGGTATCGCATTTCAAATCAAAGATGACTTATTAGATTATAGCGATAATGATATAGGCAAGCCTAAAGGAAATGATATCAAAGACAGGAAATTGACCTTGCCTCTTATTTATTCCATCAAACAATCCGGTAAAAAGGAGAAAGATTGGATAATGAATATTATCAAAAAACACAACGAGGATAAAAAACAAGTCAGGCAATTGATTCAATTTGTGCATGAGTCAGGAGGAATAGATTACTCCCAAAAAATGATGATAGAGCACAAACGAAAAGCTTTTGACTTAATAAAAGATCAAGAATCATCCGGTATAAAAGATAATTTTATTAAGTTAGTCAACTATATCACTGAAAGAACATACTAATCACGATGTCTCTAAGATTTCATACCAATGAAAAAATCAATATACAATGGTGGGTATTGATAATAGGTGTGGTATTGATGCTGGTCAAGTTTAGTGCTTATTTCATTACACATTCTAACGCCATTTTATCTGATGCCTTAGAAAGTTTCGTCAATATTTTCGCAGGTGCATTTGGTCTGTATAGTCTTTATCTGTCTGCAAAACCGAGGGATGAAGATCACCCTTATGGTCACGGTAAAATCGAGTTTGTTTCTTCCATCTTAGAAGGGACACTGATTTCTATTGCCGGTATCATTATCATATACAAAGCGGTATATGCTCTCATCCATCCTCAAATCATCCATCAAATCAACTATGGTATCATATTGATCTTGATTTCGGGGATTGTCAATTACCTCATGGGTGTGACCGCAATTAAAAAAGGCAAAAAATATCATTCTTTGGCCTTGGAAGCAAGTGGCACTCACTTAAAATCAGATGCCTATTCGACAGTAGGAATTATCATGGGTTTGGGTCTGTTTATCATCACTGATCAAGTATGGTTAGATAATGCAACGGCTATTATCATGGGTTTGATTATCATCATCAGTGGTGTTTTGGTAATTAGAAAATCACTTGCCGGTATCATGGATGAAGCAGATTTTAAACTCAATGAGGAAATCATCAAATATGTAGATGAGCATCGAATACCCAAATGGATAGACATTCACAATTTCAGAATTATCAAATACGGAGGTGTGATTCACATAGACTGCCATCTGACGATGCCTTGGTATCTCAGTTTGGAAGATGCCCATCAAGGTATGAAAAAAATAGAAAAATGTCTGGCTAACTCTATTGACAATCCGGTAGAATCGTTTATCCATGTTGATCCATGTATTCATACATCTTGTGCAATCTGCATGATACAAAACTGTCCTCACAGAAAACATCCATTTGAAAAAAGGGTAACTTGGATACTTGAAAATGTCATCAAGAATCAAAAACATCAGCAAAAGAACCCAAAATAGGTTTATATACAAAAAAGAGCGACCAATTGAGTCGCCCTTTTTCTATGTTTTATATCTTTAATTACTACTAAAACAAGTCATTTTTAATAATATTATCCAAACATCTTTCAGCGATGGCTGCTATTGTCATAGCCGGATTAGCGGCACAAGTAAATCCTGACATCATCGCTCCATACACAGTACAAGTTTTTGTAACCTTTCAATCGACCATAAGCATCAGAAGATAAATTTCTAACGACACCTCCCATTGGGTGATAAGTAAAGTCTCTTGAAAAACCATCCGGCTGGAAGAAGGTCGTCATTACTTTACCGCCATTTGCATCATTTAATCTATCAGCAAAATATTGCGCTTGTGCATATCCTTGATCCAAACCATTTTTAGCCCAATTTAAAGAAACACCTTCATCTGCATTGCTTCCATCCAGCTCAAACTTACCTCTGTAATCATTGATAGTGATAGCCAATGCTCCCAACAATCTCGTTTCGACACCTAATGGAACAGGTGCTTGTTCTGCCAAAAGAATACCGTAAGGATTATCCGGTTGAAAATAACCTGAAACAGGGAAACTACATTGTTCTGAACCTACATCTTCCCCAAACTGACCTCTTACCAACATGATATTTCCATTTGTACCGATATGTTCGCCAATATGTTCCAGATTAGCCAAACCTCCTTCTTTTTGAGATCTTAAAAAGATGCCGTTTGTACCTACAACTCCGGCAGTCACAAAAAGATAAGTACAACGTAGCACATCACTCTTAATCGTTTTACCTTGATCATTAATCCTATCTATTAAAACTTCGTATCTACCATCTTCCAATTGTTCGATATACCTCACCTTAGACATGGTTTCTACAGTCATTTTACCTGTACCTACCGCAGCAGGAATATAGTTCCTATCTACACTATTTTTGGCACCACTATTTACGCCGTAGAGTAAATCGCCAGAAACCGAAGATTTTTTTATTCTTCCTTCAATTTCTCCTCTGACAATATCAAAATCAATTCCTCCGGGAATGTAAAAAGTCTCCATACCGGCCTTCTCACATTGCTCGATTCCCACTCTTGCATATTTATAGTACTTAGAATCCAAAATATCTTGTGGCACTTTTCTGGATACAGGTAAAACTGTTCTCACCTTAGGATACCAAATATCTTGCATCTCTTGATAGTCAATATCCGGATATTCTGTACCCCATAAAGCTTGATTCGCTTGTGGCAACATTGCACCATACACTAATGAACCGCCGCCCAGACAAGTTCCTCTATAGATTTTCATGTTATCGTACTCTACTCTATCTAACACACCAAGTCCCGTTTTTCTAATCGGCAATCTCGGACCAAAGGGTAAAACGGTCTTATTTTTTAACCAAGTAGATCTTTCATCCGGTTGCAACATAGAGCAAAAAGTATTTCCATTTGGAGACACTTCATAGTGCTTACCCATTTCTAACATGGTCACATTCAATCCTGCCTCTGACATTCTCAGACCGGCGACCGCACCGCCAAATCCAGAGCCAATCACAACCACATCTGTATCTCTACCATAGATAGGACCTTCACTGTCATCAGTATCTTTATCTTTTTTACACGAAGTGAGTCCAAAACTGCTTGCACCATAAAATGCGGCAGTTGCCATAGCACTCATTCCTAAGAATTTCCTTCTTGTAAAGTCTCCTCCTGCTTGATCTTGGTGTTTTGACATATTTTACTTGTTTTTAATATATTTATTACAAAAATACCTTCTTGTCCTATTTAACGCTGTTAATATTTTTATAATGTTTGAATGTGATAAGCAATAGGTTATACATTTTGACAAAAGTCAAATGTAAGCATTGAGTTGTCTCTACTCTTTAAGTAGAACTTATAAAGCTTGTATATTCCTTATTGGTTTTCTAATCTATTACAAATTTCAACTGTGCTTATTTCAGCATAAACTCGTGCCGAGAACCATCTTTCATCATCAGGATGAGGGAGAATAATTGGATCCTCTCCATATAAACAATATTGAGCTAATAAATCAATAGGTGTTATTCCTTTTTCCCAATTATGTATAAAAAAATCATCCACAATTTTTTTAGCAACAATCAATGCATCCTCATACGTTTCATATTGTCCGTAATCATAAGCTTCCGATTCATTCATATAATGAAAATTATCATATATTCGTAAATGATAAATCATATTAACTTGATAGTTATTGCTTTTAGAATAACATTAAATATTATTATTCACAAAGTGTGTCTTTGCTCTTGACTCTTCTCTACTTCTTAAACATTCCACCAATATTGTCAAAGAAATCTTTTGCAGTTTTTTCAACATCTTTTAAATCAAGATGACCAATCATCTTTTTAATATCCAAATTTCCTCCGGCATCTTTAAACTGATTGGTCAAGTTTTTAAAAAACTCGTTGGTCAACATATTATTGATAGATTCTGAAATCTTAGGACTTAAACCGGCAGTTTTTGTAAAACCTTCATCCAAAGACTCTCTCAATTTGTTGATGATTGGAACTTTATCTAAAGATGGAAAATTTTGAAATATAGATTGTAAAAGCCTAGGGTCTCTTAACTTTTCATCTGACCAAAACTTATGAATAGTGTCATTAAATACGTTACTGGTTTTTTTTGCTTGCTCCTCTGTCAAACCAAATTTCATCTTGACTTGGTCATTGATTGTTTTTTCAATCTGTGATAAGATATCTTGTAACATATTTCAGATTTTAAGTAAAAGTAATAAATATCATGCTAAGTTTCTCAAATTCCCAACTAAACTTTGTTTGGGCTTTCATTTGAATTTATTGATACCTAGCGTTTCAGTAGGTTTCTATATTTTTCACTATTGACCGGATCCATTTTGGTCAAAAGATTGACAGCGACGCCTTTTTCATTAGGTGTAGCCTCACTCAAAATATTGACAATCTCATCAGATTTAGCCACGAAGAAGGTTCTCAATAGAATATTATTGGGATTGTCTTCATAAAGCGTTTCCAAATCCTTAAATGTAGAAATAACTGCTTCACGACCTGTCGCGATATCGTCATAAAACTTATCCAAACCTACAAAGTGATAGGTATATAAAATCTGATTAAAAATTTTATAGCGTGGATTGAGCAAAGCATCAACTAACTGATAACGATTATTACTCCCGTCAAAAGCACTCCAACCTTTGAACTTACTTTTTTGAGTTTGTGGTATCGCATCTATGACTGATTTTGCCAGCTTAAAATACTGTTCACCGCCATTGGGATTAAAGCTTTGATAGTCATACCCTATAATGATATATGCATAGTAAGCCAAAAGTGAAACAAGGTTATTGGTATAGCCGTTTTGAATATAATCTAATTGCTGAAATTCAAAATATTCAAAGTTTGCTTCTTTATCATTTTGACTAAAAAGTGGTGACTGATAACTCGAATTAAAAACCGGACGTTGGGATTGTACGATAAAATTTGCTCTGTAATCACCTTCAGTAGGAGATTCGGTGATATTGATAATGATAGAACACTTAATCTTTTCGGAAGGCTCAAACTTATCTTTTGTCCACTTTCGTTGGTTCATAAACTCGTAAACAGCAGTTTCCAAAGTCTTGAAAACACGTGGCTCTATATTTTGAGCTTTGACAGCTTCTATGCGGACGGAGCAATCTAATTCTTGTGCTTGTACAGCAGTGTACGACACCACAACAAGTATTAGATAAAGCATCTTTCTCATAACATTCTATTTTCAATAGCAAGGATAATATCTTGTGCGACTTCTTTCTTGCTCTTCAATTCAAACGTTTGGATTTGTCCGTTGTTGTGTATAATTCTTATCTTATTGGTATCGTGTCTAAAACCTGCTCCCGGATCTGTCAGAGAATTGAGTACTATCAGGTCAAACTTTTTACTGGTCAATTTGTTTTTAGCGTACTCATCACCATTCTGAGTTTCTAACGCAAAACCGATTGACATTTGATTTTTTTTCTTGACTTCCGCAAATGAGCCGGCAATATCTTTTGTCCTTTTGAGTTGTAATTCAAAGTCATCTTTCAACTTTTTCATCTTTTGATCCGCCTTGCTCTTAGGAGTGTAATCGGCAACAGCAGCCGAAAAGATAATAATATCCAAAGTATCAAAAAATGCTCGTGTCGCCTGATACATTTCTTCCGCAGAAGTGACAGGTATTACTTTTATAGATGGGTTGTTAGTTCTTAAATCGGTAGGGCCTAATACCAAAGAGACATCCGCACCGTGCAATGCGGCTGCTTCTGCTAAGGCAATTCCCATTTTACCGGATGAATTGTTGCTCAAAAACCTGACCGGGTCAATATGTTCTTTTGTAGGACCGGCCGTAATAACGACTTTCTTTCCTTTAAGAACTGTCTCTTTATAGAGCAAATGATTTTCTACTTCTCGCAAGATACTTTCAGGTTCTGCCATACGGCCTTCACCAAACAAACCTGATGCTAATTCACCCGTTTCCACTGGAATGATATAATTCCCGTAGCTTTTTATTTTTTTTAAATTATCTTGTGTGGATGGATGATGAAACATATCCAAATCCATTGCCGGTGCAATAAATACGGGACATCGTGCCGATAGATAAGTACCTATCAATAAATTTTCACTGATACCGTGTGCCATTTTAGCGATGGTATCTGCGGTAGCAGGAGCGATTAAAAAAAGGTCTGCCCATGTAGCCAAATCCACATGATTGTTCCATACACTTCCATCACCATTGGTGTAAGAAGTCAGACATCCATTTTTGGATAAAGTAGAAAATGTCAAAGGCTGGATAAAATCCGTAGCAGAAGAAGTCATAATGACTTTTACTTGTGCTCCGGCTTTTATAAATAGTCTGGTCAAAAAGACGGTCTTATATGCAGCAATACTACCACATACTCCGATGAGTATCTTCTTATCTTTTAATGCAGACAAAATTTGAAACTTTTTAAGCTTCCGGCTCTTCTTCTATTTCTTTATAAATGAGCTCGTCATTCATAAATTCATTCAAAGCTTGAAGAGTGGTTTTGGGCAATCTTTCGTAAAATTTTGAAATCTCAATTTGCTCTTTGTTTTCGTGAAATTCTTCTAAATTATCAGTTGTAGAAGCAAATTCCTCTAATTTTTGATGCAACTCTTCTTTCAATTCTACATTGAGTTGGCGAGATCTTTTTGAAATCACATTGATAGATCTATATAGATTACCTGACTTTTGTTGAAGTGCAGTCAAATCTCTTGTTTCTATCAAAGGAGAAACAGATTTAGTCTCTTCCATCTTTTTTTCTAGTGTGCTCATAATCTTTGTATATTTTTAGTTGTGCGACTGATTTTAAATATATATCATTGACTTCCGTCAAATATTGGCTACCCTGATATTTTTCCCTAAAAGTTGTACATTCTTTGGCAGTTTCCTCATAGCGTTCGTATTTTTTGGATGAAGCACTATTGTCAGCGTAATACTTATTAGATTTAACGATATAATACTGAATTTTATCCTGATTTTCTATACCTGGATAATCTTTCAATAATGCTTTTAACGCAACAGTTGCTGCCTTATATTCTTTGATTTTATAGTAAAGGTAAGCACTTTTATACGCTTTCCCTTCAATTTTAGCTCTTAATCTGTCAATCGCTTCGTTGGCATCATGAATTTTTGCGCTATTGGGGAAGCGATTGGCAAAACTTTGGTATTGGTCTATCGCTTTCACGGTATTGGTCTGATCTAGGCTTTCTCTCGGAGATTCTTTTTCATAACAAACCGCCATCATATAAGCTGCTTCCTCTACTTTTTCACTCCTTGGATAACTCGTCATAAAGTTTCTAAAATAAAATGCACCCAGCGTATAATCTTTTAGGTAGTAATAACAATAGGCATATAAAAAAAGGACTTCCTCGGAATTTTTAATTCCTTTATTCAAGGTCAGATGCTCTTCAAAAAGTGGCTGGGCTTTTTCGTACTTCCCTTGATTGTAATATTCGTAAGCTTTTTCAAGTCGAAACTTAGGGTCCGGATTTTTCATAACCTTATTAAAGCTTTTATTACAAGCAGTCATCCCCAATAAAACAGCAGAAAGAAAAATGAATAAAATCCGTTTTTTCATAAGCGTACAAAGGTATTGTTTAACCTGCACATATACAAACATCTAAAGTATTTGTAAGTTATTAAAAAGATATAAATTAAGCAGAACAAAAGATAATCACTTACCTTAGTATCGAAATTACAATTTTGAACAAATTGATTAATTTAGAATTTAGTTTAGCACTTAAATGCCGATGAAACGTTATTGCACATTATTATTAATCGTCTTTTTATATGCAGTAGATGTGTTTGCGACACATAACAGAGCTGGTGAAATCACCTATAGACATATTTCAGGTCTGACTTTTGAATTTACTATCACCACTTATACCAAAGAGAGTTCGATAGATGCCGATAGAGAGGAGCTGACTATTTTTTGGGGTGACGGCACTTCCAATGTCTTAAAAAGAACACTTGCTACTTCTTTGGGGAACAATGTAAAACTCAACAAATACATGGGCATTCATACTTACAACGGGCCTTTTACTTATGTCGTTTATATGGTAGATCCCAATCGGGTAGAAAGTGTTATCAATATGGCTAATTCCGTCAATGTACCTTTTTATTTGGAAGATACATTAAAGATTTTAGACCCGACGGTTTTTGGTTTTAACAATTCTCCTATCCTACTCAATCCACCAATTGAGTTTGGAAATGTCAATCAGATTTTTGTACACAATCCCAATGCTTACGATCCGGATGGCGACAGCCTATCTTATCGATTGGTCACTCCCCGTCAAGGAGTAGGAATGAATGTGCCGGGTTTTGTCTCACCCACTCAAATCAATCCCGGTTTCAATAATACTATGTCGATTAACCCCATCACAGGTGAGCTACGCTGGGTGACTCCACAAAGACAAGGGATTTATAACATCGCCATACTGATTACAGAATACAGAAACGGTCGTGTGATAGGTACAGTGGTTCGCGATATGCAAATTATCATCGAAGCGGCTAATAACAGACCGCCCATTGTCAGTGGAAAAGATAATATCTGTGTGGTAGCAGGCGATACCATTTTGGAAACCTACACCGGAACAGATCCTGATGCAAATAATATTGTCATTCTAAGCTCTAATGGCGCACCTTACGAAATTGATGGAAATAAAGCTCACTTCACAGTGACACAAACCGGTAATCCTGCCCAAGGTGATTTTTTCTGGGCGACAGACCTCAGTCTAATTAGAAAAAACAGCTATCAGATGATCGTCAAAGCAGAAGACAATGCAGAAGTGCCCCTGACAGACTTAAAAACAGTACAAATTCACATTTCAGCACCACCAGTGCAAAATTTAGCAGCTACTTATCACCCTACAGAAAACAATACCTCTCTCACTTGGGATGAAAATTATACTGCAAAATCTTTGAAAGAGTTTCAAGGTTTTTCTGTTTGGAGAAAAGTGGGTTGCGCAGGAACAATAGATTCTTGTAATACTAATCCTGCCGGTATGGGTTATACCAAAATCGGAGAAACTACACAAGATGAATTTTTGGATGAAAACATGAAAAGAGGACAAGATTATAGTTATATTGTAGTTGCAGAGTTTGCCACTAAAAGTCAAGCAGGTCTGGTTTTTAACTCATTCCAAAGTCTTGCTGCCCAAACTTGTGTAGAGTTACCTCTCAATATTCCGTTCTTTTATCATGTAGATGTCAAAGAGACTGGCTCACAAAATGGAAGCATCTATACAGAATGGGCTAAACCGAAGGCTGAAGATTTAGATACGATTATCAATCCGGGCCCTTATACAGTAGAATTGTATCGTATCGACGGCACTACTCGCATACTGTTAAAGACTGATACCTACCCATATTTTAATTCAGTTTGGGACACCACTTTCACCGATATAAATATCAATACCGAAACTCAAAGTCACGAATATATTTTAGAGTTTTATGTGGCAGGAGATGACTTGCTGGGAGAATCTCGTGAAGCGAGTTCTATCTTTTTGAATATCATTCCATCTAATGAAACTTTACGTTTAAAATGGGTTGAAAATGTTCCTTGGCAAAATGATTATTACAATATTTACCAAAAGGATGAAAACGAGCAATTTGTAAAAATTGACAGTACGGTAGAAAGTTTTTACCTCATACAAAATCTTTCTAATGACAGTACATACTGCTTCAAGGTGGAAGGTATAGGAAGTTACCATAAAGAAGGTTTAAAAGAACCTCTACCAAACTTTTCACAAATCGTCTGTGCCGAACCTACAGATACCACTTTGCTTTGTACACCTATTTTGAGTATCAATAATTTTTGCTTAGATGAAAGTCTCAATAAAACAGACTTTACCAATTACTTATCTTGGAATTTTGGCAGAAACTGCGAAGATAGTTTGGCCTCTAAGTTTTACATTTTTTATAAAGGAGAGTTTGACGAAGATTATTACATCGTAGATAGCGTTTTCGGTTATCAAACCAGAACTTATGAACATCATTTAGATCATTCCTTATACGCTTGTTATCAAGTGATGGCTTTGGACGAAGACCGAAAAAGCCTTGCTTCTAATGAAGCCTGTGTTTCAGATTGTCCGATATACGAACTACCTAATACTTTCACACCCAATGGTGATGGCATCAATGACCTCTACACGCCTATCATCCCCTACTCCGGTGTCACGAGAATTGATTTGAAAATATACAACCGCATGGGCAATTTGGTATATGAAACTACTTCTCCAGATATCAATTGGAAAGGTGTCGATTCCAAAGGTAAAGAGTTAGAATCCGGCATTTTCTACTACGTGTGTGAAGTTTATTATCAAACGATGAGCGGTGAAAAGAAATTAGAAAAACCTTTGAGTGGTTACATACAATTATTAAGAGGAAAATAATGTTTACAGGAATTATCGAGACCTTTGGCAAGGTCAAAGAAATACACAAGGAAGAAGAAAATTTACGTTTTGTTGTTGAGACTGACATCACTTCAGAATTGCAAATCGACCAAAGCGTTTCTCATAACGGTGTCTGTCTGACTGTCACAAAAATTGATGGTAATCAGTACGACGTGGTCGCTGTTAAGGAAACTTTGGACAAAACAACTTTGGGTAGTTTACAGGTCGGGGACATCGTCAATATCGAAAGAGCCATGATGGTCGGCGATAGATTAGATGGCCATATTGTACAAGGCCATGTGGATGGGAAAGCTACTCTCAAAAAAATAATTGAGGTGGATGGCAGTCATGAATTTTACTTTGAATTAGACCCTAATCTTGACTTCTTTTTGGTCAACAAAGGTTCCGTTTGTATTGATGGTGTGAGTCTGACCGTGGTCAAAACCCAAGACAAAAATTTCCATGTGGCAATTATTCCATACACCTACGAACACACTATTTTTCATCAATACAAAGTTGGTGACACCGTAAATATCGAGTTCGATGTTTTAGGAAAATATATCCAGCAGTATCTCCAAAAGTTAAAACTATAATTTCATTTGGATATGTCTTTCCAGTAGTATTAAGACTATGTAATGGGTAATGAGTAGTGTGTAATGAGACTCGATTAGTTGCCGGTACTGCCTCATCATTTTCGATTTCATCTATTTACTTATTATCCTTCCAATCTCTTGCATGGGTGATACGAATCTTTTATATTTGATATTAATAAACGAAGCAAAGTATCGCAAACAAAGTATATATTATTTTACTACATGACAAAAATAGAATTCCTTGATAAACAGCAAATTAACTGTTAAACTATTTG
>JAMLHH010000041.1 GCA_023957215.1 Chitinophagales bacterium
TACTCGATGATATTACTATTGTTTCCATACTGAATATTTAATTTTTCATATACAAATATAGCATTTTTTCTCAAATCATACACATTATAAAACCCTAAAATAGATTAATCTAAGTTATTGAAACTCAATAGATAAGCAACAAAAATACTTAACGCAAATTTGCATGAAATAAATCTAAAATGAAAATGTTTAAAAATCTAAACTGGGGCTTGATCATAGTCTTATTCGTTGCAGGTATCGCTTCTGCAATAGTAGCCCAACTTCTGGTACTGATGCAGTAGGTGCATTTCCACAGGAAGTACAGCAAGTCAAAGCAGGCCGTAGAAGAATGGTACAGTTTTCCGTGGTCAATAACAATGCACGTGATTATGACTTCTATTTGAATGAAGGTTTGAATAGCGGTTTGGTAGGTACTATCTTAGGTGATAACGTAGCACTCGTTCCGGTGAATCAGCAATCATCAGATGTGATTTCTGTACGTGGGTATTGTGATTGTGGCCTCCTCCGTTGTGGCATTGAGTAGTGAATATTTAGCCTAAATGGGTTTACTCATTTTTATCATTGTCGTTTTGCACAATGGTTTGGGTTTGCTATTAGGTTTCTTGACAGCTAAATTGCTAAAGTTAGATTTTAAAGATCAAAAGGCTATATCAATAGAAGTAGGTATGCAAAACTCCGGTTTGGGAGCAGCGTTGGCAATTATGTACTTCTCACCTTTAGCTGCTGTGCCAAGTGCATTTTTTAGTGTTTGGCACAATATTTCGGGACCTGTTTTAGCCGGCTACTGGTCAAAAAAAGATGAAAACCTAAAAGTAAAATAATGACATGATTAATTGGAAAATACCAATTATAAAACCTAATACACCACCCAAGACTTCTACAAACTTAAATTCTTTAGCCGTGATATCTAAGAGCATCCGTTCGAGTTTTTCATCTGAGAAATTTTCGACCTTGCTCACGACAATATCATGAATATTGAGTTTGGACTCTACCTTTGTCAAAGCAGTATCTATAAAATTTGGCAACTCTCTTTCTATTTGACTGACGATGGCTTTATGAGTACTTTTGACTATCTGTTCAGGTACGATATTACTGATTTTCATCTTTTCCAATCTCCCTCTGAGTACTTCATCCACTTTGATGGCAATTTCTTCCTTTACATTATCAAGTGAATCTCCGTCTTTGAGTTTTCCTTTGATGTCATTAAAATTGATCAGATCCCGCTGTACGACATTTCCCAATTTTGTTGCAATTCTCTTTTTGTTTTTGGGAAAAATTCCTTGAATGGTGAAAAATATAATTTTCCTGGGGCGTCTCGGATAAAAAAGCATTTTGATGGCAATTACATTGGTTATCCACCCAATAAATGCACTAATAAGGGGTATTGACAGATATTTGAAAAAAGTGATGATGTTTGTTAGTTCAAACATTTATAAGCTATTTAGATTCCCAAATTTCGGGGTTGTGCCTCCATTTAGACAAAGTTTCAATATGGTCTTTACTTACATAACCACTTTTAACGGCGACAGAAATTAAATCCGTATAATTGGTAATGGTGAAGAGAGGTACTTCTTTTTCATTAAATCTTTCTTTCGCTAATTCAAATCCATAAGTATAAATAGCAGCCATGCCAAGAATTTCTACGCCTTCCACCTCCCGTAAATCATCTACGGCTTTTAAACTACTTTTCCCAGTAGAAACCACATCTTCAATGACTACAATTTTTGCATCTTTGGGTATTCTCCCCTCGATGGTGTTTTGCATACCATGACCTTTGGGCTTATTTCTGACATAGACCATCGGCAAATCAAGTAAATCAGCTACAAGTGTGGCATGAGGAATACCTGCTGTGGCCACACCTGCGATACAGTTGGTAGATGGGAACTTCTCTTTAATGATTAAAGAAAGCTCGTGTTTGATAAAACTTCTTACCTCCGGATATGAAAGTAAAATCCTATTGTCACAGTAAATTGGCGACTTCCAGCCCGATGCCCAAGTAAAAGGACTTTGTACATTGAGCTGAATTGCTTTAATTTGCAATAAATATTCCGCTAAAACAGATGAATTATTCGACATGATAGCTCAAAAATATAAATTTTTTATCAATAACAAGGTACTCATCCTCTGCCAAAATCCGGGTCTAGTAGAAGAAATACTTGAAAATGATGATTTGTTCATTATTAAAAAGTATGAATCTCAGAGTCAACTGCAACAGGCCATTGATATATTATATGATAGTAAAAATAATAGTCAACTAATAATTTATCATTCAGATCTTGAGCAACTCAAACAATATTTACTCTCTCTCTTTAATGTGATTGAGGCAGCAGGTGGAGTAGTAGAAAACAAAAATCAAGAGATATTATTAATCTATCGTCTGGGATTTTGGGATCTTCCAAAAGGCAAAATAGAAGAAGGTGAAAATCCGGGTCAAGCAGCTATCAGAGAGGTGGAAGAAGAAACAGGAGTGCAGAATTTGTTTTTAGGTGAAAAAATTCATTTCAAAGCTCAACTCAACGAAGGAACATATCACTCTTATTTTTTCAATGGGCAACCCACTATGAAATTAACCTATTGGTATAAAATGAGATATCATGGTCAAGACACACTTGTGCCCCAAACAGAAGAAGATATCGAACAAGCGATTTGGGTGAGTAAGACAAAACTTTCTACATACTACAAAAAAATGTACCCTTCTATCCGAGAGATACTATAAAGATATCTGAACTTCTAACTTCGTACATCTAACTTCGTACTTCAAAATCCTATCTCTTCAAGTACTTATAGTAGGGAGATTTTTTATTGAGTATAGGCTGTAAATCTGTTAAAGCTACTTTTAGGTCAGTACTGCCAAAAGCATAAGGCGCAATCTCATAAGCATTGTAGAAGAATGAAACTGCATCTTTAGAAACCTTAAAATTCTCATTGGTGTTAAAATTACCTCCGGCTTTAAATTCGTCAGAAAACAGATAATTTTTCCAATCACTCTCTTTCATAAATTCCAAATCATTCTTTTGTTTTTCAAAAGCAGTAAGTCTGATTGTATTCAATTCATCCATTTTTGTCTCGTCAATGATATCTGCAAGTTTGACAAGCTTTCCATCATTCAAATCGATAACCTTATAAATGGAGGTAGAATTGGGGTGTGCACCTCCCATAAAACTAAATTCCGAATAGGCGAGTGTGAGTAGTGGACCTACTTTAGATGCTATTACAGTATTCTTCTCTACTGACCAACCTGCAAATCTCATGGAGTCGTCATAACTATGATAATAATCGTCAAAGAACTTTTGAGCCATTTGAGGAATGTCAGGAAAATGGCTGATAGCAACGTTAGTATCTAAAATAAATCCTGCTATTTCTGTATTAATCTTTTCTTTGACTTCTTGTGAAATATCATCTGTTATTTTTGGGTAAGAGACTTTATAGTTAGATTGAAACTCAATATCTCCATCATAACGTGGATCGTTGATATCAAAATCTACAGTTTCATAACGTATTGAATCTGCTTTTAGCATAGTGTCAGAGAGTCCTTTTTCTTTACAAGCTGTCGCTAAAAAAAATCCTGTAATTGCTATAAAAGGTAATAAAAAGTTCTTATTCTTTTTCATAAATTAAAGTTTTAAAAATCTTTTGAGCCAAAGTAAAAGGGCAAAAGCTCCTTTACAGAATTAAATACCAAAACCGAGCCAAATTCACCTTGTAAAATCACTTTAATATTGTGTTTTTGAGTTTCTTCTACTTCCAAAAGAGCTTGACGACAAATTCCACAAGGAGCCGCAGGCTCAGTCGTTTGCGATAAGTTACTTTTTGTACGTATGGCTATCATTTTTACTTTTTTTTGTGGTGCAATGGAAGCTTTTGCAGACAAAGCTGTTCTTTCGGCACACAAACCGATAGGAAAAGATGCATTCTCCTGATTACTTCCTTCGATGACAGAGCCGTCATCTAATAGCAGAGCAGCCCCTACATGAAACTTAGAGTACGGAGCATGACTGTTTTTTGTTGCTCTCATTGCAGCTTGCAATAAGGCTCTTTCTGACATATTTAATTCGCCGGTATTTTTTGCTAAGAAATAATCAATCTTTATTGTTTTCTTTTCCATATTAATCTCACTCTAATTTTAAGAATAATAAAAGAAGTACACCTTTCACCAAAGCTTTGTTTAATAACGTTTATCGAGTTTAAAAGATTTGACCTTTCTTAATATTATCCACTAACAAAGGTACACCAATAGTCGCTTTTTCAGATATGCACTTAATTAATTGTCCGTTATAATTTCTATCAGCGTGTGGATCGATATAGTACATCGGGATATTGCTGTCTGCATAATGCATGAGACTGGCTGCCGGATATACTTGTAAGGAAGTACCTACTGTCATCAATAAATCTGCTTGTCTGACAACATCTATTGCATCCTCTATCATAGGAACAGCTTCGCCAAACCAAACAATATGAGGTCTTAATCTGTGTCCATCAGGACCTTTATCTTTACCGGTTAAATCTTTTTTCCAATCCATAACAATGTACGGATCATCTACACTTCTCACTTTGAATAGCTCGCCGTGGAGGTGAATGACTTGTGTACTACCGGCACGTTCATGTAAGTCATCCACATTTTGCGTGATGATAAAAGTATTAAAATCTTTTTCTAAGCTGGCCAAGGCAAAATGAGCTGCATTAGGTTCACATTCTATGAGTTGTCTTCTTCTTTTGTTGTAAAAGTCATAGACTAAATCGGGATTTCTGGCAAAACCTTCGGGTGATGCTACATCTTCTACTCTATGATTTTCCCATAGACCATTTTGATCCCTAAAAGTTTTGATGCCGCTTTCTGCGCTCACACCTGCACCAGTTAGGATAACAATCTTTTTCTTATTCATTTTCAGATAAAGTTTTAAAAGCTTGCCCGATATATTGAATAATATCGCTGGCTGTTAAAGCTTCTCGTGAAGTATAACTTATACCGATATCTCCTGCCAATCCATGTAAATAAACACCCAAGACTGCTGCGTCAATAGATGAATAGCTTTGGGTTAATAAAGAGGTAATCATCCCTGTCAATACATCTCCCGAGCCGGCAGTAGCCATCCCACTATTTCCGGTGGAATTAAAATAAACATTTCCATTACAATCAGTGATACTTGTATTAGCACCTTTGAGTACAATGATGACTTGATGCTTTTTAGAAAATTCCTTTTGTATCTCTAATCTTTCAAAATCATTTTCCCAAGTACCTACAAGTCTTTCAAACTCTTTGGGATGTGGAGTTAAGATACTGTCGGGAGGAACGAGTTTTATCCATTCCTGATTGGCACTAAGTATATTGAGACCATCGGCATCTATGACCATTGCTTTTTGAGTCTTTTCCAATAAACTTTTGAAGGTAGATTGAGTTGTAAAATCTGTACCAATACCCGGACCGATACCGATGGTCTTTTTCTCCAAATCAGGTATTTCTGTCCAAAAATCTGAATGTTTATCTATGCTACACATGGCTTCAGGTACGGATATCTGCATGATATCCAATGCACTTGCAGGTATATGGGTGGTCAATAAACCGGCACCTGTGCGTAAGGCGGCTTTTGAACTCAAAATAGCTGCACCTATCTTTCCTTTAGAGCCGGCTATCAATAAGGTGTGGCCAAAGTTTCCTTTGTGTAAAAACTTCGTCCTCTTGACATAAACTTTGAGTATATCTTCTTTGAGAGTGTAGTAATGAGAACAAGCTTCTTTTTCTCGAAATTGAGGAGAGATTCCTATATCAATAATCTCAAATCTTTTGGCATACTGGGCATTCTCGGGAAATAGAAAAGACAATTTCGGTGCGTGAAAAGTATAAACTTTATCTGCGAAGTAAATGATATTTTCAGATAAATTGTGTTTGTCCGCAAAAAGCCCCGAAGGAATATCCACTGACATTTTAAATGCTGATAATGTATTGAGTTGGCGAATGACATTTGCCCATGTCCCTTCAATTGGGCGATTGAGTCCTGTGCCGAAAATGGCATCTATGATAAAATCCTTAGATTCAATATCTTCTAAAGTAAAAGATTCATCTATTTTGATGATTTTGATATTGGAAGATGATCTTATACGATTAAGATTTTTTTCATAATCTTTGCTTCCATGTTCATCTTTGATATATACTTTTACAGGATGTGCGGCCTGATTGAGGTGTCTGGCTATGGCTAATCCATCTCCGCCGTTATTTCCATTTCCACAAAAAATATGTTTGACGGCAGTTTTGTCTTTATAATTTTTGAAAAATAGTTGAGTAAATCCATGTGATGCACGTTCCATCAAATCAATAGATGAAACCGGTTCATTTTCTACGGTAAATTGATCAGCTCTTTTTTGCTGTTCGGCTGTAAAAATTTTCATTCTTTTTATTCTAAACAACTTGGATAAGTTACGTAATATTTCACAAATTTCATACCGAAGAAATAGGGTTGTAGGGTATAGGGAGTCTTTATAAAGAAAATGCTTTTAGCGATTCCTTTTGAGAATTTTGATAGAATTGTAAAATAGGATGAATGTACATACAATTTATATTATCAGATGTAATAAGTCAATGTACAAATTTTCAAAATAACATAGTTTTGTCTATAATTTCATAACTTAGTAGCTTTAATTAATAAGAATAGAATTCCAAGTGTAAACAATGACATTAGGTTTTCTTCAGCATAAATAGATAGATAAATGGGAAGTGGTTGTGGTTCCGGTAATTGTAGTGGAAAATGCAAAAATGGCGGTGGAGGTTGTGGAAAGACCTCAATGACGACCGTTCATGATTGGTTGTCAGATATTACAGATACACTCGAAGAGAGATTTAATATATACGAAGTCAGTTTTAAGAATGGTGCAAGTAGAGGCTTTTATACCAATGCCGATAATTTGGACGTATATGTAAATGACGAGGTGGTGGTAGAAGCTTCGATGGGTTTTAATATTGGAAAAATTGTTCTTAGTGGTGAGTTAGTCAAATTGCAGATGAAAAGACGCAAAGTCAAAGAAGATACGGAATTTCCAAAAATACTCAGAATTGCCAATGAAGATGAACTAAAGCTCAGAGATGAAGCGAGAGCCAAAGAAAAAGAAACCATGCTTAAAGCCAGAATCATGGCTCGTGAACTCAATCTTGATATGAAATTGGGTGATGTAGAATATCAAGCAGACTGTAAAAAAGCAACTTTTTACTATACTGCAACTCAAAGAGTGGATTTTAGGGAGTTGATAAAAGTATTAGCGAAGGAATTTAAAGTTAAAATCGAAATGCGTCAAATTGGTGCAAGACAAGAAGCGGCAAGGGTAGGAGGCATTTCATCTTCCGGTAGAGAATTGTGTTCCACTACTTTTATGGCTCAACTGAAATCTGTCAATACTTCTGCCGCAAGGTATCAAAATCTGTCCATCAACCAGACTAAGCTTTCAGGGCAATGTGGGAGATTAAAATGTTGTCTCAATTTTGAATTGGATACCTATTTGGATGCTCTCAAAGACTTCCCTGACAATGCAGATTATATTGACACGGATGCCGGTAAAGCACATTTATTAAAGACGGATATCTTAAAAGGGCTGATGATATATACTTTGCCGGACGATCATAATTTTTATTCTATTCCTATCAACAATGTAAAAGAGGCTCTCAATCTTAATAAACAGGGTAAAAGACCTGCGAGTATCAGTGATTTAACCATAGCAGAAGAAAATACTGAGGCGGAAGAGTATGTTGAAGTGGTAGGACAAATCTCCTTAAAAAACTTGGAGGAATCTGATCGAGGTAAGAAAGGAAAAAAAAGGAAGAAGAAAACTAAACCTTCTAAAGATGATACAAATGACAAATCTCAACAAGTAACTATATCAAAGCAAAATACTAATAACAAAGTTCGACAAAACACTGATAGGAAGCAGGAGAACGGTTCACCCCAATCTATAGGGAATCAACAGCAAAATAGTAACAGAAAAAAGGAGACTTCGCCTTCCCCTCAACAAAATAAAGAAACTTCTCAAAATAAACCAAGAAACGATCGCAACCGCAAAAAGAAAAAGAAAAACAACCCGGACAATAGCCCGGGTAAAAATTAGAAAAAGACTCTATCTATCTTACGGCGATACCTTCCTTTTTTAATAAAGCTTTTAGCTCAGGAATAGTGACTTCACCAAAGTGAAATACACTTGCTCCTAACCCTGCATCTACATCGGTTTGTTTAAAGACATCTACAAAATCTTGCATGTTGCCTGCTCCCCCTGATGCAATCACGGGTATTTTAAGTGCTTTTACCATATCTCCGGTGATATCCAAAGCAAAACCATTTTTCACGCCATCGTGATCCATAGAGGTTAGTAATACTTCGCCTGCTCCGCGTTTTTCTACCTCTTTTGACCACTCTAAAGCATCTAAATCTACAACGGTGTTACCTCCATCGACAACCACTTTCCATTGTCCGTCCACTTTTCTTACATCAATAGCTACTACTACTTTCTTACTTCCGAATTTTTCAACCATCTCATTGATTAAATCAGGGTCCTTCACTGCTGCGGAATTGATGGATACTTTACTTGCTCCTGCATTTAAAATTTTTTCAGCATCTTCTACACTTGCGATTCCACCACCAACTGCAAAAGGTAATTGTATGGCCTCTGCCATTCGTCTAACCAAATCTATGAATGTTTTGCGCTTCTCCACTGTTGCAGTAATATCCAAAAGGACTAGCTCATCAGCTCCCTGAGCAACATAGGCTTTTGCCATCTCTACCGGATCACCGGCATCTTTGAAATTGATAAAATTAACACCTTTGACAGTTCTGCCGTCTTTGACATCCAAGCATGGAATAATTCTTTTTGTGGTCATAGTTTTTTATTTATTTGTTTTAAAGTATGAAATTTATAATCCAATGTACTGATTGATATTTAAGTAAAAGCACTATCCATTTATCTACTACTCATTACTTTTTAATTCATTTATATTTATTTTTCCTTCATAAATAGCTTTCCCTACAATGGTATATGCACAACCGATAGTTTTCAAATCTCTCAAATCTTGGATTGTACTCACCCCACCACTGGCTACCAATTGTATTTCAGGAAATCTTTTTAAAATATCTTTATACAGTTCTAAAGACGGTCCTTGGAGCATACCGTCTTTACTGACATCTGTACACATGATGTGATAAATGCCGAGTTGGACATACTGTTCGATAAAGTCATATATTTCCATATCTGATTGATCTTTCCAACCGTGAATGGCAATATGATGACCCAATACATCAGCACCAAGGATAAGCTTATCTGCTTTAAATTTCGCTATCCAACTTTTTACGATTTCCGGAGCTTTAACTGCCATACTTCCAATTGTTAACTTGTAAGCACCCAAGTCAAAAGCTTTCTCTAATTGCTCTTCACTTGACAAGCCTCCACTAAAATCAATTTTCAAAGAAGTATTTTTAGCTATTTTTTCTAAAACTTCCCAATTGACAACAGCCTTGTTCTTTGCCCCATCCAAATCTACCAAATGCAAATGTGTGATACCTGCTTCTTCAAATTTTAAAGCCATTTGTAAGGGATCTGAATTGTATATTTTAGTTGTGTTGTAATCGCCTTTAGTCAATCTGACACACTGACTATTTATTATATCTATTGCAGGAACAATTACCATATATAATTCTGATTATAAAAATATACAATGGATATATTTTTTGCTTAGTTAAAAAAACAATTTTGGAATAATTAAAAAAAAGATAACATATAGTCTGCTAATTTCTTAACATTGATTTCTATTTACTTTTTTTGATATTCAATATTAGAGATGCTTGAATGAACTATTTGTTCTATCTCTCTAAAAATCTTTTCAAACGCTATTAAATCTTCTTTATGCAATAATCTTTTACTGACTTTTATGGTCTTGTTTTCTGATTCAAAAATGAAATGAGTGCCTAATCTTTTTACCTTCTCCAAATGACCGACTTGTAATTCTTTGGTTCGAAAAGGGAAATTGAAGACCTTGACAGACTGGGTGTTAATACTGACATATTTATTGGTATAATCAAAATAAAGTTTTATCAAGAGATAAAATCCAAATGGTAAAAATAATATTCCTAACCATGTATAATGATGACTCATCACGATATAGTCAATTCCCCAAACCGTCCAAATCACACCGAGAAACAGACCTAAATAAATATATGATTTTCTATATCTAAATCTCATTCTCAGAACATTTTGGAAATGTCAATAAAACGAAACCCGGATACGAACCGTCTATCATATCTCTACTTTTTCCCGTTTGCTTTCTTGTGATCCTCTAAAAATTTGGCTAATCCGATATCGGTCAACGGATGATTGAGTAATCCTAAAATAGAAGGCAATGGACAAGTAACGACATCTACTCCTTCTTCTGCACATTTTACAATGTGGAGTGGATTTCTTATACTTGCTGCAAGTATCTCAGTATCAAATAGATAATTGTCGTATATTTTGACTATTTGTTTGATGAGGTCTATTCCGTCTATCATTATATCGTCTAATCTTCCAATAAAAGGACTAACATAAGCGGCACCGGCTTTGGCGGCCAAAAGAGCCTGACCGGGAGAGAAAATCAATGTACAGTTGGTACGAATTCCACGATCTGTAAAGTATTTCATGGCTTTAACACCATCTTTAATCATAGGTATCTTTACGACGATATCCTCATGGAGTTCGGCTAACTCTTCACCTTCTTTGACCATCCCTTTAAAATCGGTGGAAATTACTTCGGCACTGACATCAAAGCCATCTGTATGATCTTCTCCTATCTTACAAATTTTTATATAATGATCCAAAACATTTTGTCTCCCCACAATACCTTCTTTTGCCATCAAAGATGGATTTGTTGTTACTCCGTTCAAAATTCCTAAATCATTCGCTTCTTTTATCTGATCAAGATTAGCAGTGTCTAAAAAAAATTTCATTATTTTTTAATTATGCCTAAAAGTAATAAATTTTGAAATGATAGAGAAAAAAAATGATAAACTAAAAAGAAAAGGAATGTAATCTATATATTTGGGTGCAAGTATTAGTATCTAAGTGAAAGTATATTTACCTAATCTCAACGGATTGCGTTTCTTAGCATGTATGGTGGTTGTAGTGACACATACTGAAATGATTAAATGGGTCTATGGTATGGAAAATTACTATACGGAAGGATTAAAAAGATTGGGTCATCTGGCTGTAATCAGTTTTTTTGTATTAAGCGGTTTTTTAATCACCTACCTTTTAATGGTGGAGAAAGATAAAAAGAAAACAGTGAGTATTAAAAATTTCTACATGAGACGGATACTTAGAATATGGCCGCTTTACTTTTTTACTGTATTGTTAGGTTTGTTTGTATGGCCTCAAATCTCTTTCTTTAATGTCCCTGGACAACCTTCAATTCATTCTGTGAGTTATTGGTCTATTATTCTCTTGTATCTTTTTATTCTTCCCAATGTAGCTGTCAAGGCTTTTGTACCTAGCCCTGTGCCACTTTTGAGTCCAAGTTGGTCGATAGGAGTGGAGGAGCAATTTTATTTTATGTGGCCGTGGTTAGTAAAATTTGCTAAAAATATTTTATTTGCACTCTTTGGAGTTATTATTTTTTACAATATTGTATTGTTTATATTATCGTATTTAAGCCGAGGAATGCCTGATACTACTCCCTTGAAGATTGCATCTAATGTTTGGGAAAACTTTACTATATCGACAATGGCTGTCGGAGGCTTGATGGCTTGGGTGAAATACCATCAAAAAGAGAAAATATTAAAACTCCTTTTTCATCCAATTGTTGATATTGGAACTTATGTTTTATTTTTGGGCTTAGTAATAAAAGGGGTAAGATTCCCGATTTTTCATCCTGAAATTTATGCTTTTCTATTTGCAATCATGATATTAAATTTATCTTCTAATCCCAACTCATTTGTCAATATGGAAAATAGGTTTTTTAACTATATGGGGAAGATTTCCTATGGGTTCTATATGTTCCATATACTGAGCATATTTGTTGTTTTTAAATTGATGAAACCTCTATTCGATGGATTGCCACATCAGGTGGTGAGCTTAATAGTGATCGCTATTTCTGCTATTTTTGTGACTGTCATCTCATCACTTACTTTTCATTATTTAGAAGAACCATTGTTAAAGTTAAAAAGTAAATTTTCCACTATCATCACCGGTGATATGGCGAAATCTAAATCTAAAAAGTAGCTTCTTACATGAATATCATCGTTACGGGAACGTCAAGAGGGATTGGGTATGCCGGTGCTGAATATTTGGGTAAAAAAGGTCATCAAGTTTTTGGCTTGAGTAGGACAAAGGTGAAAAATGACTTCTTTAAAAGCTATACTGTCGATATCACTATTCGACAACAAGTAGTAGAAGTAGTCCAAGAAATTGTGGAGAAATGTGGTCAGATAGATGTCTTGATTAATAATGCCGGTGTAGGAATGGTCGGTTCGGTAGAGGCGGTTGATAAAAAAGATATTTACCGACTCTTTGATCTCAATTTTATAGCCGTTATAGAAATGATGTCGGCAATCTTACCCAATATGAGGAATTATCAATCCGGTAAGATGATCAATATTTCGAGTATTGCGAGTGAAATGGGACTTCCGTTTCGTGGCTTGTATTCAGCTTCAAAAGCGGCTTTGGATAAAATAACCGAAGCGATGAGATATGAGCTGAGACCATGGAATGTTCAAGTCAGTGCTTTACATTTGGGCGAAATTAAAACTCACATTTCAGATAGTAGAATCCACTCAAATTTGCCTTTAGACTATAAGGAAACCTTTGATATGGTATATGAGTCTATTAATAAAGACTTAGACAAAGGACAAAATCCTGTTGAGGTAGCAAAGTGGATAGAGATGCTGATTACCAAAGATAATTTAAAGACACATGACTATTTTGCAAAACCCACAGAGAAAGCCTCTATACCTCTCAAGTTTTTATTGCCAATAAGCTTTATGAGTTTTTAATTCGTAAATATTCAAAACTGTGAGTTGAACACAAATTCATTTTTTAGGCTATCTTCGCACCCAAATTGAAAAAAGATGGCAAAAAAGAGCTTGAACAATATTGATTTAAAAGATGCAGGACTATTCATTTTCAGAGTCGGTATCTCGTATTTTATGATTAAATATCATGGTTGGGGTAAGTTTCAAACTGTACTCTATGGTGATGAAATCAAATTTCCGAATCCCATTCACATCGGAGTAGTTCCCTCTTTTTATATAGCTATGATAGCTGAGTTTTTTGTTTCTATCTTTATTATTCTTGGACTTTTTACGAGAGTAGCGACTTTGATTCTCTTTGTCAATATGTTAGTAGCATCTTATGTATTATATCAAATGGGAAATTCAATGGAAAGTCCGATGTTATACTGTCTATCTTACCTTGTGATGCTAGTTGCAGGTGGAGGTAAGTTGACTTTAGATTACTTTATAAGAAACAAAAAGTGATAGGCTTTCTATAAAATATAATTGTCGCAATTAAACAATTTGATGGACTGTCCATTGTTTAATGTGAAATTGTTATACTTTTTCATCTAATTTTTAAAAACAATACAAAAGTTATTTCTTTGCATCATAAATTAAATCATCATGGCCAATAATTTATTAATCGTGGAGTCTCCTGCTAAAGCTAAAACTATTGAAAAAATATTGGGGGAAGACTTCGTGGTAAAATCGAGCTTTGGTCATATCAGAGATTTACCTAAAAATCAGTTGGGAATAGATATTGAAAAGAATTTCCAACCGGATTATGAAATCCCTGACGATAAGAAATCACTGATTACCGAGTTAAAAAAACTTGCCAAACAAAAAGAAGTTTGGCTCGCAACGGATGGCGACCGTGAAGGTGAGGCTATTTCATGGCATCTTTGTGAGGCATTGGGTTTAAATCCTATTACCACCAAAAGGATTGTCTTTAATGAAATCACCAATTCGGCGATTAAAAATGCAGTCGCTCATCCACGGACAGTCGATATGAATTTGGTCAATGCACAACAGGCAAGAAGAACTTTAGACAGATTGGTGGGTTTTGAATTGTCACCTGTTTTATGGAAAAAATTATCTAATAGAAACCTTTCTGCCGGTAGAGTTCAATCTGTAGCCGTCAGATTGGTCGTAGAAAGAGAAAGAGAAATTATCGGCTTTGAAAGCGTACCCGTTTATAGAGTTGTTGCTGTTTTTACGGTAGGAAATAATTCTTTCAGAGCAGAATTAAATAAAAAATTTGAAACTGAGAAAGAAGCTCTTGATTTTTTGGAGAAGTGTATCAATACTACATTTACAGTGGCAGATATTCAAGTCAAACCGGGTGTAAAATCACCTTCAGCACCTTTTACTACTTCAACCTTACAACAAGAGGCCAGCCGGAAATTGGGTTTTGGCGTGAGCAAAACCATGATGGTGGCACAGAAGTTGTATGAGTCGGGAAAGATTACTTATATGAGAACGGATAGTACCGCTCTCTCTGATCTGGCAATCAATAGTGCTGCGAGCTATATTCAAAAGACTTATGGAAATGAATATAGTCATCCTACCCAATATGCCACTCAAAGTACAAATGCCCAAGAGGCGCATGAGGCCATCAGACCGACCTACTTGGAAAATGAAAGCGTAAATGGTACGAGGGATGAGCAGAGACTTTATGATTTGATATGGAAACGTACAATTTCTTCTCAAATGAGTAAAGCGAAAGTAGAAAAGACGACAGTCAAAATTGATATATCTAACAGACACGAAATCTTTATGGCAAGTGGTGAGGTGATTATCTTTCCGGGTTTCTTAAAAGTATATTTGGAATCTACGGATGAGGAATTGGAAGATGAAGATTCCGGTATGTTACCACCTTTGGCAGTTTCTCAAAATCTTTTATACAGAAATATTGAAGCGCGCCAGCGTTATTCAAAGCCACCTGCAAGATATACGGAGGCGAGTTTGGTGAAAAAATTAGAAGAACTTGGTATCGGACGTCCTTCAACCTATGCACCTACCATCAGCACTATTATTAATCGAGGCTATGTTGCCAAAGGAAATAAAGAAGGTGTTAAAAGAAAAGTCATCGTTTTAAATATCCAAGCAGAGGATAAAAATGTCCATAAAGAAGTTATTAAAGAATCAACAGGCTCTTTAAAAGGTAAATTAATGGCCTCAGATATTGGAATGTTGGTGAACGACTATTTGACCGAACATTTCAAACATGTCATGGAATATGATTTTACTGCAAACATTGAAAAGGATTTTGACCGTATCGCAGACAATAAATTAGATTGGTCAAAAATGATGAAAGAATTTTATCAACCATTTCATAAAGCAGTAGAGACTTCTGAAGCAGAAAAAGGTAAAGTAACTGGAGAAAGACAATTGGGTACAGATCCGGTGAGTGGAAAACCTGTGATTGCAAGAATCGGACGTTATGGCCCTATGATACAAATAGGGACAGTGGACGATGAAGAAAAACCGAGATTTGCCAGCCTTCTTGAAGGACAAAGTATTCATACTATCACTTTTGAAGAGGCGATGGAATTATTTAAGTTGCCAAGAGTAGTAGGTGCTTTTGAAGATAAAGCCATCAAGGCAAATATTGGTCGTTTCGGTCCTTATATTCAACATGATAAACTTTTTGTTTCTTTGAAAGATATTTCACCTTTTTCTATTGATGAAGTTACCGCCATCGAGCTTATAAAAGCGAAAAGAGAAGCGGATTCTAAAAAATTGATACACGAGTTTAGAGATAGTATTCAAGTTTTAAATGGTAGATATGGTCCTTATATCAAAAAAGGAAAGGATAACTTTAAAATACCAAAAGGGACTGATCCGCAGACTTTAACAGAAGATGATGTACTAAAGATTATTTCGGAAGCTCCTGAGAAAAAGGCAAAATCTAAAAGAAGTATTTCCAAAAAATAATATTCCTTTACATTCAATTTTATCTTATAAAGTATGTCTGAAAAACTCAAAATAGTATTCATGGGTACACCCGGATTTGCCGTGGACAGCTTGGATATTTTGGTTCGTGAAGGCTATGATATTAGAGCAGTGGTGACTACGCCTGATAAACCGGCAGGACGTGGTCAAAAGTTGAAAATTTCCGAAGTAAAGGATTATGCAATAAAAAATGATTTACCGGTTTTACAACCCGACAAATTAAGAGATGAGGGCTTTATTCAGGCATTAAAGGATACTAAAGCTGATTTATTTATTGTAGTTGCTTTCAGAATGTTGCCAGAAGTTGTTTGGTCTATGCCTGAAAGAGGAACTTTTAATTTACATGCTAGTCTTTTACCTCAATACCGCGGTGCGGCACCTATCAATTGGGCTATTATGAACGGTGAAAAACAAACCGGTGTGACGACCTTTTTCATTGAACATAAAATTGATACAGGCGATATCCTTTTTAATCAGGTTGTAGATATTGAGCCGGAAGATAATGCATCTTCCTTGCACGATAAATTGAAAAAAGTTGGGGCAAAAGTTGTTTTAAAAACTGTGCAATCAATAGAATCAGGAAATATTTCTCCCCAAAAGCAACCTAACATAGAAGCTTTGCCGGCTCCGAAAATTTTCAAAGAAGATTGTTTATTGGATTTTAATCAAGAGGTCGTCCGTGTACATAATAAAGTACGTGGACTTTCTGAATATCCGGCTGCATTTGCCTATATAGATGACAAGGTGATCAAGGTTTTTCATACAAAAATCATAGATGGAAATTCCTCAATACCCGGTACTTTTAAGACTGACGGGAAAACATTTTTAAGCGTAAAATGCGCAGATAAATCTTTAGAGATACTTTCTCTACAAATAGAAGGGAAAAGAAGAATGTCGATAGAAGACTTTTTACGCGGGTACAGATTTTCGTCTAATTCTAAGGTGAAAATAATCTGATTCTATACAATTTTATTGACTAATTCTTTCTGAGATTTTAGAAGATGTCGCCATCCAAATCGCACTGACTAGCAAAACGATGGCAGCTCCCAAAAGAGATTCATTCATGTAAGGGACAAATATATAGAAGATAGAAGCTCCTCCTTGAATACCGAGAAATAATTCATTGAAGAAGACACCTATAAAGAAAAAGATAGCACCAAAAATAAAAATTTTCGTGTGTTTAATAAATCCTTTCTGTAACATCAATCCTATATAAAATAAGCTGTAAACTCCCAAGAAAACCAAGTGTAAATAACCTATCACTATCGACCGTATTCCATAAACTTGAATACTAAATGCTTTATCTATAGTAAATCCTTGTAAGATAAACTTTAAGCTCATGGCAAATGCCGCAGAATAAATAAATAGACGAATGTAATTTGAATGGAGCTTTAGCTCTTTATGATTTCTAAAATAACTGATACCTTTTGTTAAAATATAAAACCATACACACACTTCCACTAAAGTAGCAGCACTCACTAAATTGATACACCAATCAGGGAATTTGAAAAGTGTGATGATAGATAAAGTGTAAGTTGGTATGGTGGTGATACTCAATAAAATCATTGTATTTTTCAAAGAGGGAAAGTTGTTAGGCAAATAATTGATAATAATGGCAATGGTTCCAAATAAAAACCAGCCATTGTATAGAAAATGTAAATAAAAATAAATGCAGGCCATACTGATAGAATACCCCGCCTGATTTGTAGCCATCAAATATCCCAAATACAAAGGACCTACTGAAGCTACTATATTGCAAATCAACCCAATACTTGCCCAATAGCGAGACTTGTTTTCTTTCGGTAATAATTTTGAATCGTGGATAAATAAGACGGCAAAAGCAACTCCAACCACTATAACCAAAGTTGAAAAAGTAATAGAGACTGCCTTATATCCCTCTAACGTAAAAGCAATGAGCATCCCAAATGAGCTGATAACATTTATCCAAATCAAAAAGTTATACCACCTTTTGCGAGCTGCATTTATATAAGGAAGAACGATAGACCCGACCCCGAGATACAGAAGATGACCTATCCAGCCTGTCAAAGCAAAATGCGAGTGTGCATGTATCAAAAACTTTTGTTTGAAAAAAGGAAAATCAAATGCAATTTTATACCTCATCATCATTCCCCAAACTGCCACAAATACAAGACTCCAAAGTCCGATTTTTATCCACCTCTTAGTGAAAAATGTTTGCTCCATACTAAACACAAGATACAAAATTTTAATTCGTTAAAAACCGATAAATATTTTAATAAGTCTAAATTGTAAATACTTTTTTCGATTAAATAATATCCACTTTACATAAACTTTAATATTTGATTGGATCCTCTGAAAATGATTTTTTGAATTGATATGGGCACATGCGCTAAAGCACACCAGGCTGCCGTTCCGTCTTCTCTGTTTTGCTACTATCTTCTTTACTCTTAGATGTAAATAGGGTGGTCTATGGTCTGATTGTCCGTGGTCTTTTTGCGAAGCAAAAACAGAGTGATACTCCACTCTATCCTTTGTGCGGCTGCATTACAAATATGTTAAGAAAGTTTATTTTGACAACAAGGCTTTTTTATGACCGCTTTCAATAAAGGAAGCAAAAATATAAAAGATGACGGCAATACTCATTCCTATTTCTCTAAAAAGCAGCAATATTATTAAAGACAATATTACAAATCCTATTTTAATCGGACTTTTTAGAATATCTCCTTTAAATGAAAACATGGGAATCTCACTGACCATTAACAAGGACAGAATAGCTGTGATAGCAAGTAGAGACGGAATTTGATATATGACCTTGTAGCCAAATGTAGGGAGATTTAAAAAATTTTGTTGAAAGAAATGCAGATAGAGACCCAATACAAAAATTGTGGCCGCCGGAGTAGCCAAACCCAAGAAAGACTCGGATTGCCTTGTATCTATATTAAATTTTGCCAATCTCAAACTTGCAAATACTGTAAAAATAAAACCTAAATAAGCAATTGGATTGAGTAAAAAAGACTCTCCACCCATACCCATATTTGACATACCTATTAATTGTAAAAGCATCATTCCTGGTAGGACACCAAAACTAACCATGTCAGCCAGAGAATCTAACTGTGCACCTAATTCTGATTTAACTTGTAACAATCTGGCAGATAAGCCGTCAATAAAATCGAAAACTAATGACAATACAATACAGATAGGAACTAACTTATAGTGGTTTGTTGCACATGCGTACACTCCTACACATCCTGCAAACAAATTAAATTGTGTAAAAACGTTTGGAATATATTTCTTCATCAATTTTATGGAATTTCAACTGCAAGATACTCTTATACTATATAACATTATGTATTAGTATTGATTTTTTTTAAAGCGTAGAAACAAGGTTATGTTAGTAAAGACTTATGCAAGTGCAATTTATGGCGTAGATGCCATTACCATTACAATAGAAGTAAATGTCACAGACAAAGGAATTGGCTATTCGATTGTTGGACTTCCTGACAAGGCTGTCCAAGAAAGCTTACAACGGATAGAGTCGGCCATCAAAGAATCTGCCTACAAGATGAAACGGCTAAAAACTGTTATCAATTTAGCACCGGCCGATATTCGTAAAGAAGGCTCTTCTTTTGATTTACCTATGGCAATTGGTATTCTTGCAGCCTCCGGTCAGATCCCGGAAGATAGGTTGTCTGACTATATATTAATGGGAGAACTGTCATTAGATGGTGGACTTCAGTCTATAAAAGGTGCTTTACCTATTGCGATACAGGCCAAAAAAGAAGGATATAAAGGTATATTCTTACCAAAAAAGAATGCAAAGGAAGCTGCTATTGTCAAAGGCTTAAATGTATATGGGGTTGAAAGTCTATTGGATGTCATACATTTCTTTAGGAAAGAAAATGATTTACAACCTACTACTATAGATGCCAGAAATGATTTTTTTTCTCACCTTGAATATTTGGAAAATGATTTTGCTGATGTCCGTGGACAAGAGAATATCAAAAGAGCTTTAGAAATAGCTGCTGCAGGTGGTCACAATGTAATTTTGATAGGGCCACCCGGAGCGGGAAAAACTATGCTGGCAAAAAGATTGCCTTCTATTTTACCTCCTTTGTCTTTACACGAAGCTTTAGAAACAACTAAGATTCATTCCGTAGCCGGTAAGTTATCAGATAACTCCGGTTTGGTTTTTGAAAGACCATTTCGTTCTCCACATCATACAGTGAGTGACGTGGCATTAGTAGGAGGTGGAACAAATCCACAGCCGGGCGAAATTTCATTGGCACATCATGGAGTACTTTTTTTAGATGAGTTACCTGAATTCAAACGGGCTGTCCTTGAGGTAATGAGACAACCAATGGAAGAAAGAAAGGTTACGATTTCCCGTGCTCGATTTACGGTAGATTATCCAGCCAATTTTATGCTGGTAGCATCTATGAATCCCTGCCCATGTGGTTATTATAACCACCCTGAAAAGGAATGTACATGTGCGCCTGGCGTGGTACAAAGATATTTGAATAAAATCTCCGGGCCCTTATTAGATAGAATTGATTTACATGTAGAAGTGACACCTGTTAAGCTGGAAGAGTTATCTTCCAATAGAAAGTCTGAAGGCAGTAAAAATATACGGGAACGTGTTGTTGCTGCGAGACAAGTCCAATTAGAGCGTTTGAAAAATGAAGAAATTCATTGCAATGCACAAATGAATACTCCATTGACAAGAAAAATATGCACTCTTTCAAATGAATGTCAAAGCATTTTAAATACAGCCATGGAAAGATTGGGTTTATCTGCCAGAGCTTATGAAAGGATATTGAGAGTATCAAGAACTATTGCTGATTTGGATAAGAGCGAGGGTATTCAAGTATATCACTTGGCTGAAGCTATACAATTTAGAAGCTTAGATAGGGATAATTGGGCGGGATAGTGATTTGTTGATAATTTATGAAGGTGAATATCTATTTTATTCTCACTCGTGTTACTTTATAACATATTGATTATGCTTGAAAAATAAATAGTTAATTTAAAATTGTATTCTAATATTTAAAAACTGTCTATAAT
>JAMLHH010000042.1 GCA_023957215.1 Chitinophagales bacterium
CCGCTCTAATAATGCTAAAATAGAAAAAACTACCCTTGGTGACTTGGATGTTCTTTCTGAATTGAAAGCACAAATGGAGAAAGGAGATACTGATGCAGAATAGGTTACATTCTCTATATCTAAACAAAAAGCCTCGAATTTTCGAGGCTTTTTGTTTTATAAGCTTGTACTTTTGTCTATATTGACTGATGCAAAATTAATTTTTATGAAAAGACACTTTTATATCCTTTTGCTCACTTTTCTTTTTATTACTCCTCCACTTTCAGCCCAACCTAATCCCCATCCGCCTACAATAATAGTCAATGTGGTGATAGACCAGATGAAACAAGATTATTTGTACCGGTTTTGGGATTTATATGGTAATGAAGGATTTAAAAAGTTAGTCAACGAAGGATATAATTTTGCCAATGCTCATTACAATTATTATCCTACTTATACAGCCGCCGGACATGCCTGTATCAGTACCGGTGCCACACCATCTGTCAACGGGATTGTGGCCAATGATTGGATAGAGAATGTGAGTGGTGATAAGATGTATTGTACACAAGACACTTCAGTTTTAGGTATAGGAACAGATACTAAAGCAGGACAGATGTCACCCAAAAACTTGAAGTCCAGTACTTTTGGTGATGAAGTAAAATTAGCAACAAACTTCCGTTCAAGAGTGTTTGGGATTTCGATGAAAGATAGAGGGGCTATCTTGAGTTCGGGACATTTATCGGATGCCGCTTACTGGTTTCAACCTGATGAATTAAATTTTATTTCTTCTTCTTTTTATATGGAAAATCTGCCGGATTGGGTCAAAAATTTTAATAAAAGAAAATTGGGAGATAAATATCTCAATCAGACTTGGAAACCTTTGTTATCCACTCAGACTTTAGAAAAATATACCGAAGAAGACAATAGCCTATATGAGAATATTGCCAAAGGTAAAGACACGCCTACCTTTCCTTATGAACTGAAAAAACTTAGAGCAGACAATGGCAATAAAATGATTATGAATACGCCTTTTGGTAATGATATTCTGATGGATTTTACAGAAGCTCTCATTAAAAATGAACATTTGGGACAAAACAAAGATAACCTGACAGATGTGGTGTATGTCAGCTTTTCCTCAACAGATTATGTAGGGCATTATTTTGGGATACGTTCTATGGAATTAGCAGATACTTATCTGCGTTTGGATAAAAATATTGCCAGCTTGATAAAACTGTTAGAAAGACAAGTCGGAAAAGATAATTTCATTTTGACACTGACCGCAGACCATGCCGGAGCTGATAATCCACGTTATCTAAGTTCAAAAAAAATGGAAGCGGGCTTTTTGGACCATCAAATCGTGAAGAAAGATTTGGCTGACTTCCTAAAAGAAAAATACGGAGAAGATTTGATAAGCGTTTTCACCAATATGCAGATCTATTTAAACCATGATGTCATTACTGCTAAAAACTTGGATAAAAATGCAATTGTCAATGATATCTTAAATTTTTTAAAGTTTAAACCGGGCATACAAAAGGCTTTTTCATCAGAGATAATTAGCGTAGGGAATTTGACAGACGACATGATGCGGATGTATCAAAATGGTTACGACCCTGACCGATGTGGCGATATATTCATTATGCTCAAACCCGGTTGGCTCAATATGAGTTGGTCTGACCGTGGTACTACACATGGTTCCATATACAGTTATGATACGCATGTACCTTTATTATTTTATGGGAAAAATATATCTGTAGGCAAAACTTTTGATAGGGTGACAATTGCTCAAATCGCACCTACACTTTCTGCTATTTTGGGCATTACACCACCTAATGGTACGAAAGCAATACCGCTAATTCATTACTTTTTAAAAGACTAATTGCTTCTAATTCTGGCTTACAAAAAGTCTTATAAATACTATACTTTGTCTTTTGGCATTGTATTAGTAAGAAGTTTTGTATAAATTCATAAAAACAATTGATTTGAGTATGAAAAAGAACATCTTCCATACATTGATATTTTTATTGACAATGGTAAGTTGTAGTTATTCTTATGCAAAAGATTTTAAATCCTTGTGGGACGACTACAATACTTCCAGCAACAAAAATTTAACCAGAGACGCACTTAACGCTGCCGAAAATATCTATCAGATGGCTCAAAAAGAAAACAATACCGAACAGAAAATAAAAGCACTTCTTCACATTTATAAAAATAGAATAGTGATAGAAGAAAATAGCGATGAAAATATCGTGAATGATTTAAAAAAAGCAATTTTAGAAGCCAAAAATCCTGACGAACAAGCTTTACTCAAAGTTCTTTTAGCGAGGGCTTATTATACGTACTATACCGGTGCGCAGTATAAAATTATACAGCGAACATATAGTGACGAGCTTTCTCCGGATTTTACCATGTGGGATGCCAAACAGTTTCAGCAGCAGATTGCGAACCTGTATTTTGAAGTGTTAGAAGATGACCTTTCGCTCGAAAAGTATCCTTTGGACGAATTTGATGAGATTGTAACTTACAATAAAAAATCTAAATATATCTTTTCACTCAAAAATCTTTCGGATTTATTATATCAAGAAGCTTTAACTTTTTTCTCCGCTAAAAACATACGATTGACAGAAGTGAAAAATGCTTTTGAAATCAATGATGTAAAATATTTTTCACCTTTAAATGCTTTCTTAGACCTGAAAATCAAAGACGAGAACTCTTCCAATGATGCCGTCACTTTGCAGTTGTTTCAGAGGTGGATGAAAAAACTCAAAGATAGGAATGATGATATTTTGGGCTTGATAGACCAGCAAAGATTAAAGTTTGTCAACGATAATTTTGTAGGAGCTAATCAATTAGAAGAATATGCTAAAAGTTTGGAAAAGGGTGAAGAATTCTATCAGGCTAAAGATGCAAAATCTGTCTTTGCTGCAAATCTGATACAACTTCATTACAATCATAAGTCTGATTTCAGTACGGATGAAAAGAAAATAGTGACTGAAATAAAAAACTTGCAGAAAAAATATCCCAATTCATTTGGAGCAGGAATAGCAGAGTCTATTTTAACTCAAATCCAAACTAAATCTTTAAATGTCCAATTAGAAAACATTCAAGCGTCACAGAAAAAGTGGAAAGTTTTAGTTCAATATCAAAACATCCCTTCCGTCAAGTATAAAATAGTCGAATGGAAGGAGATAAAGACAGAAAATAGATATTACAATATTGAAGACAGATGGAAAGAACTTTCAAAACTAAAAGTTGTCCGTGATGGAACTTTTAAATTGCCTGCAACAGATGATTATTTGTCTCACAGCATAGAGTTTGCTATGTCGGAACTTCCGTTCGGAAAATATGCACTCATTGTCTATACTGAAGATTTGGAGAAAAATTTTAACAATGGAAAATACACAGTGACCCAATTTACAGTCAGCGATATGGCGGCTGTTTTTAGAAATAATCAACAAGATGTTTATCTGACAGTATATGATAGAATTTCCGGACTGTCTTTAAAACAAGTACAAGTGGAAGTTCAGATTTATAACAACTCAAAAACTGCTTATGAAACGGTACAATCCGGTTTTACAAATGACATCGGAGAGTTCAAGCTGAATAAAAGCAATATCATCAGTAAATCTTATAGAATCAACTTGAAAAAAGCGCAGGATGTTTTATCTACTAATGGACCTTATGTCTATAAAGAGAATTTACCTTCAGCACCCAAATGGACGACCAGCGTAAGATTTTTTACGGATAGAGCGATTTATCGACCGGGACAAAAGGTATATTTTAAGACGATTGTTACTGAAAGTAAGGAAGACAGCATTCGACCGGTGACGAATAGAAATATTTCAGTTACACTAAAAGATGCAAATTGGCAAAAAGTGAGTGAGCAGACTTTTTCCAGTAATGAATGGGGAGGTATCAGTGGTGTATTTACACTTCCGGAAGGTGGGCTGAATGGCAATTTTACACTGGAAACTCCTTACGGTTCTACCTCTTTTTTAGTAGAAGAATATAAAAGACCGACTTTTGAGGTGACTTTTGAAGATTTTAAAGGTCATTTGAAATTAGGAGATACTATTACTGCAAAAGGTAAAGCACTCGCATATAGTGGTGTGAATATTTCAGATGCAAGAGTGAATTACTTGGTTACTCGTAAAGGTTTTATTCCGATATGGAGATATTACGGAAGATTTTTTCCTCAATCTGACAAAGCTGTTGTAGCGAGTGGTACAGTAATAACAGATGAAGAAGGTAATTTTGAAATACCTTTTTTAGCTAAAACAGATAAAAGCGGATTAGATATTTATAGTTATGAAATCTCCGTAGATGTAGCTGATATGACGGGTGAAGTAAGAAGCAATACTACGCATGTCAGAATAGGAAAATTGACTTTATTGCCTACTGTTAGTATTGACGGACAATGGTCGCCTAATACTGTGTCCCAACTAAAAGTCAGTTCTAAAAACCTTCAAAATCAGGATATACTTGCAAAGTTTGATTTAGTCATTGAATATTTGATTGTTCCTACACATCCTAAGAAAGATAAAAATTGGCAGACTCCGGATCAAGCTTCCATGACAGAGGCTGAGTATCAGAAAATCTTTCCTTATGATAATTACAAAGAAGCGGCAACAAAAGACGCTTGGAAGGTAAAATCGAAAGTTTGGTCTCAATCTGTAGAAGTTTTTGGAGATAGTGTATTAAATATTTTACCTCAGAACTTACCCACCGGATTTTATAGATTGACAGCGAATGTTAAAGATGGTGATGAAATTATTACCTTGAAAAATACTTTTGAAATCAAGAAAAGAAATGAGAATACAATAGCGCCGGATTTTCTAAAAGTTACGGCTGACAAAAGTAAATATCAAGCGGGAGAAACGGCTGTAATAGCTATCAATTCAGATTTGCCCAAAGCTTATGTATATGGTTTTATTACCCAAGGTAATAAGGTGGTAAAAGATACACTCTTTGTCCTCAATGGGAAAACGGTTTATTGGGATGTGACTACTAATAAATCTACTGTTGATGTCAATTCTGTTTACTTTGAAATGGTCGCTCAAGATAGACTTTTTAAGAAGTCATTGCAATTAGAAGTACAACGAGAAAACTATAATGATTTAAGTTTCCAATGGGAGACTTTCCGAAACAAGTTGTTACCCGGAGCGCAAGAAAAGTGGAGTCTGAAAATTTTGGACAAAGACAAAAACTTGGCAGATGTAGAACTACTTGCTACAATGTATGATGCTTCTTTAGATCAGTTTTCGGCTAATGAGTTTTATTTTAATATCTATCTATTTACACGTTCGTGGTACAATTCTTTTTATAATCAAAGCTATACCTTTGGTGCAGCAAGTACGGGAGCTTATACCGGAAATGCTTTCAACAGATATATAAGTTCACCGTATTGGGATATTCCGAGCTTGAATTATTTCGGATTCAGTTTGGCGGATAGATATAGCGAATTTCCGATAATGTACATGAGGGCTACAGGTGCTGCCGGTAGAGAAGACATGGTGATGAAACAAGCGATGAGGGCCGCACCGATTGAAGAGTTTGCGGATACTGAAAGTGTTGTGAAAGAAGAAGATGACAAAGTACTTCCTCCCGAACCTACATTGGGTGAAAATATAGAAACTGAAGAAATCACTCATGCGTATATCCGTAAAAACTTTGATGAAACCGCTTTCTTTTTTCCTCAAGTAGTCAAAGGGAAAGACGGACTTTATAGTTTTGAATTTACTTTGCCGGAAGCTTTAACGACATGGAAGTTTTTAGCTTTTGCACACACTAAAAATCTACATTATACCATTTTTGAAGATCGAGTCGTCTCTCAAAAAGATGTGATGATACAGATGAACAAACCGAGATTTGTCAGAGTGGGAGATATTGTTTATCTCAATGCACGAGCATCCAATCTGACGGAGGGAAACCTCACTGCAAAAGCTTCTATTATTTTTAGAGATGCGAATACAAATGAAGATGTCACGCAGCAAGTCTTACAAACTGAACAAAATATTTCACTCGAACTTCCTGCCAACGGAAATGCCAATGTAGAATGGAAAATCGGTGTACCTAAAAACATAGAAGGTCTTGTTTATGAAGTAAGTATCCAAACAGAGCATGCAGTAGATGGCGAGTCAGATTTAATTCCTGTTTTAGAAAACCGCATCTTATTGACGGAGTCAGCACCTATTTTTATCAATAAAAAAGGTGACTATTGCTGGACGATAGAAGATTGTATTCCACAGACAGCAAGTTCCGAGTTGAAAGCCATCACTTTTGAATATACGGCACAGCCGGTTTGGCATGCGCTCTTGGCTTTACCTTATCTCAACGAACAAAAAGATGCATCAGCTACTTCTTTATTTTACAGATATTATGCGCATACTTTGGGAGCTTATATTTTAAAAACTATCCCACAAAGCAAAGAGCTGTTAGAAGCGTGGAAAAAAGAAGGTTCGCTCCAATCTGCTTTGGAGAAAAATCAGGAACTCAAAACAGTCGTCTTGGAAGCTACACCTTGGTTGAGAGATGCACAGGACGAAACGGCACAAATGCAACAATTGTATCAACTTTTAGAAGATGCAACAGATGTGACCGGCAAGGATCAACTCTTGAAAAAACTGGTTCTACTTCAAGATGCTTCAGGTGGAGTCTCTTGGTATCCCGGTATGCCGGCAAATAGAAGTCTGACTCAAAATATAGTCACAGATTTTTATCGACTACAAAAGTTAGGAGTGATTCGAATAGAACAAGATAGAGATATTCAAAGTTTCACACAAAAAGCACTACAATATTTAGAAGCTCAAAACACCAAGGTCTATAATGACATTATAAAAAGAGATTCTAATTATCTCAATAAAGACTACTTAGGTTATACAGAAATTCAGTATCTCTATCTTTTGTCTATTACCGGTAAAAAGTGGAATAAAGCAGAAACCTATTTTTATAATCAAGCTAAAAAATATGTGCTCAATAAAAATCAGTTTGCACAAGCCATGATAGCGATTGTCTTAAATAGCAGTAACGATAAAAAGCAAGCACAAGACATCCTGAAAGGTATGATTCAGTCAGCAGTTGTTTCTAAAAAAGACGGTATGTATTGGAAAGCGAATACAGGCTACTTTTGGTATAATGCACCGATAGAAAGACAGGCGATGATTATTCAAGCTTTTGACGAAGTCCTCAAAGATAATCAGACCATAGACCAGTTAAAATTATGGCTGCTCAGACAAAAACAAACTTCCCGTTGGGCACAACCAAGAGCGACCGTAGATGCGGTCTATGTATTACTTTTAACGGGAGGAGATTGGAAAAAATCATCTGACGATAAGATTTATTACGACAAGAAAAAAGTGGACGATACACAACTGTCCGCCGGTACTGCTTACGTCAAAACTACTTGGCAGAAAGATGATGTTCCTGCTTCCATAGAGATTAAAAAGACTTCTAACACACCATCTTGGGGGGCAATTTATTACCAATATTGGGAAGATTTAGACCAAGTTAAATACAGTTTTGACGAACTACAAGTGAAAAGAACTTTATACAAAGTGTTCAATACCGATGCCGGAGAGACTTTGACACCTATTACAGAGCAAACTCCCTTGCAAAAAGGTGATAAGGTACGTATCAAGTTAGAGTTAAAAATAGATAGAGATGTAGAGTTTTTCCATTTGCAAGACACTCGTTCTACCGGTTTCGAACCTGTAAATGTTCTTTCGGGCTATAAATATCAGGGTGGTCTCGGCTATTACGAGGTGAATGGAGATGTAGCCACACATTGGTTCATGGATAGAATCAATAAAGGCAACTATGTTTTTGAATACACCGTCACTGTGAATATAGCGGGTCAGTATAGCAGTGGTGTTACAATAGGTGAGTGCTTATATGCACCCGAGTTCCGCTTCCAATCAAATGGTATCAAGATAGAAGCGAAAAATTAAAAATATATAGGTATGCGATCGGATCTCCGTTTGGTCTATCCGACCTCAAATTTCTCGGAGACACGCCTGAATAATTTACTAATTTACAAATGGGCAAATTTGAAAATGAAGGTTAAATTTAAAGTGGAATCTAAGTGTCTATATAAGCTATATTCTTTTCATTTATTATATGCTTTGAAAGAATATTTATATTTTTAGAAAAAATAAGATACTTTTACTTTTTTATTGAATGTTACACCTAATAGTTAGAAAAAAATGAGGAGGAATCTGTTTGTCGTACTTTTTTGTATAGCAATATCTTCCGTAGTTGCGCAGCAGTCGTTGATGCCTTTAGATCGTGATTATATCAATAGATTGGATAGATATTTGAGTGATCCTGATGTGCACTTTCATTCTGCCGTGAAGCCATATATAGAAAGTGAAGTTTTGGAGGCTATTCCTAATGACAAATGGGAAGAAGAGGGAGTTGCGGATTATAATGAAAACTTCTCGCCGTATTTGGATAGTATAGGCAGGGTTATTTTATCCAAAGGTAAAGAGGGCTTTTCCTTGGGATGGAATCGAGGTGATTTTTTGCAGCTTCAAAGAGAAAAGGTGTATATCGGTATCAATCCTATCGTGGATTTTTCTGTGGGATATGATTTGAAAGAAAAACGTGCATTACTTGGCAGTGAATATGGCGCACAAATCAATGCAAGTTTTGGTAAAAAGGTATCGGTTGGCTTTGCCTATAGAGGTCTCAAAGAGAAAAGTCCCGAATATATAAGGGAATTTGCAGGCGAAAGAGGCGTAATGCCCGGATTTGGAAAAGTAACTTGGGACGGCACTGCTTTGAAAACAAATGACTTTAACGGGTACATCAATTTCAAACCTGCCAAATTTATCAATATACAGGCCGGATATGGCAAACACTTTTGGGGTGACGGGTATAGAAGTTTGTTGTTGAGTGACTACTCGCCATCTTATCCTTATATCGCTTTTGATGCGAGTGTATGGAAGCTGAGATACACATATATGTTTAACTTTTTGAAAGACGGTTCTCTTGCTACACAGGAGAATAATTTTCAGATGCAGAAAAAGTATGGTGTTTTTCACATGTTGAGTTTGGATGCTGCAAAATGGTTAGAAATCAGTTTTTTTGAAAGTGTATTGTGGTTTCATAGTGACAGTTCCGGTGTAAGAGGTGTAGAAATCAATTATCTCAATCCGATGTTATTTATGCGCCCTGTGGAGTTTGCTTTGGGATCGCCTGACAATATCGCCTTGGGTTTTAATATCAAGTTTAAACCATCCAAACATCTGAATATCTATTCACAGGTTTTGTTGGACGACTTGGATATCAAGTTTCTGCGTTTGGGAAAAGGTTTTTATAGGAATAAAATCGCTTTCCAATTGGGATTAAAAGGTTTTGACCTGTTTAAAGTTTCCAAATTGGATGCTCAGTTAGAAATCAACGGTGTAAGACCTTATGTATATGCCCACAAAGTGCCGGCGCAAAATTATACACATTACAATTTGCCTTTAGCACATCCTTTGGGTGCTAACTTTATAGAATTAATGGCATTTTTGAGATATGAGAAAAATAAGTTTTACGGTAATCTAAAACTTCAAGTTGCTAGACAAGGACGTGATGGAGATGGTCAACACAATGGTAGTAATATCTATCGCTCTGATTTTGATATTGCCCCTAATTTGGACTTTGCTTTCAACAACAGCTTTCTTCAAGGTGTAAAGACAAAAATAGTTAATGCAGAATTGAGGGCGGGTTATCTCTTTAATCCACGAACGAATTTATCTGTTGAAGCCATTTTGAATTATAGAAAATTGTCATCCTCTATCGAAAAGCAAGACAATGCTTATATTGGCTTGGGTATTAGATCTAATCTGTTTAATAGATACAAAGATTTCTAAAATATGCAGGAGGAGTTGAAGTACCTACTCGCATTGAAAGAAATTAGGGGGATAGGAAATATCTTAGCCAAGCAACTTATCAAAAAAGAGGATAGTGCAAAGGCTGTTTTTAACAAATCTGCCTCTCAATTATTGAAGATATCAAGACTATCTGATTCTATAGTCAAAGAGATTATCCATTTTCAAGATTTTGCTTGGATAGAAGATGAAATCACTTGGTGTGAAAAAGAGGGTATCGAAATTATTCCTTTTTATAGTGAAAAATATCCCCAACGATTGTTGGATTGTTATGATGCGCCGGTCGTTTTGTTCGTAAAAGGGAAAGTACGACTCAATGAATCTAAGGTAGTCAGTATTGTAGGTACCAGAAAATATACCGAATACGGTGAAAGAGTAACAGAACAGATTATTGAAGCTTTAGCACCTTTCCAAGTGACAATTATTAGCGGTTTGGCATTGGGAATTGACAGTATTGCACATAAGACGGCTTTAGAACATCATTTACCCACTTATGGAGTTTTAGCACATGGATTAAACCAATTGTATCCGAGAAGGCACACATCTATGGCTACGAAGATGCTTGAAAATGGAGGTTTGATATCCGAATTTACCAGAAAGGATGAATTTGACAAGAATAATTTTCCCATGCGAAATAGAATTGTTGCAGGGATGAGTGATGCGACCGTGATGATAGAGTCTGCTATATCAGGCGGTGCTATGATAACTGCCGAAATGGCTCATTCTTATGGTAGAGAAGTTTTTACAGTGCCGGGTAGATGGACAGATATTGCGTCACAAGGTGCTAATAAGTTGATAAAAAATTTAAAAGCTCAGATTTTGACTCAGGCTAATGATTTGCCGGAAAATTTGGGTTGGAAAGAAGGTGAGCAGTTGCTTTTTGATAACTTCTACGATAGGAAAGAAAAATATCAAAACTTGGATGAGTCCGAAATGCAAATCGTCTCACAATTGATGTACAATCAACCGGTTTCGATTGATATGTTACATAATTCAACCGATATAGCCGTAGGACTTTTGTCCTCTTTATTGCTTTCACTTGAATTTAAAGGCGTGATAAAATCACTTCCCGGTAAAAGATATGCATTGAGGTAAATCGTGGATAAGTTATATAGGACGAATACTATATTTCTTTATAATTTGATTAAAAAATATTACTTTTACACCGAGATTAATTTTACTTTAATATAAATAAATATATCATGGTTTTGAATGAAACGGGAATAAAAAAACCAAACTCCTCACTTAAAGAATTAGGGTTTAATAAAACCGCTGCATTATGGAATGTTGACAGAGATCAACTTATTGATTGGTCAGTAGAAAAAGGCTATGCTGTTTTAAATGATACCGGAGCACTTTGTTTGGACACCGGCGAATTTACCGGAAGATCCCCCAAAGACAGATTTATTGTCAAAGATGAAATTACCGAAAATGTTGTAGATTGGAATAACATTAACCAGCCTTTCTCTGCTGAAGCTTTTGACAAATTAGAGCAAAAAGTGATTGATTACCTTGACAATCACAAAGAAATTTATGTGAGGGACGTATATGCTTGTGCAGATCCACACTATCGTTTGGGTGTAAGAGCTATTACAGAAACACCTTGGGCAAGTCTTTTCGTGGATAATATGTTTATCAGACCACAAAAAGGAGAGTTGGAAGTTTTCAAAAAAGATTGGTTAATACTTTGCGCTCCGTCATTTATGGCCGACCCTGACGTGGATGGTACCCGTCAGCACAATTTTTCTTTGATCAACTTCACTAAAAAAACAATTTTAATCGGTGGGAGTAGCTATACCGGAGAGATCAAAAAGGGAGTATTTTCAGTTTTGAACTTTGTGCTTCCACATACAAGAGACGTGCTTTCGATGCACTGCTCTGCAAATATTGGTGAAGATGGTCAAACAGCTTTGTTCTTTGGTCTTTCAGGGACAGGTAAAACAACTTTATCTGCTGATCCTCACAGGAAATTGATTGGTGATGACGAACATGGATGGAGTTGTGAAGGAGTGTTTAACTTTGAAGGCGGATGTTATGCAAAGACTATTGACTTGTCAGCAGAAAAAGAGCCGGATATCTATAATGCTATCAAAAGAGGTGCCATTGTAGAAAATACTCGATTTTTTGATGGCACTAACAAGATTGATTTTACAGATACGACAGTAACTCAAAACACACGTGTTTCATATCCATTGTACCATATTAAAAATATTGCAGTACCTTCAGTCGGTGGTGCACCAAAAAACATTTTCTTCTTGTGTTATGATGCATTTGGTGTGATTCCGCCGATTTCTAAATTGACAAAATCACAAGCCGAATATTTATTTATCAGCGGCTATACTTCTAAGGTTGCAGGTACTGAAGCCGGAGTGACAGAACCACAAGCTACTTTCTCTGCATGTTTCGGAGCAGCATTTATTCCTTTGCATCCCGCAAAATACGCTGAGATGTTGGGGCAGAAAATGGTAGATTGCGGTGCGAAAGTTTGGTTGATTAATACCGGTTTATCCGGCGGTCCTTATGGCGTAGGCTCAAGAATGAGTTTGAAATATACACGTGCTTTGGTAGCGGCTGCTTTGAGTGGTAAACTCAATGATGTGGAGTATGAAACCTTACCTATTTTTAATCTTGAGATACCTAAAACTTGTGATGGTGTTCCGTCAGAAGTGTTGAATCCGAGAAACACTTGGGGCAATCCTGCTGATTATGACAAAACTTCAAAAGATTTGGCCAAGAGATTTATCAATAATTTCAAAAAATATGCAGAAGGCACTAACGCTGAAATTTTGAGCGCAGCGCCTCAAGCAGACTAAAATATTCTTCAAATATAATATCCAAGGTTATCAGCAATGGTAGCCTTTTTTGTTTTTTAGTATTGAGATTACTTGTACTGAGTATTGAGATTGTTACATTCACATCATTATCCCACGATTAGAGTCATGGGCTAATGGTTTTACATCAGTACATTGGTACATCGGTACATTGGTACATCACCACATCACCACATCACTACATCACCACATCACTACATCACCACATCACTACATCACCACATCACTACATCACCACATCACTACATCACTACATAAAAAAAAACACCTATTCATTAAATAATTTCACAACAATTTATTACATTTGAGTGGTAAAATGTATAAATGAAATAAAATTTAAAAACAACTAAAATATAGCGTTTCGCTTTAAATACCTGTTACGGAAATACGACCAGATTTTCAATGAAGAACAGGGGGTAAAGTAGAAACGCCTACGGTCAAGCGTGGGCGTTCTCTTTGCTTTGTTCTTCAGCCTTTGGTCGGGCTTCCGTAACAAGCAAAAGAAAGAGTTCACGCTGTTTTATTTAATCCCGTAGAGAAATGAAACCCATCCATCCTTATTTACTTTTTACATGTAGAAGATTCTCCCTCTCTCTTTTGATGACTTCTTTTCTATTATCATCCGGTAATAGCTATCCGATATTTTATTATTCATACCTGAAAAGTGAAAATTATGAAAAAAAAGATTGTTTATTTTGCAGGACTCTGTATCACAAGCTTATTGTATGCCGGTGATTTGTCTGCCCAAGGTGTCAGTATCAGTGATGATGCAGCACCACCCGATCCTTCCGCCATGTTTGATGTGCAATCTCGTGCCACCGATGGCAAGTCAGGTATCCTCTTTCCACGATTTGATTTATCCACCGGCACCTGGAATGCGCTACCTGCCACCCATCTTTTTGGGGTTAATACTAACTCTGGTTATTCTGGTAACGGTGGAGGTCTTAATTCTGGTATCGGACTCTATCGCTTTGATGGAACTAACTGGAATCGACTCCTTGAAGCACCAGATGCAAAGAACTTTTGGGGAACGAGCGGAAATGCATTAGGAAATGAGTTGTATAGTCCAACGAAATTTTTAGGTACTACTGATAACACTGATCTACATATTAGGACAGGTGGAGGAAGTGCTCCATCAGGTACCCCTAATAACACAAAGATTATTATCCCTTTTGCAGGGGTAAATCCAATTGTTATCCAAAATGTCCGCGCTCTCCAGCTTCCTCCAGGATCAACAAATACTCCCAGTCTCCGTTTTTCAACGGCCACGGGATCAGGTATCTATGGGAACGGAACTGAAAAAATAGGTATTAGGACTGGCACTTTAAACTTTTTCTTTGCCCAGAACGGACTGGCAATTGATGGATCGGAAAGAGAGCCTCAGACTAACACTACTGTGGATGTCAATGGAAATATCTATACCCGTAAAAAAATCATCTACAGTCAGTATCATGGGAATACCCAGCCACGCACAGGGAAAGTAGAGCGATACTGGTCGGGAACGGTAGCTGTGGGAGGAACAACAGGGTATTTTTATACTGCTTCAAATACAGAAGAAGATTTAAGGTTTCAGGTAAAAAGAACTGGTAGTGGATATACAGTTCAGATTGAGAAATACTCAGTGTCTTCCTCAGGATCAAGATATTTTGTTAGTAGTTATCTATCTAATGATTGTCCTGCTGTGTGTGGTCCTGTTGTCAAAGATGCAGAAGCTCAGTCAGTAAGCTCTGGTACTAATTTTGGTCCACCTGCTGATCTTACGGATAACATTGTAGGTGCTCTCGGAGATCAGGCAACAGTACTCGTTGCAGAAAAAAATAATGCTGATCGCCCCACTTATCGAATCACGGTGTTTTTTAATGGTGATGGATATTTGAGAATCCTCATGGAGATTTATTACCATCACTAAACCAAGCAGTCTTCGGACTGCTTTTTTTGTTGTGTATTTGTATTCTGTATTGTCATTCCCGTGAAAACGGGAATCTATGTATTTTTGCATTCTGTAAACCACAAAATACAAGAATACATGAATCCCCGCATACGCGAGGATGACAGAGTCTCAACGAGTCTCAACTTATCCACACCCTCAGGTAATTTCATTAGGAATGCGTTATCGTTATATGGTATACCTATAAGGTATGAATCGCACCATCTCATCCATCCTCCTTACCCTCCTCGGCATTATCGGTTATGGGTTTTTTATTGTTTATGCTGCGCCGTCTGGTGGATGGTTACCAGAAGATCAAATTCTCCAGCCGGACTGTAATCCGGGAGAAACAGATTGTCGGGTAAAAATTATCACCCAGGTAGAGGGTGGTCTGGTGGGCGACGGAACCAGTAATAACAAAGTCCGTCTCTCATTTTTATTTGAAAATTCGAGTAAAGGAATTATTTCGCTTGGGACAGGCGCTTCTTCGGATTCGTCTCATAATAACTCCATCTTCATCGGTCAAGAAGCAGGTCAAGGCTCTTCCAGTACTACCAACTCATCATTCATCGGGTACAATGCAGGAGCAAACTCTCAAGCAGATAATGCTAACTTCATGGGGTACTACGCAGGAGCAGATGCTACCTTTGCAGATTACTCGAACTTCTTTGGAAACAGTGCCGGATATGGAGCAACGAGTGCATCAAACGCTAACTTCTTTGGTCGAAATGCAGGATATGAAGCAAAGAATGCAGACAATTCTAACTTCTTTGGAAATGAAGCAGGAAAAAATGCAACAAATGCAAAAGAATCAAACTTTGTTGGGTATCAAGCAGGATTGAATGCAATAGTTGCAGACCAGTCTAACTTCATTGGGTATCAGGTGGGATTAAACGCAAGTTATGCAAGACGATCCAACTTCTTCGGTTTTCAAGCAGGAAACGGAGCAGTATATGCAGAAGCTTCCAACTTAATTGGGTATCAAGCTGGATATGGCGCGAGTAGTGGAGAACTTACTTCTACCAAAAACGCTAACTTCATTGGGTATCAAGCAGGAACTAATTCCCCCCGTGGTCGGTGGCGGAACACCGACCACGGGGGGAATGATTCGCACCTTGACATTTCGACGATGCTCAATGTCCGGTGCTGCATCGGTACATTCCCACATTCTCGAATTAACTAATTTGCAAATTAGATCAGTGTCGCTCCTTTGGTTGGTGTTCCGTCACCAACCAATATAGTTCTTCTAGATAATCTACTGAAAGTAGTCGGTGTATGAAAGTGGTCGGTGGCGAAACACCGACCACGGGGGGGGAAGTAGTCGGTGTATGAAAGTGGTCGGTGGCGAAACACCGACCACGGGGGGGGAAAATACGATGACCTGTCGTCTGTGGTCAAACTGTGGTCTTAGGTTGGCGAGCCTGTCGAACCATCGTCTCAAAAACATTTCCACATTCCCGAATTAGCTAATTTGCAAATTAACTACACCACCTTCATCTTTTTAATCATCTTAGATAGCAGACCCGGAGCAAAACGTTTGGCGTAGAGACCAAATAACTCTTTAGTACCACCGACTGCAATTTCTTCTTCCTTATTTCTTAAAGCTTTTTCAATTCTTTGAGCGACTACAGAAGGTTCTAAACCATTGCCCGTAGCCTCATCCATTGTTCCTTGCTTATTTCCACCAGGACCAAAAGCGTTAATGGAAACATTCGTTTTGATGAAACCTGGGCAAACTAAAAGAACACCAATGCCCTCATCAGAAACTTCTGCACGAAGCGCATCGAAGAAACCATGCAAACCGTGTTTGGCTGCACAATAAGTACTGCGCAAAGGTGTACCGAATTTTCCTGCCATACTCGTAATTGTAACGATATTTCCAGATTTTCGTTCCAGCATATTAGGCAAAATAGCTTTGGTGAGCGCTATCGTTCCCAATAAGTCAATATTGATCAACTTTTGGTCAAATTCAAAAGGTAAATCCATCGCAAAAGCTCGTTGGCTGATGCCGGCATTATTGATGAGTATATCGATATGTCCATGTTTTTTTATAATATCTTTTGCTGTCGTGAAAAGTGCATCGTGCTGTTCTAAGTCTAATAAAACAATATCCACTGCTTCTGCACCTTTACATTCGTTTTTGACACGCTCCAAAGCTTCTTGATTCCTAGCAGCGAGAATTAAGTCGGCTCCTAAAGCAGCAAAATGTATGGCTATCGCTTCACCGATTCCAGAAGATGCACCGGTGATAAGTATTTTCTTTCCTTTGAACATATCGAATATGATTTATTGTCAATAAAGTTAAAGATTTTTCAGCTATTCTTGACAAAATGTCATAAAACTTCTGTCGGCACAAGCTTTGTTAAAATAAGGATGAAAACGAAATATTATGGAAAAAGGTCAAATAAGTGTACAAACGGAAAATATATTTCCTATCATTAAAAAGTTTCTTTACTCAGATCATGAGATATTTTTGAGAGAATTGGTTTCTAACGCGGTCGATGCTACCCAAAAAATCAAAGGAATTGCACAATTAGGTGAATATAGCGGCGAACTCGGAGATTTGACTATCAATGTAGAGGTAGATAAAGAAGCTAAAACGATTACAATAACCGATAGAGGTATCGGTATGACAGCTGATGAAGTGAAAAAGTATATCAACCAAATCGCTTTTTCTTCAGCTAATGAATTTGTAGAAAAATTTAAAGATGTAGAAGACGGTAAAAGCATTATTGGACACTTCGGTTTAGGTTTTTATTCAGCATTTATGGTGGCAGATACGGTGGATATCATCACCAAATCTTACAAAGACGAACCTGCTGCTAAATGGTCTTGCGATGGTTCTACAGAATATACTTTAGGTGCGGATGAAAAACAAGATAGAGGTACAACGATTGTTTTGCATGTCAGTGAAGAAGAAAGTAGTTTTTTAGAAGATGCCAAGATTTCTGACTTGCTCAAAAAATACTGTCGTTTCCTACCTGTACCTATCCGTTTTGGTGATAAATATTTGTCAGAAGAAGAAATCAAAGAAGGTAAAACTCCTGAACCCAATATCATCAATATTACTGATCCGGCTTGGACTAAAACTCCTTCCAGTTTGACAGATGAGGATTATCTGAATTTTTACAAAGAGCTTTATCCTTTCTCACCAGATCCATTGTTTTGGATACATCTCAATGTCGATTATCCATTTAATTTGACTGGTATTTTATACTTCCCACCACAAAAGGAAACTTACGAAGTTCAAAAAGATAAGATACAACTCTATAGCAATCAGGTATTTGTGACAAATAATGTTGAAGAGATTGTTCCTGAATACTTGACTTTGTTACATGGTGTGATAGATTCACCGGATATTCCACTCAACGTATCTAGAAGCTATCTGCAATCTGATGGAAATGTCAAAAAAATCAACTCTCACATTTCTAAAAAGGTTTCAGACAAACTCAATGATATCTTCAAAAACGATAGGGAATCTTTTGAAGAAAAATGGTCAGACATTAGTATTTTTGTCAAATACGGAATGCTTAGCGATGAGAAGTTTTACGACCGCTCCAATAAGTTTTGCCTATTAAAAAATACAGATGGAGAACTTGCTACAATAGAGGAATACAAAGAGAAAATCAAAGACAATCAAACCGATAAAAACGAACAATTGGTTGTACTTTATACAAATTCTGTGGAGGAGCAAGATGCCTATATCAAGAGAGCAAAAGACCGCTCTTACGATGTTTTAGTTTTGGATTCCATCATCGATAACCACTTCATACAAATGCTCGAACAAAAACTCGAAAAAGTGAGTTTCAAGCGTGTGGATGCGGATACCTTGGATAAGTTGATTGAAAAAGATGAGACTTTCGAGAGTATTTTATCTCAAGAGCAACAAGATCAACTCAAAACTATTTTTGAGTCTCAGGTCAAAAAAGAGACGACTAATATCGAGATGAAAGCACTTTCTCCTGACGATATGCCGGTGATGATTACCCGCAATGAGTTCATGCGCCGTATGCACGAGATGAGCAAAATGGGCGGTGGCGGCATGATGATGTTTGGCGATATGCCGGAGCGCATCAATATGGTTGTCAATACGAATCACCCTTCTCTAAAAACTATTTTGGATACCGAAGAAGCTACTCAAGGCAAGTTGGTGAAACAGTTGACCGACCTCGCTTTACTTTCACAAGGCATGCTCAAAGGTGCCGATTTGACGAATTTCGTTGAAAGAAGTTTTGAGCTAGTGGCGAAGTAGGATTTTGAGACTTGTTTTTTAAGTACGAAGTTAGAATTACGAAGTTAAAATACGAAGTACGAGTTTTCTTGGTGAACTCTGTGATTTCTTAGTGGTCTCTGTGGTTAAAGAATTGAATTTAGAAATACGAAGTACGAGTTGAGATAGATTGATAAATTGATACATCGATACATCGGTACATTGGTACATTCACATAATTATCTTCTATATTTGTTATTATGAGAAAAATACTCAGCCTTTTTATACTTCTATCTTTATTTGTTTTGCAAGTTTCTGCAATTCCGTTAAGAGGTTTTAATACAAACGCATTTTTGTACAATTTTCCGGGACAAGAATTTACCGATGCTTATCGAGATACTTTAAATCGTTTACAACCCGATATTCTTCGATTTCCGGGAGGCACGATTGCCAATAAGTATCATTTCAAAAAATCCGGTTATGGTCAGGAGTCGGCATTTGATAAGAAGACAAGTCAAAATTATATTGTGGAGTTTGTCAGATTAGTAAAATCTATGGAAAAGCCACCTAAAGTGCTTTTTGTGATTAATATGTTTGAGCATTTTCACAAACCTACTATGTCAGATTGGGATTTGGTGGTGGAAAATTTATCTGCTCTTTTATACCTAAAGAAGCAAGGTGTTGATATAGTAGGAGTGGAGTTAGGTAATGAGTTTTATATCTATCCCGTCATTAGAGGTTGGGATATCAAATTGCCCAAAGAAATGCGACAAAAACTCGATACACAGACAGGTGATAACTGGTGGCCTATCAACTATAAAAAATATAACCGCTTGGCAAAGTTATATCAGACTGCCATTAAAAAGATAGATCCGAATATTCTTACCGGTATTCCGATGGGTTCTTCTATGAATAAAAACCATAAAAAATGGAATGCCTTTGCCCTAAAAATGAATTTCTCAGATGCGTATATCCAGCATTGGTATGGACAATTAGGTGATGCTAAAACCGAACAAGAAGCGCTGACTAATTTTAATAAGTTTTTTGATAGGGTAGAAAAGAATATTGTGGACTTAAAATCGACCGGCAAACAGATATGGATTACCGAATGGAACGGGATTGATTTCGGATTTGATAATAACAGAAATATGCATTGGAAACAAACACCTTTGCACTCACAGCTCAACGAGAAAGTACAAAATTTGTTTGATAAGTTAGATGTCAAAATCAGTATCTATCACAGATTATCTTCCGGTAAAGAGGGAGATTCGTATAATCTTTTAAATGTGGACAGAGGTCAAATCTTTCCCAATGCGACTTATTGGGATTTTATCAAACCACCGTATAAAAAATAAAAGAGGTTGTCCGAAAAGTTTTAGACAGCCTCTTTTTATTTTAAAATATTTAATTTTACACCTACTTATTTTATTGATTGTCAGCATAGTATATAGACAATTCAATAATAATAAGCAAAGTATCTTTTAAAAGCCTTCCACTTCATTCTCCATCACTTTTCCCTGAAAATATCTTTGATAGGATAGCAGAAAACCATCCTGTACGATTAGT
>JAMLHH010000043.1 GCA_023957215.1 Chitinophagales bacterium
AGTTAAAACCTTCTACTAAACAAAGATTTGTAGCGATGAGCTTTAACTATCCTGCACCTAAAGATGAAATTGAAATTTTAATCAATGAAACGGAAGTAGATAAGGATATAGCTAAAAAACTAGTTGCAATCGGTAATAAAATTAGAAATCTGACAGATTTAGGTCTGACCGAAACAGCTTCTACAAGACTTTTGGTGGATGCTGCTAAGTTGATTCAAAATGGTTTACCCAAGAGATTATCTGTGCATGTGGCAGTAGTAGAACCTCTTTCTGATGAACCAGAAACCATACAGGCATTAAAAGATTTATGTGATTTGATGATATAGGTATGAACAAATTAAAGCTGGAAATAGAGTTAGATGAAGCCTTATATTCTGGTGTATTAAAGTTTTTAAAAAGAAGGCGACAAAAGGATAAAGAACTTTTAGCCAAAAAAGTTGAACTGAAAGAAATTACACCGAGATTGACACTGATATCAAGAGCTATTTGTGGAGCTGCTATTGAAATCTATCCAGCAGAAAGAGAAGGCGGATACAAAGACAATAACTTTTTTCTACCTATAGAAATCTCTTTTTTTGATAAGAAAGAAGACAACTATCAGTTTTATCTTTTTAGAACTACCTATTTATCTGTGCAAAGGCAGTTGCAACTCAATTGGCAGAAAGAGGAAATCGAAGACACACAACTGGCTAATCAAAGAGCTTTGGAAACAGCACCTATTGTATTAGCACAACTTTTTGAAGATTATCCATCCTTAGAAGAAATATATAATCAAGCTTATGACTTGATGCCTTTTGATAAAAAATCTAAGCTGCAAGATTTGACTTGGCTTTATGGAAAGTGGATGAAAAATACCATGACACCTGAGGAGCTAGAAGAGTTAAAAAATATTGATAAAAACTCTAAGAAAATTGAAAACAAAATCGATGCTGAAACCACGCTACATGCAAAAGCTGTGGAAGAGATAAAATCTTTAATGATAGATAAAAAGCAGCAGGAAGATTATGTTTTGATGCATAGTTTTGAGAAAATTGAAACGGCAGAAGAGTTCAATGGAAATTGGAGAGATTTTGATGGTCAAGATGAATTAGAGGAGCACCAAAACGCATTAGAAGAAATGAGAATGCGCTATACTGTTCGTGTAGATGATCCTGTACATTCAGTCTATCAAGCTGATTTTGTAGAAAATACATCTGTAGCAGAAAGTGCTGAAATCGATGATAAAGGTTTTCATCTAAAGTATGATGAGTGGAACTTTAAAACGAGAAAATACTTGGCTGATTATTGTAAAGTTTATCCTTTAAGCATACAAAAAACAAACCCTGGTTATTATCAGAAAACGATACAGAAATACAAAGTCATCTTGACCGGCTTGCGAAAAATGTTGGCTAATGTCAATAATAGAATGCAACAGCAAAGAAAACAAATCTATGGCGAGTCTTTTGATTTAGATGCATTGACTGATTTATATACTGACATACATTCTGGACGCACTCCTGACGAAAGAGTATATCTGTCTCCAAGAAAAAAAGAAAAAGATATTTCCATTCTTTTGTTATTGGATTTGAGTTTGTCCAGTGATAGCTACGCAGCAGGAAATCGGATTTTAGATGTAGAAAAAGAAGTATCTATTTTATTTGGAGAAATTCTGGATGAAATGAATATCGAATTTTCTATTGATGGATTTTACTCTAAAACCAGAAATTACACTACTTACATTACTTTAAAAGATTTTCAAGAAAATTGGTCGAAGGCAAAAAATAAAATTGGAGCAGTCGAACCAAGTGGTTATACTAGAATAGGTCCAGCGCTCAGACACGCAGGTCAACGTATCCATCAGTCTGATGCAAAAAATAAATGGATTATACTCCTATCTGATGGCAAACCTAATGATTATGACAAGTACGAAGGTCAGCACGGTATTCAAGATATCAAACAAGCTTTGAGAGAACTCAATCAAAAAGATATCAATACCTACGCATTGGCTATTGAGTCACAAGCCAAGTATTATCTGCCACAGATGTTTGGTCATAATCATTACGAAATTTTAAATACACCTGAAGCTTTGATTCACTCTATGACAAAGCTTTATAGCAAAATAAAACATCCATAAAAATGTCCACAAGCCCAACGAAATCTATTGCCTATCCACCTGGTGGAGTCTTGATTTGGATCATTATATATCTAGAGCTGATTACTTTCGGTATGGCCATGCTTGGCTTAGCTTATTATGGCTCACAAGATAGAGAGCTGTATCATCTAGACAGCCTCAAATTAAATCGTGTACTAGCTACTATTAATACGATGGTATTGCTCACAAGTGGATATTTTGCTGCACGAGCAGTACATTATTTTAAACAAAAAGATATAGACCGCTCATCGAAGCTTTTACTTTGGACTATTTTTGCCGGATTGGGTTTCCTTGTTCTAAAATCTATAGAATATTATCAAAAATTAGGTGCTGGATTGGATATGAATTACAGTCCGTTCTTCATGAACTATTGGTTACTGACAGGTTTCCATTGGATACATGTTTTGGTGGGAATAGTTATCGTTTATTTTCTCCGTAGAAATCTTATCAAGAAAAGAGAAACAGCTTCATTGGAAGATTTAGAAGCAGGGATTTCCTTTTGGCACATGTGTGATTTGATTTGGCTCTTATTATTTCCTTTACTCTATTTACTTTTTTAGATTATGTTACAATCCTTATCTAATTCATATTATGTCTTACTAATACTCACCCTTTTAGTTGCAACTGTCTTCAAGTTTCAAGGAACTGTAGTCATATTGTTTGCAACAATTATCATGTCCGTTTTAAAGTTTTATCTAGTAGGGTTTCAGTTCATGGAACTCAATCAAGCTCATACTTTCTGGAAAGTCCTATTGATTGTTTACGGTTTTGTGATAGGTAGTATTTGGATAATTCTGTTGGGATAAAATCATCTTCAAATGCCTCAAATTAGATAGTTTTTATTTTTTTTCTTTCAATACTTTAAACAAATATCTTCTAAACTGTTCGTCTATTCGTAATATTTTGACCACTGTTTGAGCTGGTAAGACTTTTTTATACTCATCTATGTATTTTTTCTGTATAGCCAATTCTTTTTCTTTGCGTTCAAAAGAAGCATTGATATAAGCATAAATTTCTTTGTCGCTCATTTTGGAGAAATCTTTATTGCTCTGTCTGTTGAGATTTTGTAAAGAGTTTCTTTCCTTTTCATATTGATGATAAATCGCCCAAAAATCTTTGGCTTGCTGATCGTTTAAACCTAATTTCTCATTAAAATAAGCAACTTTAACTTTCTCGATATTAGAATGTGAACCTTTTTGCTGAGCGGACAAGATCCCTACAAAACTGAAGGATAAGAGTATATATGTAAGTATATTTTTCATGACATCTGTATTTTATTTTTATAGCAATTCATTGAGATAATCAGATAAAGTATCGTCGTCATCAGAGGTGCTGTATTTTGCAAGATAATCTAAAATTTCATCTGATGAGGTTTGTGAAATCAATACATCCAAGTTTGTATTTTGAACAGTATGTTTATTAGAAATTGCCGTAGAATAGATAATACCTAAAATAGCCAAAAGTGCTACAAAGCTGGCTGCGATACTGAATATTTTTCTGAAAGAAGATTTGTTTTCTTTGACGGATAAAGGTATCACTTTTGGGGATTCGGATGATTCCGCATTTTTTATCACTGACTGAAAAAAGTCTTCTGAAAGTTCAAAATCTGAAGCTTGATTGGAAGTTCTTTCTTTTTCATTGAAAAGAAAATCTGCATTCAAATCTTTCAACTCGTTTAATATTTCTTTTCTATTCGTTTTCATGGTATTTGATTAGACGTGTTTATAATGTGAAGGTTTAATTTCCTTTGATAAAATCTTCAATCTTTTTGACCGCATGATGATAAGATGCTTTTAAGGCACCTTCGGAAGTACCGGTCTGCCTGCTCATTTCTTCATAAGTTTTTTCTTCAAAGTATCTCATCACAAAAACCTCTTTCTGTTTGTCGGGTAAAGTATCTATTGCATTTTGCAGTTTTTCAATAATCTGTTTGGAATCAAGAGTGTAATCTGTTTTATCACTCAAATAACTTGTACTCTCATTTTCCAATTCAACGGAGACTACTTTTTTCTTTCTATAAAAATTATAAGCTTCGCGTGTTGTAATGGTAAATAACCACGTTGACAATAAACTTTCTCCTCTAAAACTTTCCAATCCTCTCCAAACTTTTATCCATACTACCTGTAAAGTATCTTCGATATCTTCCTGATGTTGAATATATTTTGCCAAATGAGCAAATAAAATACGACTGTACTTTCTTACGATGGTTTCGAAAGCTGTCTTTTGAGTGGCTGCTTGTTGAAACTGCTGTACCAATTCTTTATCGTCTGTCGTTTTATTCATTATTTACTTTGACTCTATTTTGATGTAAAAGTTTAATTATTTCAGAATAGTAAATTTTTTTGAAAAAGCTTCTGTACCATTCATGTTTCTAATAATTACAAAATAAATGCCATTTGGTAAATGTTGAATATCTATGGTTGTTTTTCCGGTTGTACTTTTATCAGATGAATACAATATTTTTCCTGTAATATTGCTGATAAGATAGTTTTGATTTTTTGCAAGACCGTCTATAAAAAGGATAGTTTGAGCCGGATTGGGAAATATTTTGAAATTTTTGACCAAAATAGAAGAGGTATTTGTCGGGACTCCACCATACAAATCAAAATTTGTCAAATCGGCATCTGAGATTCCACAATCATCATATATAGGCGACCAATCTTGTAATCCATAATTCTCTATCGGTATCAGATTTTGTTTTGTCTGCCAAGTATAGATGGTGGAAGCTTGATTGATTTCATCATAATTGATTCTTTTTGAAAATATTTGGGCTGCTTTACCCATGATATCATTGAGTTGTTCTTGATATAAGCTGAGTTGGTACAAAGATGTGTCACGATAAAAATCATCGTCGGTCAGCGTATCATAATTGTAATTGAAAGGATTCAAAAATTTTATAACTCCGGAGTTATCAATGGTAGAGGTAGGGTAGGAAAATACGCCATGACTTCCTTTACAATTGATAAAAGAGAAATTTTGTATGCCTGCATCATCCATTCTTTGATGCAAAGTAAGCGGTCCCATCAGTCTGACCGTGTCAACAAAAGTGTCCCAAAGTGCCGGTCCGTAATCTACGGGTGCCAAAGAATCCATTGCTCCATGTAACATGATGGCGGTTATATCTTGATCTTCATTGTCAAAATAATTTCCAAAGTAAGAACCTTGTACCAAATCGTCTTGCAGTCCACCGGCACTGGAGAGTATCGCTTTGATGGGAATACGCTCTTCAGGTAAGTTGGGATAAACTCTTGCATTGTACAGGCCGCAATATGCAAAAACCGGATGTGTGAAGTTGAAATTTGGATTGGCAAAAGTTAGTTCCATAGAAGCTACCGAACCGGCAGAATGTCCTGATGTAAAAAGCATATCTTTTCTGATGTGGTATTGGTCAGCATAATGACTGAGATATACTTGTGCAGCATAAGCATATTGATACAAGAGAAAATGACCTCTTTGTAACATATAGTCAGAACTGACTTGTTGTGTGCTGTCTGCAATGTTTTGATGAACCCAATTTATATATGTGGGAACGGAACTTTTATAGGAGTTGAAAAAGTTGTTGTTGTAATTTTCATAAAATGCGATGGCATATCCTTTCCGTAGAAAATTTGTTGCACCTATTATGTAGTAGTTATACCATGTCTGCATATTACCGTTGTTTCCGTGTGTATATAAAATACAGGGTCTTTCGACATTGTCATAAGGTCTGATAATGATCATTCTATTGAATCTACTTCCCACCGGTGACGGAGAGTAGATTCTCAAGTCTATTTGATAAATCGTATCTGTCACATCATCGAATCGGGTAATATATCTCCTGATAAATCTTTCTTCTAATGGGGTGTTTGGAAAGATAGAATCTATCAGTAAAGTGGTATAATTTTGGGCAGTTTGTACCATATTGAGTGCAATTGCTGTCTCAGTGATGGCTTCCAAATGATTTTCGGATAATGACTCATTCTTAATAAAATTAAAATCCTTTTCTACTTGGTAATATTCTTTTGATTGTAATGTTATACAGAGCAAAATGAAAATGAGAATAATCAACTGTCTCATAAAAGAACAATTTTCACTAAGATAAGAAACTTAGAAGTTAATTGGATGGTATTTGAGACTATCTTGTACTAAAAGATAGCCCTTATTTTCTTTTTGTAAGTCAATTCTATGCAAACCATGTTTTTCCGGATGATGAATGATATCCATGAACTGTGAATCCTCGGTGAAAAAACGGTTGCTCAAAAGAGATTTTGTCACATAATAGAAATTAGGTTGATATTCTTTTTCAAACTCGGAAAAAGATTGGTCAGTCTTATTGATAAGATTGATCCATTTAAAATTTTTACCCACATATACTGCCAAACCGCCCTCGTGATCTATCTCCCTGATATCTTGTTGAAAGTCCATTTTGCGGATTGCTTCTATTGTTTTTCTATTAGATGGGTAAGTGTATTCTTCCCATACATCATAAGTTTTATAATCTTTTAAAGTGGGTTTGAAAGCGAGAATAAGAATAGAAACTACTATCAGTGTGAGCGAGTTAAAAAGTCGTGGAGTTGTATCTATTTTGTCTCTTTTTGGTATCAATATGAGTGCTAAAAAGAATAACACCAATGGCATTACTAAAAGCAGATAATGTTCTCTTGTGTAAAAGATAATTGAAGCAATGACTGACGGTATGACAGTAATCAGCAAACCTCCCATCTGAAACTTATATTTCAAAAGTAAATCTCTAAACTGCTGCCACCAGTTCCTGAAGCCGACATATCCTACCCGTATAATGATAAGTGTAAAAAATAATATTATCGAAATAAAACTTGCCCATTTGAAGACTGCCGGAGGGAAAAATATAAAAGCACTGCCTTTAGTAAGCTTGATAAAATATTGTTGGATATTGTAAGCGATATGTTTTATGAATACTTTGGGATTGTTGTGATAAGCTTCTCCTATGGTGTTAAAGTCACCAAAATTTTCTTTGGTAATATCTCTCCATTGTATCCAGTCAAAATTATTTAGGTGATTCCATTCACAATAATTATAACTAAACTGTTGTGCAAAGGCTATATTACTTCTACCACCTGCCATTGGATTGACCAAAGTATTTATCTTTTCTATGGTATGATTTTTTGAACCCACATTGAGTATGATAAATATTGATAAGAGTACGAACAAACTTCCTACTGCAAAAACTTTCTTTTTTCTAAACTTCTCTTTGTCAAAAAACCACCAAAAAATCAGAAACAAACCACTTGAAATATACCATGATAAATGGGATTCAGGTCTGATATACCCTAATAAAAATGTCAATACTACCAAGGAAAAAAACAATCTGAATGGTGACTTAATTTGTGTGGATACAATGACCCACAACATGATAATGATAATGGTGTAATGCGAAATCTTTGACCAAGTAATAAAAGACATGATATTGGGTGAAATAAGAAAACCACAGCTCAATAGTAAAGCCCAAGTATAGCTGAGACCTAAGATCCGTATCATTATATAAGCAGTCACCGGGGGAATCATGTACATTAAGTACATAGCAGTATCATAAAGCGTGATGATATCGCTACCTGTAAATTGTTTGAGTACTTTATACATGATGGAATAAAGAGGGCCAAACCCTGCTAATGGCAATTGGAAAATCCTCAAACCTAATATCAAGTAACCGGTGTCATCCGTTAGATTGATGTCTATCCTATTGCTAAATCCTCTTAAAATCAAAAAAGTACTGATGATAATAATTGCAACCGCATAAAAATCTTTAATATTGAAAGTGGTTTTTTTCATAAAAAGAACTTAATTATAAAATTCCCCGAATTTACAATAATCTCGGTTTAGAAAGTATTTATAGGCTCAATTAAAAGTGTATATTTGCTTTTTGTTTGCCTCAAGTTTTGGAAAAATACCTAAAAATACTATATAGTGATAAAAGGAGTCAGGTAAATCCTTTTCTTTTACTTGTCGGTACATTTATTATAGCCTTTATAGGTTGGAAGTTCACAAAAGATATAAGCCAGTCGGTTGACATCTTATTTTGGGATGAAGCAAATTATATGCATTCCGGTCAGATGATAGGAGAGAAGTTCAATAAATCTTGGGGACCGGCGTATGCACTTTGGTACAGATTTTTATCGTTATTTGAAAAAGACAGTATTGCTTTGTATTATTTGAATTATAGATGGATGACCATTTTACCTGCTGTGGGTATCTTTCTATTTTTAACTCTTTCGAATGTCCGTTTTTGGGCAAGTTTTTTTATAGCCGTATTTTTCATATTTGCCGATATCAATTTGCCGGTTTGGCCCAAAGTTTCTCATTACAATATTTTTATATTTCTAATAGGATTGAGCTTGATGCGCTATGTCCCAGGCACACTCACCAAAGTAGCTTTTATATCCCTTTTTGCCTTAAATAACGCTTATGCGCGTCCGGAGTTTTATCTGTCTTATATAGGAATATTAGTTTTATGGATTGTAGCCCTTTTTATTAAAGATTTTAGAAATAAACGGGCTATTTATTTCTCCGTGTTTTTAACAGTGATAGGCTTCCTCATACAATTCAAAATGGGGAATCCGCTATTTAACTTTCAAGGTGATAGAAGTGCGCTTGCTTTTGCCCAGCATTTTATGCTGAATTATTTTGAGTGGAATCATATAGATTATGATTTTTGGTTGACTTGGATGCCTTATTATCAAGATTTGTTTCATAATGCCCCTTCTATAAGAGAAGCGATCGTCGCTAATAAAGAACTTTTTGAGTTGCATATTTTGACCAATATTCAACATTACTTCGGCAATGTTTTCAACTTATTCAGTGATGCGATGCTACCGGAAAGTATTATCAGGATTCCGCTAAAAGGACGTCTGATAATTTTGTTGAGTGGTGGTTTGGTGATGCTGACTTTTGTCTTCAAGAATAAATATTTGGAAATACTCAATAATAGCTTTAAAAGAAACAGGCTTGTATTAATCATACTTTTATTGTGGGTGTTCCCGACCATCATTTCATGTATTTTGATTTATCCGAGATTACATTACATGATTTTTCATTATATACTTCTGATTTTTCTCATTGCACTCTTGGTGTTTCCAAGTTCAAAAGAAAAACCGATGTTTAGAAAAAGTTCATTCCTCTTTTCTTTGATTTTGTTAGCGGTTGTTTTTGTCAGGTTTCCATCGACGAATGATTATAGTTATTTTGATTTATATAGAAAAGAAAAGTCGATGGCTAATTTGAGAACTGTCGAAAAAATACAGTCTTATCATTTTCAAGATAGTGTTCGTGTCCTTGAAAATGAAGGCGGGATGAATTTGTTTTTGGGAGACAAATATATTTGGATAAGGGGATTTATGAAAGATACGACATGGACAGGTTATTTGGAAAAAGAAAAGGTTGACATTATTTATGTGACACCATCTTTAACAAAATATCCGACTCTTGAATCTGACTCTACATGGTTTGATTTTCAATTGACACCTGAAAAATATGGATTTGAAAAAATAAAAACAGGGAATCATACTCCATTTTTATATATTCGTGAAAAATTACTGAGTAAGAACTAAATGGCTCAATTAGATATTACACTTTTCAAAAAAGATAGCCCTTTATTTTATTTAAAAGTATTGTTGGTTACTTTTTACTTGTTGTTTTATGGTAGCCCTGTTTTATCAGTGACTCCATTAGCACCTATCTATACCATTGTGACTTATGTGATAGTTGGGATCTTAGTCCCTTTTGCATTCATTTATCTATTTGATAAGATTTTTATCAAGAAACGTTTTTCTACCATTGACAGTTTAGTGGTTTTAATGTCCCTTTTTGTGTTTTATACGGCACTTACATCCAGCGCCGTATTTGACCAACCAATATTAAAAGGGGTATTTATTTCTATGAAGACCTATCTTCCTATCATCAGTATCTTTTTGTTTTATTACCTTTTTAAAACTGAAACGGTAACGATGAATCAATATAATATCGGGATGCTGATGGTCTGTTGGGTTAATTTGGTATTATATATCTTTCTAATGTTTACCATTAATCCGGCTGTCTTTAAAGACACAACAGACATGGTCGGATTTAATCCATCCAAAGGTGGTTATGTATTTAACTTCCCTCCTAATTTTATAGTATATGGTATATTTTTCTACTTCATTGATTATACCATTAATAAGAATAGATTTAGCCTCTTGTTGAGCTTTGTTTTAATAGCTTATATCTTGTTCCTTGATAAAGGACGTATTCAATTTGTTTGTATTGTAGGAGCTTTGGCTTTACATACGCTTTGGCTTTTACCACTCAAAAGTATCATGTTTAGAGTCTTTGATATCATTTTAGTGACGGTACTTATGCTATTGATAGTATATTGGATAGAACCTGAATTATTAGATGTCGTTTATAATATGTTTATGGTTTTCGCCAAGGCAATTTTTGGTATTGAGACAGGTGAAAGTTCAGCAGATGCTCGTTGGGTGGAAATTGCGTCGGTATTGAGCTATTTTGATAAACATCCCGGACAGTGGTTTTTTGGGATAGGTTTTATTCCGAGAGATGAGATGTGGTTGAGATTCGGATATTTGTATTTTACGGATATAGGTATTTTTGGTGTTTTGTTGGTTTTTGGTATCGTGGGATCGGTTTTGTTATTTCTTTTCTTCCTTTATCCGGCGTTTGTAGTGAGAAAAATCAAGAACTTCAAACATGACATTATTTTTAATACCATAGTCGGTAGTGTTTTCTATCTTTTACTGACATCTGTCTTCACGGGGGGATTTGCTTTTGCACCTGCGTCCATGTTGAGTATATTTATGGTTTTGGAATATTATAAACAGAAAGATGATAAAATCCAGCAAGTTAAGAAATGGCGCGCCGCACAAAGTCTGGCAGCCTAATCTGTTATTTTTAATAGGTATTTTTATGATAATAGGGTGCGGTACTTTTAACCAATCTCAATCATCAAGCAATGATACCTCAAAATCGACTGCACCTACAGCACCTATCGGTTCTCCCGCAAATCCGACCGGTGAAAAACAAAGTGCTACAAAAGATGTAAAAACTTCCTCGCCCCTACAGGTATTGGATGTGTCTCAGGTTTTGGAGCTATATCCCAATATCACTACTACCCATAAAATAAACGATAAATTTATCTCTTTCAATACAGGTTTTCTTTTTACAGCTCCCATTGAAGATGAGCCTGAAATTAAAACAATCACTCAAACCCTGAAACCGAATGCACTCAGATTCCCGGGAGGCACTATTGCTAATTTTTATCACCCCGATGGTGTTGGATACGGATTGAGAGAAAGTGAAACGAAAGGTAGATTAGCTGAAATAGTGAAAGCTATGCCATTGTTTAAAGACAATGCCATCTATCATTTTGCCAAGATTTGTAAGATGTCAAACTCAGATGTAGTATTTGCCGCCAATATTTTGACAGGTACTATTGATGAAGCAGTTTGGGTTTTAGATTATTTCAAAAAACAAAATATTAAAGTAATAGGTATTGAATTGGGAAATGAATTGTACTTTAAGCAATATTCTGATGTCTTTCCTGATGTCCAAGCTTATATAAAAAAAGCAAAAGAGTTTGCTAAAGTTTTAAAACAAAAATATCCTGAAATTCCACTCGGAGCAGTAGCGGGCGATCCGACCGGACCTAATCCAAAAGGCAATAATGAAAAGGTCATGAATATTTGGAATGCTGCCGTAGGAAAAGAAACTTTTTACGATTTCTATATTCCTCATCTCTATTCCAAAACACAGGTCTGCCAAAATATGGGAGGCAATGATTTACAAAAGATTTTTGATTGTGTTAATATAGCTTTGGCTCCAGAACATTACAATTATACCCAAATTGTATTAGACCATTACAAAGCTTTTTATGGTAATAAAAAGATGTGGATCACTGAATGGAATTCAGAAGCTGCATCTTATGTTTCCAATTCTGTCAGACAAGCCGGATTTGTCGGTGAGTTTTTAATGAATCTGGTGGATGCTTCTATCAAAAATCCTGAAGTAGAATATGCCTTTTTCCATAATTACGGTTCAGGTGGCTATGTATCACCTATTTTTAGTTATACCAATGATACAAAAATCAAGTTTTATAAAAAAGTAGGTCATATAGCGTATAATACGGCTTATTTTCCTTTCTTATATTTAAGGCAATTGATAAGTCAAGGTGCAGAAAGAGCTGATGAAACAATCACTTATCCGAGTGGAATGGACAATCAACAAGTGGTGACAAAAACCTTTGTCAGCAATGATAAATCAAAACTCTTTGTATTCTTTGTAAATAAGACCACTCAAAATATTCAACTCAATATAAAAGGAATCAACTCCTTACAACAAACGGATGTGCAAGGTATCATGGGTGATTTTCCTTGGTCTATGGCTGGTTGGAATGGATTAAACCATGATTTACCTCAAAATGTCAATCTGATTAAACAAATTCCTACTACCCAAAAAGATATACCGGCAAACAGTGTAGGTTATTTTGAATATAGAATCAAGTAATGGAACAGCATCATCCAAATTTCTTTCTAATTGGTACTGTCAAAGGCGGTACGACCTCTCTTTTTCATTATCTATCACAGCATTCGGAAATTTATCTGAGTCCTATTAAAGAGGTTAATTATTTTTCAAGAAAAGATATTGATGAAACAAAGTTTTCAAAAGATTATCGTCACGATATTCATATAGATTTGAAAAAATATTTTGAGGAAGGAATGTCCTATCCTGTTCATATAGCGCATATAACTAACGAAGAAGATTATCTCCATTTGTTTTCTAAAGTAAGAAACGAGAAAGCAATAGGTGAAATGAGCTTGTCTTATATGTTGTATGAAAATACACCCAAAGAAATCTATAAAGCATACCCGCAAGCTAAAATCTTGGCTATTTTAAGAAATCCGGCTGAAAGAGCTTTTTCACAATATGTAATGAATCTGAAACAAGGTAAAATATTGGAAAACGATTTTTTAAAGGAAATAGTAGAAGACGATAAAAGACAAGTGAAAGGCTGGGGAGCTAATCATCAGTATTTGATGATAGGTAAATATTATGAACAGTTAAAAAGATATTATGATATCTTTCCTAAGGATCAAATCAAAGTATTCTTGTTTGATGATTTTAAAACCAATCCCAATGCGGTAGTAAAAGAAATGTTTGACTTTTTAGCTGTCGACTCTAATCTTGAAATTGATACAAGTAAAAAAGTGAATGAAGGTGGAGTTCCCAAATTGAAAAAAATCAATTACTTCCTCAATCAGACAGGAATCATTAGTTGGGCGAAAAATAACCTGCCCCGTTCTTGGAGGACACCTTTCAAGAAATGGATGTACAAGACGGATGAAAAAGCTGTTCCTGCTATGAGCTTAGATGAAAGAAAGTTTTTAATAACGTATTATAAAGAAGATATTTTACTTTTGGAGAAACTGATAAATAGAGATTTGAAAGCATGGTTGACAATATAAATTCGGAAGTGAAAAGCATATTGTTTCTCAGTCCCCAACTACCTTATCCGCCTATCAGTGGTGGCGTAATCAAAAGTTGGAGATTAGTAGAATATTTAAGTCAAAAATATAAATTGAGTGTGGCCACTTTTTTGAAAAATGAGGATGAAAAGGAAGTGGATACTTTTTTGTCTAAAGTACAATTAAAAAGCTATTACTTTGAGTATATTGACATTCAGAGGACAGCACTCAATCTCATAAAGTCCAATCTGCTTTTACAACCACTTAATTTATATCGAAATCGGTCTAAAAAATTTAAAAAACGGATAGAAGAATTAGCACGGAATGTTGATGCCATCTTTGTAGATCATTATGAAGTTTTTCAATACGTACCAAAGAGTTTCAAAGGAAAAATTGTTCTACACCAGCATAATTGCGAGTATTTGATTTGGGAAAGATATGCCCAAATAGAATCAAGCTATTTAAAACAATTAGCACTTAAAAACCAATCTTTTTGGATTAAAAGATACGAAAGGAATATCTGTAAGAAATCACATTCTATTTTGGCAGCTCCCAATGATATTGATGAGCTTGTCAAGATTGGAGCGGACAAGAAAAAATTTTATGAAACCTACCACCTTGGTGAGGAAGATTTGTTGTATAGAGATTCTTTAAAATGGGAAGAGGCTGAAAATGCGATTGTTTTTGTTGGCACACTGACTTGGGAAGCAAATGTGGATGCGGTGGTCTATTTCTTGGATGAAATATGGCCATTTTTATACTCGCAAAGAGATGATATCAAATTTTATATAGTAGGCAAAAATCCTGATGACAGGATCGTGAGACGGGTGAATAAACTTGAAGGAGTCGTGTTGACCGGATTTGTTAGTGATTTGGATGACTATTATAAAAAAGCAAAAGTGTTTATTTCTCCACTAAGATTTGGTAGTGGTATCAAGGTAAAAGTAATGAATGCGTTGTATCGCGGTATCCCTACGGTCTCTACTACTATTGGAGCTGAAGGATTGGCTGTTGTGAATAATGAAAATATGCTTCTGACTGACAATCCTATAGAATTTGCAGAGGCGGTAATGCAACTGATTGATGACAAGAATTTATGGCAGGAAATTTCCAAAAATTCAAGAATGCTTGCCAATGAACTTTATACTTGGTCGGCTGTATTTAAAAAAGTAGAACAATCTATACAGGAATAGTTATTCGTCTTTTGTATCTTCCGGTGAATTGAGCTGGTCAATAAAATCTTCTACTAATTCGTCTAATTTATCTGTCCCTTTTAAAGCACCCATCATTCCGTACATAGCAGCTTGCCGTCCGTCGTGGTCAGGACTGTTTCCACTATTGGCTTTGTCTATTAGCTTATTGAAGCTTTCAGGTTTGAGTATCTTTTTCAAACCTTTTACGGCACCGATTTGTACCGATTTTTTGATACTATCCCATGTCAACTTTCCTGCCTTTTTAACCGCATCTCTTAAATCATTGAGAAAAAGCTCTTCCTTGCCTATATGTATGTCAGTGACGAATATATGTATGCTGGGGGGAAGTTGTTGACGATTGAGATACCATCCTTTATGGTGCATTTCATCAGCGATGACATGGACATCATACTTATCTGAAGCTATCGCAAAAAGAGTAGCATTGGGATTTCCCAAAATCTTCAATCCCTCAATTTCCAACACCCCTTTTTTTAACTTTTGCGTAGTATGGTAAGCTGCCATTTGCATTTTGATATATCTTTCTTCACCGATAAAGTTCATTACGGCCCAAGCAGCAGCAATTGCACCGCCCGGACGAGTCCCTGCAAAAGAGGGCGACCCATAGATACCGCCCGTCCAATCTGTTTTGATATAAAATTGACCACGGCGCAAGTCGCTATTCCTATATAATATAGTCGAAGCACCTTTGGCTGCATAACCATATTTGTGCGTATCTGCCGAAATGGATGTTACACCCGGTACTCTAAAATCGAACCTCGGTAATTCTACGCCTCCTTTTTCTAAGAAGGGAAGAAGGTAGCCACCTACACAGCAATCCACATGACATAAAATACCTTTGTCCTTCGCTATTCCTGCTACCTCTTCCACCGGATCTATCACACCCTGTGGATATTGTGGAGCAGACGCAACCATTAAAACTGTATTGGAAGTAATCAGTTTTTTCATTTCAGCAACATTGACTCGATAATCATCCATCAGAGGAGCTTCTACATACTTTAATCCAAAAAAATGACATGCTTTGGGAAATGCAGGATGTGCAGAAGCCGGAGCTAAAACTTCGGGTATTCCTTTTAACGATTTGTGTTTATGTGCCCATTCTCTTGCAGACAATACTGCCATCATAATACTTTCTGTTCCGCCGGAAGTCATGGTGCCCGTAGTATTTTCATCACCGTTGAGCATGTCGGCAGTCATTCCGATAACTTCGGTTTCCATCTTTCTCAAACTTGGAAAAGCAGAGGGATTTAATCCATTTGTCGCATAAAAAGATAAATAAGCCTTCTTGCTTACTTCATAAATTTCTTCACCAGGATAAAAAACGTAACCAAAAAATTTCCCCTCCGTCCAATTCAAATCTCTTGATTTGAAAGATTCCATCCTGTCTAATAATTCATTTGCCGGTGTGCCATTTTTAGGTAGTATGAATTGTTTTGCCATGTTTTAATATAAATGGTGTAAGTTAGATAAATTGATTTATATCACCAAAAATGGTGAGGTGAAATTGAAGAATATACTGTGATAAATGTTTTTACTAAACATCTTGTTTCTTTCCTATCCATCTATTGACTTTGTTCAAATATTGAAGATACTCCTCTCCAAATGCATGTTTTAAATAATTTTCTTCTCTTCTGATTACATAATACCGTAATAATGCAATAAATAAAATAACAAGCAAGACTGCCCAGTTACTTTTTATCAGTAAAGATATCCCGAAATACATACATACTAATCCGACATACATTGGATTCCTACTGATGGCATACATACCGGTAGTTTGCAAAGAAGTGGCAGCTTTAAAAGTTTCTATTGTATTGCCGGTCTTCCGGAATCTATAAACTCCGGGAATACCAAAAATAAAAGAGATGATAACGAATACATATCCCATGAAGTGAAAAATTGAATGATTGAATATTTCTTGATTGATTGGAAAATTCTTTTGTAAGAAGATAGACAATAAAAAAACTCCCAATCCCAAGATAGGTGGAGGAATATATACACCTGCATGCTGTGTTGTTGTTTCCATTGATAAAATGATGTAATTATTCAACGTATCATACTAAAAGTTTGTTCACTTGATGTCTTTTTTAGAAATCTATAAAAAAAATTGATTTACATATATTGTATTGATTTGTATAATGAGCTGATACATAGTAAATAATAGGGATGTAAATAAAACTGATATTTTTATAGGTAAAAAAAGCTTTAAAAATGGAATAAAAATGTTCCATAAGTTTTGAAATAACGAATCTAACTTATTACCTTTGCAGTCGCTTTTAAAAAAAGTAGTGTTCTTTGTGAGGGATGAAAGATGATTTAGTTTGAATAAATATTTCATTTCTGAAAGTACAAATAGTTAATTGACATG
>JAMLHH010000044.1 GCA_023957215.1 Chitinophagales bacterium
GTCATAACCCTATCAGACTTTGCTTTCGAGAGTATCAATCTCTATTTTCAAGACGAGAGTAGATTCGGTTTGTTTACAAGAAACGGTAAAGCTCTGACGGCTATAGGTGTCAAGCCGATATGTAGATTTCAGCAAGTATTTAAAAATAGTTATCTTTTTGGAGCATTCTCACCATTGGATGGTAATAGCTTTCTGCTGAATCTACCTTATTGTAACGCTGATTGCTTTCAGTTGTTCTTAAATGAGTTTAGTAAAGAAGAACCGAACGAACTAAAAGTCATGGTGGCAGACAATGGAGCATTTCACAAGGCAAAGAAATTAGAAATACCCAAAAATATAATCTTAATATTCCTTCCTCCATATAGTCCGGAACTCAATCCAGCCGAGAAGATGTGGCAGAAATTTAAAAGAAAATTCACCAACAAACTTTTCAAAACAATCGAGGAGGTTGAAGATTACATTGCAGTACAGATTAAAGCAAACACAAAGGAAGAAATAATGTCAATCTGTGGCTATCCTTATATTTTTTCATCTCATTTATGGACAGCAATATAAATCATTTTGATATAAAAGAACAAATAGAATATGCAATCCTAACCGCAGAAATTTCAAGAGCAACTTTTGGTCTAACTCCGTCTGAATACAAGAAAGTAAAAGGACTAAAAAGCCAAAATTTGCGTGACCACATGACTGACCTCGAATTGATATTTTCAATGTTAGGTGAAGCATCAACTACTGCTATTGTGAAAACTCAAAATCTAAAAGGATTTATTGAAAATAAGAAAGCAGCTAAACAAGGTGGAGCAGTTGCAGGAAATGCAAGAAAAGAATTAGAAAGTAAAACGGGACAAAAAGTAGTTTCAAATGAAAATTATCTTCCTGAAAAAAAGAAAATAGATAAAAAAGATAATAACGAATAAGCCCAAGTTAACGCAAGCACATTTTCAAATTTTCCCCAAAAAATAGTCAAATATTTCTTCTTTGCCAAGAATTATGGAAAAATGTTACTCACCTTGGATGGTATCTAGGCTTGAGTAAATTTGAATGTGATGTAATAATCGTTGACTTCATACTACGACTTGCACTCTTTTTAATTTTGTAAAGTGCCGTTTTGTATTCTTACTTTGAATAAAAATACTTCTGCTCGTTGAGATTGCTTATAACTTTAGATTTTTGTCATCCATCTTATAAATAATGCTAATCTTGAGCTTATAATTTACATTTATTAAACGATGGTTTTATATTTGAATGTAAAAAATAAAGAGACTATTATTAATATGTGCATATCTAAAAATTTTATTATAAGCTTTTGCTTTTTACTACTTTCATTTTCACTAACGGCAAAAGAAGAAAGTTTTCAAGGATTGGATTTGTGGGAGCAAGTGCAAATAGATACTTTTCCTTTCTTAAAAACACATGAAGCGATTGATAAGCTTGTCAATGTGTCTTTGATGTCCATCTATTTAGCTGATAAGATGAATAAGGAGCAAGGCAAAAATATGAATACCAAGGATATGTACGCACAAGCATATTATTATTCACTTTTGGCAAAGAGATATAACTTATGTGATAGTATAATAGCTTCTTTAGATAAAAAAGATACAGTATATACTAATCTATTGGGGCATACTGCTTTGAGGTATTATATTCCTTGCCTTGAGAGCGATACCAAGGAATGTGATAGCATTAAATGGAATGTAGTCTTGCCACTACTGAAAGAAGCAGCCCAAAAAAGTAATCTGATGCCCAAAGGACAATGGCAGTATTTATATGATTATTTGAGTGGAAATTTAAAACAAAAGCAAAGCGCAATCCGGCTTCAATTTGTAGATGATAGTCTTCAAGCAATTAGCCCTAATACATGGGAGGGTGGAGTTTTGAAATTTTCTATTTCACCTGATGAGCAAAACTTACTACTTTCTGATGGAGAGCGAAAGCAGATTAAAGTTTTACAACTCAATAAAAATAATAAATGGGAAGATATTACCATTTCTACCGGACTGAATGGAATGCCGGGAGGATATAACTTAAATGCTGTGGATTATAATAATGATGGCTGGGATGATATTTTTATAATGCGGAAAAAATCTGATAGAAGAAGTCGTGCAGAATATTATCCTTCACTTTTGAGAAATAACAAAAATGGAACTTTTACAGATGTCTCTAAAGAATTGGGATTAGATGCTGTCAGCAATCAGAGTTGCGCTTGTTGGGATGATATCAATGGAGATGGAAAATTAGATGTGTATGTCGGTTCACAATATTCCGGTTCTAAGTGGATGGTGCAAAATGATAGTGGAAGGTTTGTCAATCAGTCTTTCAGTTATAATCTGTTGACAAGAAAAAAGAATGTTGCAGATTGTTTTATATCAGATTTTAATAATGATGGCAAAAAAGATATTTTCCTCTCACTTGTACAAGATTCTAATATGGTTTTTCAACATGATAGGATTAGAGGCCAATATGATATCTTTAAGAATATCACTTCATTATACGATGTAAAAACACCTCGTATGTCCAATAAAATTATTCCATTTGATTACGATTTGAGTGGTCAAGATAGATTTATTTTGCAAGCTGATTATTTTACCTATTATGAAACAGTAGCAGAAATTCTTAATCAAAATGAAATTTCAGATACGAAGGCAAGTCGGACTTATCTCTTTCAATTAACAACCGATTCTACCTACAAAGAAGAGCTGGAGCCGACAGTAGGATTGATGAGGGCAGGTGTGATTGTTCAGTCGCCCGACGGTAGTTATTTAATAGGTGGCGGAGGTCAAAATACCGAATCCATCTATCCGGCATTTATATACAAATACAGTAGCCAAGGTCAAACTTTAGAAGTGATGACGCCTGATAATTGGCCGACCTACATTCATAGTGCAACAGTTTATGCTGATAGCTTAAACCAGCCGGTTATAGTTTTTCGGGGAGGAGGTAATTATCCTCTGATGACGAATCATTTGAGTTCCTATAAAATCAAGATGCCAGAGCAGGGTACATTTGTGAAAGTTTTTAATGCACAAAAAGTCCAATTGGGAAGTCAAGTGAAAATGACCTATACTGCGCCGAATGGAAAACAATCCGATTTAGTGATAATTGTCAGGACACCTGATAGTAAAGGTTATAATGCGATGCAAGAGTGGGTTTGGGTACCGGAAGGAGGGCGGTTAAGCGATATTCATTTGGAAGAAAAAAACTACCTAAAGAAGTAATAGAAAAGGTTATTGAAAAAGAGAATGTAAAGCCAACAAAGAAGTCAGGAAAAAGGAATAAACTCCTATAAATTCAAATAAATAAATTGACTTCCTAACCTTTAAGTACTAAGATGGGTGTATCAAACTCTGTTGCCAAGGTAGCACTGATATTTCCTGACATTAGTCGTTTCCAAAAAGTTTTCTTGTTGGATGAAGTGATGAGGAAATCAGTTTGATTATCCTGCATATATTGATAAATCCCGTTTACTACGGATTCATTTTTGATAAAATGAAAACCGATGCTTTCTTGACGGAATTTTTCTTTTAGCTCATTAATGATTTCCCGATTGGGCTGATAGACATCTAATTCGTCACTATAAATATGTACTACATCAATATGTAGGATATTCAGAAACTTGGCAAATTCAAAAGCTGCCTCCAAATGATTGACACGAGGTGCAGAAAGTTGATGTGCAAAAACTATTTTTTTGATTTCTCGCTGATGATACTGAAAAGGAATCACTATTGTAGGAATATCCAATCTTGTCAGTACATAGGCCGCTACACTTCCTGTAATTCTATCAATAATGTTATTCATTCCATGTGTGCCCATTATTATCAAATCAACTTTATTCTCTTTTACTACATTTTCTACCTGATGGATAATATCGCCAGTTAAAATGATAGATTGAGTATTGATATTTACTTCGTTAAATTCTTTCTCCAACCTCTGTAAAGATTCGGTTGCCGAATTGTATAAAACGGATGTCAATTCCACGGTTGCGCCCATTTGCGTAATAGAACCGGTAACCGGGAACAAAGCGTGAAAAATGATTACATCACTTTGACTGGAAACAGCTAATTTTTGAGTGAAAGCTTTTGCATGATTGGAATGCTCTGAGAAATCGGTTAAGAACAAAATCTTGTACATGTATCAATAAAAACTTATCTTCTTTCAATAACAACAACGTTAAACCATAAAGGATTATTTTATAACTAAATAGTTGCCCTTATGAATGTTTTACACGTTTTTTTTAATATTAAAATAAAGATAAATGATATCTTAGCGTTTTTTTACAAAACGTCTAAAAATATTAGATAAATGAAAGATTCTATTGTATTTATAATACCGGTTTTAGGTCTGATAGGCTTATTGGTAATGTTTATGAAATACCGTTGGGTAGCGGCTCAAAATGCCGGAAATGAAAAGATGCAAGAACTGTCAGGACATATCGCCGATGGTGCACTTGCATTTTTAAAAGCTGAGTGGAAAGTATTGACTTATTTTGTAATTATCGTAGCAATTTTGCTTGCTTATTCAGGCACTTTGGTTGAGGACTCCAGCCCTTTGATTGCAATATCCTTTGTGATTGGTGCGGTATTGTCCGCGACTGCCGGATATATAGGAATGACGATCGCCACAAAAGCAAATGTCAGAACAACCGAAGCTGCAAAAACTTCATTAGCAAAAGCTTTGGATGTCTCTTTTGCCGGAGGTACAGTAATGGGATTAGGTGTGGCAGGTCTCGCAGTATTGGGAATGAGCGGACTTTTTATCATCTTTTTGAAGGTGTTTAATGTAGTAGAATTGAATAGCTCTTCTATGAGAACTTTAATTGAAGTCATCACAGGTTTCTCTTTAGGTGCCGAATCTATTGCATTGTTTGCGAGAGTGGGCGGTGGTATCTATACCAAGGCTGCTGACGTAGGTGCTGACTTGGTAGGTAAAGTGGAAGCAGGTATTCCTGAGGATGATGTGAGAAATCCGGCTACGATTGCCGATAACGTAGGCGATAATGTGGGTGACGTTGCAGGTATGGGAGCTGACTTGTTTGGTTCTTATGTAGCAACAATTTTGGCTACCATCGTTTTAGGACAAGAAGTAAAAGCCGTAGATCAATTTGGTGGATTTTCACCCGTGCTTTTACCCATGATGATAGCAGGAGTCGGTTTGATATTTTCAATAGTCGGAACCTTTCTTGTTAAAGTTAAAAATGAAAATGACAGTGTACAAAAAGCCTTAAATATTGGCAACTGGGCATCTATTATTATGACGGCTATTGCGGCGATTTTATTAGTAAAATGGATGATGCCCGAAAACATGGAATGGATCAATGCATCAAGAGGTGCCGGATTTACTCAAAACGGAGTCATCGGGGCTATTATACTCGGATTGGTAGTAGGTGCTATTATGAGTATTGTTACAGAATACTATACTGCTATGGGTAAAAAACCTGTTATGAGCATTGTCAGACAGTCTTCTACCGGTCATGCAACCAATATTATTGGTGGACTCTCTGTGGGTATGGAAAGTACAGTGATTCCTATTTTGGTTTTGGCGGCAGGTATTTATGGCTCTTATGCTTTTGCCGGACTTTATGGAGTTGCTATTGCTGCAACAGGTATGATGGCTACAACAGCTATGCAATTGGCAGTAGATGCTTTCGGTCCTATTGCGGACAATGCAGGTGGTATTGCGGAAATGAGTCAATTACCGGATGAAGTGAGAGAGCGTACTGATAATTTGGATGCAGTGGGCAATACAACTGCTGCAACTGGTAAAGGTTTTGCAATTGCTTCTGCTGCTTTGACTTCATTGGCATTGTTTGCTGCCTTTGTGGGTGTATCGGGAATTTCTGCCATAGATATTTATAAAGCAGAGGTTTTAGCCGGATTGTTTGTTGGAGGAATGATACCTTTTATCTTCTCTTCATTGGCAATTGCCGCAGTTGGTAGAGCAGCGATGGCAATGGTAGAAGAAGTGAGAAGGCAATTTAGAGAAATTCCCGGCATCATGGAATACAAAGCAAAACCGGAATATGAGAAATGTGTTGCAATTTCCACAAATGCATCTATTAGAGAAATGGTGATACCGGGTTTGATTACTATTATTACTCCGGCAGTGATGGGATTTGTTTTTGGACCTGAAGTATTAGGAGGTTTCTTGGCAGGTGTGACGGTATCAGGTGTTTTGATGGGAATCTTCCAAAACAATGCCGGCGGTGCATGGGACAACGCTAAAAAATCTTTTGAAAAAGGTGTCGAAATCGAGGGAAAAATGTATTTCAAAGGCTCTGACCCACACAAAGCAGCTGTCACAGGTGATACAGTAGGAGACCCTTTCAAAGATACATCCGGCCCATCTATGAATATATTGATCAAATTGAGTTCTATTGTAGCATTGATTATCGCTCCGCATATTGCAGTGAAAGCGCCGGTCAATGTTGAGACGTCTCAAAAACAAGTGATAGAAACACATGATGAGCAACAGACTGCTCCTACCGTTGAGAAAACGAATGAGGCGGTAAACTATCAGGAAGCAGTATAAGTTGATAACATTAAGTCAACTAAATAAAAAGAGGTTGTCCATTCGGACAACCTCTTTTTATTAGTATAAAGTTGATATGTCTTTGATTTTATACAAAAGGTGTCTTGACCACTTTGGCTTTTAGGTGTTTATTTCTGACAGCAATATAAATCTCAGCGTCAGGTTGGGAGAAGGCTGTATCGACATAGCCCAATCCGATACCTATCCCCAAAGTGGGAGATTGAGTGCCACTTGTGACTCTACCGATGATATTTCCTTGTGCATCAACTATTTCATATTCGTGTCTTGGAATCCCTCTGTCTATCATAGTAAAACCGATTAGTCTTTGTTTAGCTCCATTTTCCTTGACAGTCTGTATAAATTTCTTACCTACAAAATCTTTTGTCAATTTTGTGACCCAGTCTAAACCTGCTTCGATGGGTGAAGTCGTATCATCAATGTCATTTCCATATAAACAATATCCTTTCTCCAATCTCAATGTGTCTCTTGCTCCGAGCCCTATCGGTTTTATTCCAAAATCTGCCCCTGCTTCAAAAACCTTGTCCCAAACTTCTTTGGAATATTTTTTGTCGAAATACAATTCAAAGCCACCCAAACCTGTATAGCCGGTTGCAGATATAATGACATTTTCAACTCCGGCAAACGTTCCTACAACAAATCTATAAAATGGTATCTCCGACAAATTAATAGAAGTCAAAGACTGTAGTGTCGTCGCCGCTTTAGGACCTTGAACAGCAAGTAAGGAGGTGTTTTCTGAAACATTTTCCAAATCAGCACCCTCAATTTTGTGTTGTACAAACCAGTTCCAATCTTTTTCTATATTCCCTGCATTTACTACACACATATAGTGATTCTCACCAATGTGGTAGATTAGAAGATCATCTATAATTCCACCTTTGTCATTAGGAATATAGCCATATTGTGCTTGTCCGGCTACCGTTCTTGAAATATCATTAGAAGTAATGTTTTGTAAAAAATCTAAACTTTTAGGACCTTTCACAATAAACTCACCCATGTGGGAAACATCAAAGACTCCGACTGCCTCTCTAACTGTCTTGTGTTCATCTATAATACCGGAATATTGTACCGGCATATAGAATCCGGCAAAGTCCACCATTTTAGCGCCTAATGCTTCGTGAACCTCTTTTAATGCAGTTGTTTTCATGTCTGCAAAATTACGAAATAGATTTGGTCTATTCAGTGTCTGTCAGTGAAATAAATACTTCTTACTGACTGGTCAAAAATTAAAAAAACAGACTACCTTTTCAGATAGTCTGCTCTTTTAACTTACTCAAACGGGTTTATTGAATCTCAATTGTCTTTTTGACTTTTTCCACTTCTACTTTCTTGGGAATACTGAGCTGAAGAACACCTGATTCATAGTTTGCCTTGATGTTTTCCGTATCAATGTGGTTTTCGTCTATTGAAAAACTCCTTGAAAAAGATGAATAACTAAATTCCCTTCTTGTGTATTTACCGTTTTCGTCTTTTTCTTCATTTTCTTTTTTGATTTCACTTGAAATAGTTAATACATTGTCATCTAAGGAAATGTTAAAATCTTCTTTTTTAAGACCCGGAGCTGCAATTTCTACTTGAAAACTTTTATCGTCTTCTTTTACATTGACCGCAGGAACTGATGAACTCACTTGAGGTTTTACATCAAAAAAATCTTTAAAAAACGCATCATCGAATAATACCGGAAATGGGCGTTGACCGAAGTTTTTTCTTAAAAGTGTCATAATATATAGTTTTAAATTGTTTGTAATTAATTTTCGATTACTATCTATTCAAATCCTATTCCAAGGCAGTGAAGGCTTATTTTATATGAAAAACTTACAGATAAATATCTACATTTAGACAAAATGTCATTAGGGCTTCTCTTTGTGGGACAAAATGTCATTGGGCGTTTTATTTTTTATGAATCTTTTTTAAACCAAATATTTATATTTGGTGTTAGAAACCAAAGTACAGAACATCCTCAATGCATAAAACACGTATAGTTGATTATGTTTTTATGACTCAATTGCATTCTCAACGTTTTGATAATTTACTTTCTCTCGGATATTTTAGGAATGCTAATATTATGTTTCAGTCACAAGTACTGTGCTTGGATGGAAAATTAGATGATACTATCAATATACGGGTTCCTCTGCAACAGCATTCATTTCCGAGACATATTAAAAAGATTGCCAATAGAGTTGAGAAGAGATTTGTCGTAGAAATGGGTGAAGTAGAAACAACCGTCGAAAAAGAAACTTTGTTTAATCATCATAGAAAACGCTTCAAAGGATTTCAATTTCATTCATTGTGGCAGTTGTTGTATGGTGATAATTACAACAATATTTTTGAATCTAAGGAGATTAGTATTTATGACGGTAGTAAATTGATAGCGTTTAGTATTTTTGATGTAGGTGAAAACTCTTTGGCGAGTATTGTTGGAGTCTTTGATGAAGAATATGCCAGATACAGCTTGGGAATTTATACGATGTATGCCGAAATGATGTGGGCAAAAGAAAATGGATATCAATACTATTATCCGGGCTATATCATGCGTAAAAACCATCTTTTTGACTACAAAATGAGAGTGGGAGAGGTGCAGGCTTTGGATTGGGACAAAAATATTTGGACACAATTACAGGTAGCCAACCAAGGTATCACTGCAAGCCAAAAAATCTATGTTCAACTTGAAAATATTAAAAACGAACTTTCAAAGCTCAAGATAGACTATGAGGTGAAGATATATCCATTTTATTCTTTGGCTTACTTGACATCTCCAAACTTTCACAACTATCTCAAAACGCCCATACATATACTGCTGCCTCAATTTTCCGATGGCTCGAAATACGTTATTATAGATTATGATTTAGAAGGGAATCTTTTTAGTATTGCTAATGTCGTTTATAGTGATATCAATGAAGATATACGGACTTGGGACAATATTTCTGCTGATGATTCTTCCCGTTCCAATGAATGTAGATTTGTTTTGGAATACATAAACATAGAAAGGTTTTATAATGTCGATTCACTCATTGATTTTTTGAAAAGGCGATATATTTATAAATCTATATTTTACTAAAAGATTAATTGTGTGTATTTCTTTATCTTTTGTTTTATCCAAAAGTTGTAATCTGTTTATTTATTATATATTTGCATAACTTTTGAAAATCGGATTAAAAAATAGTATGTTTTCAGCACTAAGAGTTACATTTTTAACATTGATTTTGACCCTATCTTTAGGTAGCTACAATTATATATATTCACAAGAAAATGAAGTTGCGGACGACTCTGTTTTAGTAGATGATGCCAAAGAAATTGTTGATGTAGAAACTGTTAATCACGATGATCCTATTGAGGCAATCTTCCACCACGTGACAGATGCTAATGAAATTCAGGTTTGGGGTGATATTGTTTTTCCTTTGCCTGTGATTGTTAGAAAAGCAGATGGCTCTTGGTCCACAGGTATTTCTTCTCAGTATGTAGATGGGAAAGATGGGTTGGTATTATCTCATGGTCATATTGTAAATGTTGAAACACATTCTAAAGACGGCTTGATGGATTTTTCTATCACTAAAAATGTCTTTATGATGATTCTTTCAGTGATAGTACTGTCTTATTTATTCTTAGGGGTGAAAAATGCTTACACAAAAAGAGGTGTGACTTCTGCTCCTAAAGGATTTCAATCTTTGATAGAGCCGGTATTTATCTTTTTGAGAGATGATTTTATAGAACCCAATTTGGGTAAATACACTGATAAGTTTTCACCTTATATATATAGTGTATTTTTCTTTATTTTGATTAATAACTTGTTTGGTTTGATTCCATTTTTCCCATTTGGTGCTAATCTAAGCGGAAATATTGCTTTTACGATGACTTTGGCTGTTTTGACTTTGATTATTACCAATGTGAGTGGTAGCAAGAGTTATTGGTCACATATCATCGCCATGCCGGGAGTGCCAAAAGCATTATGGCTGTTGTTAACACCTTTGGAATTGTTGGGTATTTTAACCAAGCCGTTTGCATTGATGATACGTCTTTTTGCAAACATCACTGCCGGTCACTTCATCGTATTGTCATTAACAAGTTTGATATTCATCTTGGGGAGTAACGGTGCATCTATCGGTGGTGCTATCGGAGGTACGGCAGTGGCAGTTCCTTTCGTATTATTTATGAACGCCTTGGAATTGCTTGTCGCTTTTTTACAGGCATATATCTTTGCATTGTTATCAGCCATATTTATAGGTTTGGCAGTAGTAGAAGAACATTAAAAATTATATTATATAACCAATTCAAATAAATTCTTTAAAAACAAAAAATTATGATTACAGGATTTGCAGCTTTAGGAGCAGGATTAGCAGCGATAGGCGCTGGTATCGGCATCGGACAAATAGGTGGTAAAGCGATGGAAGCTATTGCACGCCAACCGGAAGCAACAGGTGATATCAGAGGAGCAATGATTATTGTGGCAGCCCTTGTAGAAGGTGTTGCGCTTGCAGCTGTCGTTATCTCATTCCTAGTAAACTAATAAGCAGAAAGGTAATGGGGAATATTAGGAAGTTCCCCAATTTTTTTAAGAACTTTATAAGCGTATTAAAGTATGTTCTTATTTAATGCAATGGAGTTGATTACTCCAAATATAGGTTTAGTCTTTTGGACGACTGTCATATTTGTTATCTTCTGGTTTTTCGTAGGCAAATTTGCTTTCAAACCGGTAGCAAATGCGATCAAGTCGAGAGAAGATTCAATCGAAAAAGCTTTGGCAAGTGCTGAAAAAGCAAAAGAAGAGATGCAAAAATTACAAGCTGACAACCAAGCGGCTGTAAGACAAGCCCAACAAGAAGCTTCTGAAATATTGAAAGAAGCGAGAGAGTTGAAAGCATCTATCGAAAGCAAAGCGCAAGAGAAGGCAAAAGATGAAGCCAACAAAATTATTGCTGATGCAAGATTGGAAATTCAAAAACAAAAAGAATCTGCACTGCTTGAAGTAAAACAGGAAGTAAGCAAACTTGCTGTACAGATAGCGGAAAAAGTCTTGGAAAAAGAACTTTCTGACAACAAAGGTCAGCAAGAACTAATCGCTGATTTAATCAAAAAATTAAATTAATCTGAGAGAATGTCTGTTGATAAATTAGCCCGTAGATATGTAAAAGCATTTTTTGATGAGTCTATGTCAAAAAATAATGTTGAGCAGGTCAATCAAGACATGGAGTTGGTCAATCAAGCGACCTCTTCTTCAAGAGATTTGAGAGTGTTTTTAAGCAATCCTATTATCAAATCAAATGTCAAGATGAGTGCTTTGAAAGAAATCTTCTCCGATAAAATTTCATCAGATACTTATGCTTTGATTCAATTGTTGATTAACAATAACAGAATAGGAAATCTTGGAGATGTTGCACGATTATTCAAAGACTATTACAATGAGCATAAAAATATTTTGGAAGTCACTGTGACTACCGCTACTGCTCTTGATAAAGCAACCGAAGAATTGGTCGTCAAAACTATCCATAGCAAAGTAGGCGAAAAGGAAATTATTATCCATCCGATTGTTGATAAAAGTATTTTGGGTGGATTTATCATAGATCTTGGAAACAAGATTTATGATTTGAGTGTTCGTAACAGATTAAGCAATATTGCAAACCAATTGATTTACAATTAAAATAATATAAAACAAAAATTATGGTAGAGGTAAGACCTGATGAAATCTCAGCCATACTCAGGCAACAGTTGTCCAACATCAATACTGCAACCGAACTTGAAGAAGTAGGTACGGTATTACAAGTTGGTGACGGAATTGCAAGGGTTTATGGACTCACAGAGGTAAAAGCCGGTGAGCTCGTACAGTTTCACAACGGACAAAAAGCAATCGCATTAAACTTGGAAGAGGATAATGTCGGTGTCGTATTAATGGGTGCTTCTGAAGAAATCAAAGAAGGTGACATCGTTAAGAGAACCGGACAAATCGCATCTATTAATGTAGGTGAAGGAATGCTTGGAAGAGTTGTGAATACTTTGGGAGAAGCTATTGATGGTAAAGGACCTATTGCAGGAGATACATACCCAATGCCTATCGAAAGAAAAGCGCCGGGTGTTATTTACAGACAACCTGTAAATGAACCTTTACAAACCGGTATTAAATCTATAGATGCAATGATTCCTATAGGTCGTGGTCAACGTGAGCTGATTATCGGTGACCGTCAGGTAGGTAAAACAGCTATTGCTATTGATACTATCATCAATCAAAAAGAATTTTACGATAAAGGTGAACCTGTATATTGTATCTATGTAGCTTGTGGTCAAAAAGCATCAACAGTGGCTAACATCGTTAAGACTTTGGAAGAAAACGGCGCTATGGCTTATACTACGGTTGTTGCTGCATCTGCTGCTGACCCTGCACCGTTACAATTCTACGCTCCGTTTGCAGGTTGTGCTATCGGAGAATTTTTCCGTGATACAGGAAGACCGGCATTGATTATTTACGATGACTTGTCAAAACAAGCTGTTGCATATCGTGAAGTTTCTCTTTTGCTGAGAAGGCCGCCGGGACGTGAAGCATATCCGGGTGACGTATTCTATTTGCACTCTCGTCTATTGGAGCGTGCTGCAAAAATTAACTCCAAATTGGAGATTGCTCAAGCGATGAACGACTTACCTGATTCTATCAGACCTTTGGTGAAAGGTGGTGGTTCTTTGACAGCTTTACCTATCATTGAAACACAAGCCGGTGACGTTTCTGCATATATTCCTACTAACGTAATTTCTATTACCGATGGTCAGATATTCTTGGAGTCTAACTTGTTTAACTCGGGTGTTCGTCCTGCTATCAACGTGGGTATCTCCGTATCTCGTGTAGGTGGTAACGCACAAATCAAATCAATGAAGAAAGTGGCAGGTACATTAAAACTTGACCAGGCACAATATCGTGAATTGGAAGCTTTCTCCAAATTCGGTTCTGATTTGGATGCAGCTACTGCTGCTGTACTTGATAAAGGTAAAAGAAACGTGGAAATTTTGAAACAGCCGCAATTCTCACCCATGTCAGTTGAAAAACAAGTGGCAATTATCTATTTGGGTACAAAAGGCTTATTGAGTAAAGTTGCAGTTAATAAAGTTCGTCAGTTTGAAGAAGATTTCTTGAATAGATTGGAAGCGAAACATCCTGAAGTATTAAATGACTTTAGAGCCGGTAAATTGACTGATGAATCTACTGCAAAAGTAGAAGCATTGGCTAAAGAAATGGAAAGCTCTTACGCATAGTTGATTTTTAAAGTTTTAATGAATAGATAAAATGGCAGCGAATCTTAAAGAAGTCAGAAATAGAATAGCATCGGTAAAGTCCACCATGCAGATTACCAAGGCTATGAAAATGGTCTCTGCATCCAAATTGCGTCGTGCTACTGATAAAATTGTACAAATTCGCCCATACTCTAATCAGTTGAATGATGTCCTCACGGATATCGTGAGCAGTCTGCAAGGCGATATAAATTTGAGTTTGGCTGAAAATAGAGATGTTGAAAAAGTAATGATAGTTGTCATCACAAGTGATAAAGGTCTTTGTGGTGGATTTAATGCAAATGTCATCAAGCAGACCCGTCATTTGATTGAAGATAAATATGAAACCCTTTATGAAAAAGGACAAGTGGATTTTATGTTTATCGGCAAGAAAGGCTATGACACCTTGAAGGCTACTCTCAAAGGTCATCTCAACAACACCTATCTCAATCTATTCCATCATTTGAGTTTTGAAGATGTTGCTAACGTTGCGGAAGAATTGGTCGGACAGTTCTCTTCTAAGAAATATGATAGAATAGAAGTGGTTTACAATATGTTTAAAAATGCTGGTGTTCAATTTACACAAGCGGAACAATTTTTGCCTATTCAATCTAATTCAGTTGAAAAAGGTAATAAGTCTTCCGATTATATTTTTGAACCAAATAGAGAAGAAATATTGGAATCTTTGATACCTAAAATATTAAAAACCCAGTTTTTTAGATTCTTATTGGATTCAAATGCATCTGAACACGGAGCGAGAATGACTGCTATGGACAAGGCAACTGATAATGCTAATGAATTACTCAAAGATTTGAGTATAATGTACAATAGAGCAAGACAGGCTGCGATTACGACAGAACTCTCTGAGATTGTCAGTGGTGCTGCCGCTCTTTCTGCTGAATAAGTTCATCTTACAAGAACAAAAAAAGACTATCCGAAAGGATGGTCTTTTTTTGTTTTAAGAGCTATCTCTTGATTTATTGACAATCAGCTAATGGCTTAATTGATATGGATTGCGTAATCTGGGTTTAATTTGATAAATACAGACCGCTTCGTCTTAAGTAAGTGTACCACTTAAAATCTCTGATATGATTTTTTTTACACCGGTGTCATACGTTAATTTTTCACTCATAATTAGTCATCATTT
>JAMLHH010000045.1 GCA_023957215.1 Chitinophagales bacterium
ACATTGGAAGGCTTGCAGCTTCTGCAAGCCTTTATTTATGAAGCTTTCAAGAGGTTATTGTAAATAACGCTTGCGGAATTTAGGTATATACTTTCGTATTGTTAAGCCCTACTTAAAAAGCATATCAAAATCACATCCTATTCATTAACCACTCCTTGAAGTCATCAAAGTTTTTGCTCATAGGAATACTTTGCTTTTCACCTTTAAGCATCTTGGATAATCGTTGAGGGATCTCTATTTTCTCTCCGATTAAAGGTTCTACCACATTGCCAAACTTCACCGGATGAGCTGTCGCAAGTACAATAGCATTTGACGGTTCAGATTTGTCTTTTAAGAAAGCCTCCATCGCTAAATAACCAACAGCGGTGTGCGGACAGATAGTAAAATTCTTCTCTTGATGTACCTTTTTGATACATTCGGAAGTCTCCGTGTCACTGTATGAATAACCTTTTATATCCGTATGGATAGTTTCCCAATCATTGTTGTAGATATCCAAAATACGGGCAAAATTACTTGGATTTCCTACATCCATCGCATTAGATATAGTACTTACAGAAGGTCTTGGAACAAAATTTCCGTTTTGTAAATATTGAGGAACAATATCATTCGCATTGGTAGCGGCAATAATTTTACTGACAGGAAGACCCATTGCTTGGGCAAAAAGACAAGCCGTCAAATTACCAAAATTACCACTCGGAATGGAAAAATAGAGAGGCAAGCTTTTGTCTTCTAATTGTTTGTATGCCCAAACATAATAAAACGATTGAGGAATCAATCTGGCAATATTGATGGAGTTAGCTGATGAAAGTGTGAGCTTTTCATTTAAATCTCTATCTAAAAAGGCTGTTTTTACCAATCTTTGGCAATCATCAAAAGTGCCGTCAATTTCTATGGCAGTGATATTCGCCCCCAGTGTGGTAAATTGTTTTTCTTGTATGTCACTGACTTTTCCTTTGGGGTACAATATTGTCACTTTAATACCTTCTACATTTAAGAAGCCATGAGCAACAGCACTGCCTGTATCTCCCGAAGTAGCGACAAGTATATTGACTTCTTGTTTTGAACCTTCCAAAAAGTAGCCCATTAATCTCCCCATGAATCTGGCGCCGAAATCTTTAAAAGCCAATGTCGGCCCTTGATAAAGTTCCAAAATTTTAATTTCCCCTAAGTCTATCAGAGGGGCATCAAAATCATAAGCTTGTGAAATAATTTCTTGAATCTTCGCTTCCGGAATATAACTTCCGACAATGTGCTTTGTCAACTCCACTGCCATTTCATTGTAAGTCATGTGGGGCAGGTTTTCAAAAAATGAAGCAGGTGCATGAAACATCTCGTAAGGCATATACAAACCATTGTCTGGTGGCAAACCTTTTAAAACGGCTTCCTTTAAATCTACATCAGGTGATATTTTTTTGGTACTATATAAAAGCATACAATGAATAGTTTAGAAGATTTTTGCAAATTTGCTAATCTTTCTTTAAAAATTTGATGATAAGTAACAAATCTAAGTTAAGTCTTCTTCAAATTAGCACGCTTCTTGATTAGACTTGAAAAATTATAAACTAATTTTACATTTGATTTTGAAAATAAACCCAAAATGCTTGCTAAAAGAACTTTAAGCCTTCTGTTTTTTATACTGACTTTTTCTTTTAGCAATGCTCAAAGTATCCTCTTAAAAGGTGTCGTGATAGATAAGACGGAAAGAGAGCCTTTGCCTTTTGCAAATATCGTCATTCCACAGTTGAAACAAGGATTTACCACGGATGAAAATGGTGAGTTTCAGCAGACAGTTTCGGGAAAATTTGATAGTATCAACTTTACATATTTGGGATTCAAAACATTTTCCTTAAAAGTTCCTATTGTTGACCCTGAGCATCTTCAGATAGAAATGGAAGAGTTAGATAACGAATTAGAACAAGTTGTCATTTATGCACCGAGAAAAAGACAAAAAGATTCTACTGCATGGAGAATACATAGCAATGTCATAAAGAATAAACCGCTCAACAGACCGACTGCACATGATTATTTTGAGGATAGGGAATATGTCAAGACCGTTGCTTCTTTTTACAATTTCAGCCCTAAGTTATTGAATAGAAAACTTCTGAAACCTTTTAAGTTTGTACTTGAAAATTACGACTCTACTCGTGATGGAAGAAAATATATTCCTTTGGTCTTAAAAGAGGAACTTGTACAACATTACTACCGTAAAAATCCCAAAAAAGAAAAAGATATCATATTAGCACAAAAGGTATCCGGTGTGGAGCAGGCACAAATCAGCACTTTGTTTGATGTAGCATTGGATGAAATGGATGCTTACGATAAAGAATTACAGGTCAGTGGTAAAAGCTTTATGATGCCTTTTGCAGAGGGAGCATGGTTTAAATATCGAATTTATGTGGTAGATAGTGCCGAAAATGAGAAATGCGAATGGATTTACCACATCGGATTTTCACCCAAGACAAAAAGCGATGTCGGTTTTATCGGTGAAGCTTGGATACATGAACCTACTTATGCGATTCAAAAAATAGATTTGAGTATTCCTACAAATACCAATATCAACTGGATTAATGATTTTAGTGCTACCCAAGAGTTTCAATTGATAGATAATAAATATTGGACAAAAGTAAAAGATAGCCGGACGACTGCTGTGGCTTTGACTAAAAAGAAGAAGAGCAAAATGGTTCATCTTGAACAAGTGAGAGTTTTTGACAGTATCAAAATCAATCAGATGATACCGGATTCTATCTTTGAAGACAAACGCCATTTTGCCGGTCAGTATAAGAAAAAAAGTGACGAATATTGGGAGGACAATCGTTTAGAACCACTCCGGCAATCTCAAAAAAATGTGTACTTTTTATTGGATACGCTTAAAACCACGAAAGCATATAAAAGATATATGTCTTGGGGTAAATTTCTTGGCTCAGGGTATTATCCGCTTGGTCCGATAGAGTTTGGAAGTTTGTACAATTCTTTTCATGCAAATACAACAGAAGGTTTTCGTTTCAGATTCAATATGAGAAGTAATCGTAAAATGAGTGAAAAGTTTTGGTTTAACTTATATGGTGCTTATGGCAATGAGGATAAAAAGTATAAGTACGGAGCACATGTACGATACCGGTATATCAATGATAGAAATTTGAGAAATGAAACAGGTATAAAATACAAAGACGACTATCAGAGATTTTCGATGCTGGCTGATATTTCTGATGATTACGATTACATCTTTAACAGTTTACTGAGAAAAGGCTCTTTTACCGATTTAATATATGTCCGGGATTTGTCGATTTATAATATCAAAGAATGGAATTCTACTTTTGCTACCAATGTTTACCTTAATTACAAGAAATATAAATCCATCCCGGGACAGATAGAATTTACACAGACGACCCCTTTAGGAGATACGGTAACGCTCAGCAATTTCAAAATGTTTAGTCCGAGATTTGTTTTGGATTTGACACCGGGAACAAAATTTTTACAGCTACCGGATAAAAAGATGTACCTAAAAGGTAATTTGCCGAGATTTTCTATCGAGTATTCTTTTAGTAAGAAAGGTTTTATGGGGAGTGACTTCACTTACCATAAAATAGGTTTGGCAGTAGAACAGAGAATGACAAGCCCAATAGGATGGACTCGTTACTACTTAGATGCCGATAAATTGTTTGGAAATATACCTTATCCATTGTTGCAGATACATCAGGGAAACGATAATTTTCTGTATAATAAAAAGCGATTCTCCAATATGCGTGAAGGAGAGTATGCCGCAGACCAAGAAATTACATTTTTGTTGGAACATCACTTTGACGGATATTTCTTTAATAAGATACCTTTTATCAGAAGATTGCAGCTCCGAGAAGTCTTTATCTACAAAATGGCATTATCCTCTTTGGATATGGATAAAACGTCCTTTATCAATATGCCGAATGATATGCGGGGGTTGAATGGATTCTATTCTGAAATAGGCTTCGGAATAGAAAATATATTAAAAATGTTTCAGGTACAAATGACGTGGCGGTTGACACAAAAGAATGTACCGGATGTCAATAAGTTTGCAATCAAATTTTGGATAAGTCCTAATTTTTAGATATAATGAGAATGCGATTTCAAAAATCAGTGGGTATGAAAAATATTTTAAGTACGGTGATAGCAGTTTTTTCTTTTTGTGTAGCCGGTGTTGCCCACGAAAACGGCATTATGTCCACTTATGCAGATTCCAGTTATTCGGATATGAATGGTGTGATAGATACTTATTATGACGAAACTCAAAATGATTACAAAAACTTCAATGGTATTCGTACAGAAATAGAACCCCAATCTGAGAAAGATGCCAAAGGTATGAATGGAATCATGGATGTATTTGATGCTAATTCATTGACGACTTCCAAATCAGAAAAGCTTCCTATCCAACAAAGTATTGCCGTTCCGGTACTCCGTTTTTCTACTTATTATCCTATAAACAGTTATCGGATCAGTACTGAAGACAAAGCAGCCTTACAAAAACTTTTTCAACCTATTACAAACGAGAAAATCAAGTTGATTACAGTCACAGGTTATACAGATCCGACCGGTACGAAAGCATATAACCGAGCTTTAAGCGAAAGGCGGGCTAAGCAAGTTGTCGATTACCTGAAACAAAATAATATTCAAGCAAAAAAGCTTCAATATGAAGGAGCCGGTATCGACGATACCAACGAAGATTTTCAACAGTCAAGAAGAGTAGATATTCTTATTTATTTCGAATAATTATCACTTTATACCCAACTGTTAGATCCTACTTTTCTGACAGTTTGACCCAACTTCTCTGATATAAAAATTGTGGTTTTGGGTGTATGCAATCTTTATAACTTCACAATGTAGATATCATTGATATCTATTCTGTAGATACAAGTACAGAAAATATCCTTGCAAATGAAATGACGAAAATGGATTCGTCAATTATGGAATAACATCGGAAACATTAAACAACCGTTCATCGTGATTTATTTATAGTTCTATCGAACCTTTTGGATTTTAAAAGAATAAATGTCAATGAGTGTTAAATTTTAAAGAGTGATTAAACGCAGGGAAATTCGTGTGGTCTAATCGGGTGTAACAAATAAATTGAAAACTTTTAAAAATTACGATTATGAACAAAATGATTAAATTTTTCGCATTGGGAGCATTAGCAACAACTTTATCTTTCACTCAAGTGAATGCTCAAACTCAAACAGGTAAAGACGTGAAAACAAAAACTGAAAGAGTGAAAAAGACACCTGAAGAAATGATGCAAAACATGGTGGACAAAATGGGAGAAAAACTCAATCTGACTGACAAACAAAAATCACAGTTGATTGACTTAAAAACCAAACAAATGAAAGAACGCCAAGCACTTTCTGACCAACAAAAGCAACTCAGAACACAATACAAAGCTGATTTTGAGAAAATATTGACAGCAGATCAGTTGGAAAAATTGAAAGAAATGCGAGCAGAAAGAGCCGAGAAGATGAAATCCCAAAAAGACAAATTTCAAAACTACAGAGGTCAATCTCCTCACTCAAACTGGAAAAAAGGAGAAGGTCACGAAAACTGGCAAGGGGGCAATAAAAATAGCCAAAACCAACAACCGACTGATAAAAACTAAAATTTCTACATCCTGAATACATTGCCGAAGCTCTATCGAAAGATAGGGCTTTTTTTATGAAATAAATGTAATAAACACAATGTTATAGTTTATCAACAAGACATTTATATTACATCTATAATCATTGTAAAAGCTTATATTTGCGAAAATTTGAAAAAACAATATTATGAGTTTGAATTTTGCTGATAGACATATAGGACCTTTTGAGCAGGATTTGCCGGAAATGCTTCAGGCTATTGGGGTAAAAGATTTAGACGAATTGGTGGCAAAAGCAGTACCTGAACACATCAGAATTGATAGCCAAATGGGAATCGGCTCGGAGGTGAACGAATATGAATATCTGAGAATTTTGCGTGAAAAAGCGAAAGGAAACAAAGTTTTTAGAAGCTATATCGGTTTGGGATATTATGGTACTATCACGCCATCTGTCATCGTGAGAAATATCTTTGAAAATCCGGGTTGGTACACGCAGTACACTCCGTATCAAGCGGAAATTTCTCAAGGTAGATTGGAAGCCCTTTTGAATTTTCAAACCATGGTGTCTGATTTGACCGGTCTTCCGATTGCAAATGCATCTTTGTTAGACGAGGCTACTTCTGCGGCAGAAGCGATGAGCATGTTGTATGAAGTGAAAAACAAAAGAAATCGTGGCGATAAAGTCAGTAAATTCTTTGTGGCCGATACCGTTTTACCCACTACAATAGATGTAGTGCAAGGTAGAGCTATTCCTATGGAAATAGATGTAGAAGTCGGAAAGGTGGAAGATTTCAAACCATCAGTAGAATATTTTGCGGTATTACTACAATATCCGGATGTTCACGGTGAAGTGAACGACTATAAAGCATTGATTCAAGCTTGTCAAGAACAAGGTGTAATGGTCGTCATGGCAGCTGATATCATGAGTCTTGCGTTATTAGAAAGTCCTGGAAGTTTGGGAGCAGATGTTGCGGTAGGTTCTACTCAAAGATTTGGAGTGCCAGTAGGTTTTGGTGGTCCACATGCTGCATATTTTGCTTGTAAAGAAGAACATGTACGTTTGATGCCGGGGAGAATTATCGGTGTATCTGTGGACAAACACGGAAACCATGCTTTACGTATGGCTTTACAAACGAGAGAGCAACATATCAAACGTGAAAAAGCTTCTTCAAATATTTGTACAGCTCAAGCACTTTTGGCGATTATGGCAGGAATGTACGCTGTATATCACGGACCAAAAGGTGTAAAAGGTATTGCAGAAAATATACATCAAAACACAACAGCTTTAGCACAAGCATTGAATGTTATTCAAGGTGTAAAAGTGAAAAACAAAAACTTCTTTGACACCATCACTGTAGAGGTTGAGGGTGGAGTAGAAGCTATCAGAAAAGCAGCTTTAGCTAAAGAAATTAACTTGAATTATATCGACGATAAAACCTTGAGCGTTTCTTTAGATGAAACAGTTTTGTATGCTGATGTTCAGGATGTTGTGTCTGTTTTTGGTGGAGCTGTTGATAATGTGAATACATCTACTTCTTTAGATAAAAACTTATTACGTCAAGATGAGATTTTGACACATCAGGTATTTAATTCTTATCATTCAGAAACAGAAATGATGAGATACATCAAAAGATTAGAGTCAAAAGATTTGTCTTTGGTATATGGTATGATTCCTTTGGGTTCATGTACTATGAAACTTAATGCTGCGACAGAATTAGTACCGGTAAGTTGGCCAGAATTTGCATCTATACATCCTTATGTTCCAAAAAATCAAGCTAAAGCTTATTTGGATATGATCGCTGAATTAGAAAGTATGTTGGCTAAAACCACTGGTTTTGATGCGACTTCTTTACAACCTAATTCAGGTGCACAAGGTGAATATGCTGGTCTGATGGTGATACGTGCTTATCATCACTCCAGAGGTGATATACATAGGAATGTGGTATTGATTCCATCCTCTGCTCACGGTACTAACCCGGCATCTGCTGCTATGGCAGGTATGAAAATCGTCATTGTAAAATGTGATGAGGCTGGTAATATCGATGTAGAAGATTTGAGAGAAAAAGCGATTGCAAATAAAGACAATCTCTCTTGTATCATGATTACCTATCCATCTACACATGGTGTGTATGAGGACAGTATCATAGAAATTTGTGGCATTATCCACGAAAATGGTGGTAAAGTATATATGGATGGTGCAAATATGAACGCACAAGTCGGTTTGACTTCTCCGGGTAAAATCGGTGCGGATGTTTGCCACCTCAACTTACACAAGACTTTTGCCATTCCGCACGGTGGTGGTGGTCCGGGTGTGGGACCTATTTGTGTGAAAAAAGATTTAGCTCCATTCTTACCGGGTAACGCTGTAGCGAAAACCGGTGGTGAACAAGCTATTCACGCGATTTCAGCCGCTCCACACGGCAGTGCGAGTATCTTATTGATTTCTTACGCTTATATCAAGATGTTGGGCGATGCAGGATTGACACAAGCGACTATTTATTCTATCTTGAATGCAAACTATCTCAAAGCGAAATTGAAAGATGCTTATCCTATTTTGTTTACTAGAGAAAACGGTTTTGTAGCGCATGAATTTATCGCTGATATCCGCCCCTTCAAAAAAGAGTATGGTATCGAGGCTACAGATATTGCTAAGCGTTTGATGGACTTCGGTTTCCACGCACCTACCTTATCTTTCCCTGTTCCGAATACCTTGATGATAGAACCTACAGAGAGTGAAAGCAAATATGAGTTAGATCGTTTTGTGGAAGCTATGTTGAAGATTAGACAAGAGATGGAAGATATCATCGCTGGCAAAACTACTCAAGAAGATAATCCTATCGTCAATGCACCTCATACCGCAGTCGAAGTGATAGCGAGCGAGTGGAATCACACTTACAGTAGGGAAGAAGCTGCTTATCCGGTAGAAGGTCTTAAAAATAACAAGTTTTGGCCTGCAGTAGCGAGAGTAGATAACTCTTTCGGTGATAGAAACTTAGTCTGCGTATGTCCTCCGATTGAGGATTATATGTAGGTTTGTTTAGAGCCAAGAATCAAGAATCAAGATTCAAGACTGAATGCGGAGCTTATGCTTCGCATTTTTTGTTGGTAGAAGATTTGGGCATGTCCCTTCATAGTATTGAGACTACTAGTAGTGGGTATTTAGACTTTACATTTCGAATAAAGTCTAGCATTTGAGTTCGAATGCGTCCCATTACTCAGTACCCACATAATACTATTTCGGGTCGGGCTATCCACTTATATCTCCGCATTGCGGAGGATATCGCTCCTATCCCTCATGCGGACAGAATAACATGATTTTAGCAAAGTCGATGGTCTATTGATTGTGGCATTGGTACATCGGTACATTGCTACATTGCTACATTGATACATTGATACATTGATATATTGCTACATCACTACATCTCCAAATACGGTTGTCAATGCCTGTCGTCTGTGGTCAAATTGATACATCAGTTCATTCTCACATTCCCGAATTTACTAATTAACTAATTAACCATCGTCCGTCGTCCGTCGTCTATGGTCTGTGGTCACATCACTACATTCTCAAATTCTCAAATTCTCAAATTCTCAAATTCTCAAATTCTCAAATTCCCAAATTATCTCGGTGTTCTGTCATCGACCAATTATATTATTTTCTTATCACTTTTTTTAGAAAAAAGTAATATAAAAAATCGCACCAAAGCAATTCAATGACCTTTATCTCCTTAACGGCTAAATCTTCAAAACTCGCTCTGCGAGCTCAAACAGTTGAAGACTTTTAACGCTATTTTCGTACAAAGGGTACCCATTCAATCACTTAAAGATGCAGTAACGAACCCTTCAAAACAGTTTGTCGTCTTGCAAAGTAAAGACCGTCAATCGTCTAAAGACATTTTCACATTCTCACATTCTCAAATTCTCAAATTCTTAAATTTGCTAATTCCCAAATTATCTCGGTGTTCTGCTATCCACCTCATTATCCCACGATTAGAGTCATGGTCTAATGATTTTATATTGGTGCATTGGTACATCGCTACATTGATACATTGATACATTGATACATTGGTAAATTGCTACATTGGTACATAAAAAAAACCACCCGGCCATTAAGATAATTTCACAATAATTCATTATGTTTGAGTAGTAAAATGTATAAATGAAATAAAATTTAAAAAATAACTAAAATATAGCGTTTCGCTTTAAGATTTTCCTGTCATAGAAACCTTGCAAATTTTCTTAAGTAACACAGGAAGGTAAAGTGGAAACGCCTGCGGTCAAGCGTGGGCTTTCCTTTTTGCTTTGTGTTACTGGTTTTTGCAAGGACCTCTATGACGAGTAAATGGAATTAGTTCACGCTGTTTTATTTAATACCGTAGAGAAATGAAACCCATCCATTCTTATTTACTTTTTACATGCAGAAGACTCCCAATCTCTCTTTCGAGCATTTTTTTTCTATTATCATCAGGTGATAAGCACCTGTCATTTTATTATTCATACCTAAAAAGTAAAAATTATGAAAAAAAAGATTATTTATTTTGCAGGACTCTGTATCACAAGCTTATTGTATGTCGGTGATTTGTATGCCCAAGGTGTCAGTATCAGTGACGATGCAGCACCACCCGACCCTTCTGCCATGTTTGATGTGCAATCTCATGCCACCAATGGAAAGTCAGGTATCCTCTTCCCGAGATTTGATTTATCTACCGGTACATGGAATGCGCTACCTGCCACCCATCTTTTTGGGGTTAATACTAACTCTGGTTATTCTGGTAACGGTGGAGGTCTTAATTCTGGTATCGGGCTCTATCGCTATGATGGAGAAAACTGGAACCGCCTCCTCGAAGCACCAGATGCAAAGAATTTCTGGGGAACGAGCGGAAATGATATTAAAACAGGTGATTTTATCGGAACGACAAATCCTCAAGCTCTTATTTTCAAAGTAAACGGCACTACGAGAATGACTATTCCGTCTCCAGGACTAGAAGATATGGTCATCCAAAATGTCCGCGCTCTCCAGCTTCCAGGAAATACTAAATTTCCTGCTACCCCCAGTCTCCGTTTTTCAACGGCCACCAATTCAGGCATCTACGGAGTAGGAGCTAATAAAATAGGTATTTCAACTACTACTCGACACTTTTTTTTTGCCCCGTCGGGACTGGCAATCGACCTTAACCCAAGAGAGCCTGAACCCAATACTACCCTTGATGTCAATGGTAATATCTATACCCGTGAAAAAATCATCTACAGTCAGTATCACGGGAATACGCAACCACGCACAGGGAAAGTAGAACGATACTGGTCGGGAACGGTAGCTGTGGGAGGAACAACAGGGTATTTTTATACCTCTACAGATACAGGAGAAGAAATAAGGTTTCAGATAAAAAGAACGGGTAGTGGATATACAGTTCAGATTGAGAAATACTCAAATTCTAGCGAAGGACCAAGATATTTTGTTAGTAGTTATCTATCTAATGATTGTCCTGCTGTGTGTGGTCCTGTTGCCAAAGATGTAGAAGCCCAGTCAGTAAGCTCTGGTACTAATTTTGGTCCACCTGCTGATCTTACGGATAATATTGTAGGTGCTCTCGGAGATCAGGCAACGGTGCTCGTTGCAGAGAAAAATTATCCTGATCGCCCTACCTATCGAATCACGGTGTTTTTTAATGGTGATGGATATTTGAGAATCCTCACAGGATTTATTACCATCACTAAACCAAGCAGTCTTCGACTGCTTTTTTTGTTGTGTATTTGTATTCTGTATTGTCGCTCCGTGAAAATGGGAATCTAAGTGTATTTTTGCATTCTGTAAACCACAAATACAAGAATACATGAATCCGCATACGAGGATGACAGAGTTCAACGAGTCTCAAACCTTATCCACACCCTCAGGTAATTTCATTAGGGAATGCGTTATCGTTATATGGCATACCTATAAGGTAAGAATCGCACCATCTCATCCATCCTCCTGACTCCTCGGCATTATCGGTTATGGGTTTTTTTATTGTTTATGTTATGCTTCGTCTGGTGGATGGTTACCAGAAGATCAAATTCTCCAGCCGGACTGTAATCCGGGAGAAAACAGATTGTCGGGTAAAAATTATCACCCAGGTAGAGGGTGGTCTGGTGGGCGATCAACCAGTAATAACAAAGTCCGTCTCTCATTTTTATTTGAAAATTGAGTAAAGGAATTATTTCGCTTGGGACAGGCGCTTCTTCGGATCTTCAACTTACAATAACTCCATCTTCATCGGTCAAGAAGCAGGTCAAGGCTCTTCCAGTACTACCAACTCATCATTCATCAAGTACAATGCAGGAGCAAACTCAAGCAGATAATGCTAACTTCATGGGGTACTGATGCAGGAGCAGATGCTACCTTGCAGATTACCGGAACTTCGTTAGTGCCGGATATGTGGAGCAACGAGTGCATCAAACGCTAACTTCTTTGGTCGAAATGCAGGATATGAAGCAGAGAATGCAGACAATTCTAACTTCTTTGGCCCAAGAAGCAGGATATCGAGCAATCAATGCAAATTGTTCAAACTTCTTGAAATGAAGCTGGATATTACGCAACCAATGCAAATTGTTCTAACTTTTTTGGAAATGAAGCAGGAAACGCAGTGGATGCAGCATATTCTAACTTTGTAGGAACACAAGCAGGATTGAATGCGACTAACGCACTTCAATCTAACTTTGTAGGGTATCAGGTAGGATTAAATGCAACCAATGCAAACAGTTCCAATTTCTTTGGATATCAATCGGGATATGAGGCAGTATATGCAGAAGCTTCCAACTTCATTGGATTTCAATCTGGATACGGTGCAAGTAGTGGAGAACTCACTTCTACCAAAAACGCTAACTTCATCGGTTATCAAGCAGGTTATCAAGCAACTGATGCAGCAAACTCAAACTTCATTGGAAACAGTGCTGGATATGGAGCGAGTTTTGCAAACGATGCAAATTTCATGGGAGTGAATGCAGGGCAGAATGCAGTGTATGCATCGTTTTCTAACTTCATTGGAAATGAAGCAGGGAGTGGTGCAACAGAAGCGTTAGGTTCAAATTTCATTGGATACGAAGCAGGGAATGGAGCAATATATGCTAGTGCGTCAAACTTTATTGGAGTAGAAGCAGGAAAGGGAGTTGGACTCACACCGGTGCCAGGACCTGATCCAATGTTTGCTTCTAACTTCTTTGGGTATGAATCAGGGAAAAATGCAGTGAATGCGTATGCTTCTAACTTTATTGGATACAGATCTGGAAGTGGTGCTACTGATGCGGTATCTTCTAACTTCTTCGGTTCTCAGGCAGGAGAGGGTGCAACGAATGCACAATACTCTAACTTCATCGGATACAAATCTGGTTATGAGCTTGTTTCTGCGTCACAGGCGAACATTATTGGTTATGAAGCAGGAATCGGATCAACGGGAGATGCACCAATGGGGCTCGCTCAGTCAAATGTTCTCGGTTATCAAGCAGGAACTAATTTAAAATTATCAGGAACGGTGAGCGTAACTGATTATGATAATCCACTCTGTAAAGTGGCAGGAGTAACGGTAAACTGTGAAGATTATGATCTCGGTGATCCTGAGGCAGGAGTTTCCGTTACCTATCCTAATACTAAACTCATTACGACTGATTCAGGAGCGCAATCTGATTTTATCGGGTATCAGGCAGGACGAAATTCGTCTAATGCCTATCAAGCATTCATAGCAGGGTATCAAGCAGGAACGATTGGAGACGGTATTAACAACAGGTCAAATGATCTTGCACTCTCAGTTATCATTGGATACCAAGCTGCGAGAAACGCTAATTCAGGAGGGACTTCATTCACTAATGCAAATTCAGCAGTGATCATTGGAAATTCAGCAGCGATGAGAGCTACTGATGTATCTAATGCCGTTATGATTGGGTACCAAACAGGATATGAAGCGATCAATAATAGATCAGCAACCTATATTGGCTATCGAGCAGGATACGGAACTGTATCAAACCCAATGGGGGTGTCTTTGGGGTATTTGGCAGGAACAGCGATGACTATAACTAATCCCCCAGGAAATGGACGGTCAGGAGCTATCAGTATTGGAAATTGGGCAGGAGATCGGGCGGTTGCTATAAGTCCTGTTTTTATCGGAAACTCAACAGGAAAATTATCAAAAAAGACAACAGGAGCGGGAGACGGGGTGTATATTGGAGGAATGGCATTGTATAATTCCGATTATAATGCAGAAGATATTTATATCGGTGGAGGTGCGGGAAGTTATATGAACAAAGGATTAGTTCCTCCTAATAATGGATTCTACAATATTGCAAATAACCGATCAGGAAATACTTTTGTTGGGAGAGACACAGCAAGATACTCAGATGGAGTTACTCGATCAGTTGGTATGGGAACGATGGTATTCACTGATGCAAATAATGTAATGGATAGTATTGGGTTGGGAAGTCTTGCAGGGATTGAGACGGGGCCAATCAGGAGTAGTGTTTTCATTGGTGAAGGAGCAGGAATGCGAGCTACGTTAGCAACAAATTCAATATTTATTGGACGAGGATCAGGAGGGATATTAAGTACTTCAAATAATTCTCAATCATTTAGGTTTATACAATCTCGTGGAGGAATATTATGCCCATTAACAAACGGTGAACCATCTACGGAATGTATCCAAGATATTTGTGGAGAGTTTACCATAGGAACGGAAGATTATAATAACTGTTATACTGATGCAACAGAAACTGTTTATCCTCCAGAATATGGAGCAACCCAAGCACGAAATGCAATTTTTATTGGAGACATGTCAGGAGCTAATGATTACTCCTTTGGTCGGTGTTGGGTCAACCCCCAAAAAAAGTAATGTT
>JAMLHH010000046.1 GCA_023957215.1 Chitinophagales bacterium
GTATGTAAAACTTATGACTTTGTGTTATCCCAGCCCAAACTAATCAGATCATGGTAGTTATCGCCTTTTGTATGTAGTTTGACCCCCAAATTAAAATCTAATATTTCACCTATAATACTAAAATCGGGATGATTTTTAAATTTATCTTCATCCTCGGGACGGATTGTAAAAAGTAATTCATAATCCTCGCCACCGCTCAAAGCACAAGTAATCGGGTCCATACCAAATTTGAGCGCAGTGTTATAAGTTTCATTTGCAATCGGCACAAATTCTTCATGGACGACAGCCCCCACATAGGAATCTATACACAGATGTCTGACCTCGGAAGATAGCCCGTCTGAAATATCTATCATGGAAGTAGGAACTATATTGAGTTTGTCTAATAGTTCAATGATATCTTTCCTTGCTTCCGGTTTTAATTGTCTTCCCACTGTATAGTTGTGACCCTCTAAGTCAGTTTTCACGCCCGGATTTTCAATAAATATTTTCTTTTCTCTTTCTAAAAGTTGCAAACCGATATATGCACCTCCTAAATCTCCCGTCACAACAATCAAATCACCTTCTTTTGCGGTATTTCTATATGTAAGTTTGTCTTTTGTCGTTTCACCAATAGCAGTAATACTAATAGTCATGCCTTTAGGAGATGCCACTGTATCTCCGCCCACTAAATCAACTTTATAGTGATCACAAGCCAACTTAATTCCCTTGTAAATCTCTTCTACTGCTTCTATAGAAAAACGATTGGACAATGCGATACTCACCAAGATTTGCTTTGGGTACGCATTCATGGCATATACATCAGATAAGTTCACCACGACTGCTTTATATCCCAAATGTTTCAAAGGTGTATAAGACAAGTCAAAGTGCATTCCTTCTACCAGCATGTCAGTTGTTATAACTTGATGTCTATCAGTACATATAACTGCCGCATCATCACCTACTGCTTTAATAGTAGAGGTATTATTAATTTCAAAATCCTTGGTGATTTTATCTATCAATTTAAACTCTCCAATCGTACTAATAGGTGTAAAAGGTATTTTTTCTTCTGCCATGATAATTTTTTAAACGTACAAAGTTAATAAGATATAGTCATAAAAGATTGGTGTCTCTCGCTTTTAGGTATGAGATATCTGTTTATTCTCTTCCGTATTTTTCTGAGCTTTATGCCCTTTTAAACCTAATATCAAAACTCCACATAATACAAAGAAAGTACCTACGCCTTGCAAGAATGAAAAAGGCTCGTTCAAAATAAAATAGGTCATTAAAATAGTGGCCACCGGTCCAAAAGTGGAAATAATCGCCGTATTGGCCGATCCGATTAATTGTATTCCTTTTGCAAATGCCAAAGTCGGGATGATGGTTGCAACCACGCCCAGACAAATTCCATAGATATACACATGATAATCATAGCCTGTCAAATGTATCCCATACTTGATACCAAAATGGATAAAAACCGCTAAAGTAGCTATCAGCATAGAGATAGCATTGAACGCCACCACCCCAACTTCTTTGATTAGATTATCACTATAAACCAAATATAATGCAAACGTAACTGCACACATCACGATATAAAAAATACCCAACCAAGCTTTAGAATCGTTAAGGGCAAAATCTTGGCTTAAAAAAGCGATAAAGATTCCTATATAAGTCGTACAAGTCGCTATGGTCTGTATCCAAGTGATTTTTCTTTTAAATATCCATGCCCCCAACATCAAGACGATGGTCGGATAAATAAAAACGATAAGTCGCTCTAAGTTAGCTTGTACATACTGCAAGCCGATAAAATCGAATAAACTGGCAAAATAATATCCGGAAAGCCCAATCAGTGATAGTTTTATCCAAGGATATTGAAGTGGATGTTTGAGGTGTATTTTAGAGGAAAATATAACCACAAATAAATAATACGGCAGGGCAAAAAGCATCCTGAACATCAAGGTTGTAATAGCATCGACACCATATTGTAGTGACAATTTCACAAAGATAGCTTTGGTACTCAGGCACGCCGCCCCAATAATTACCATTAAAAATCCTCTCGCAAATTCATTGGTCGTCGTAGTTTGAATTTTTACCTGTTGGCTTTCCATTTTATGTATCAATAAGGAAGTATATTTTTCCATCTTCTATGACTCCACATCCAATATTCGGGATGCGCCATGATTTGAGTCTCTAATTTATTTTTATACAATTCTATCATTTGTCCGCTTTTTATAGATTGGATATCATCAGTAATCAGCTCCAAATAGATTTTATATTTGGCGAAAGATATTTTTTTGATATTGACAAATAGTACTGCTGCATCTAAGTCTTTGGCTATTTTTTCTCCACCGATAAAAAATGTGGTATCCAAATTCAAGAATTTGGTCGGATATACTTTGTTTCTTCCTGTCGGAGACTGATCTCCTACAATTGCTATAATGGATGCTTGCTCTTTCAGTTGTCTCAACTTATTTTTATCCTTCGTAGCATCTATCATCGTCGCTCCAAATCTCTGACGCTTTTTCAATAAATAATCATCCATTTCTTTAAAACTAAGACCGGTATAAAGCGAAAAAGCTTTCAGTTTTATATATCGCCCGATAATCAACAAAGCCCACTCCCAATTACCGTAATGTCCGAGCATGAGTACCACATTTCTATTTTGAGTGCTATAAGTTTCTAAAAGCTGTAAAGATGCTTCATCCACCGGAATCCGTCGAGCCAGCTCATCTATCGGAATATATAAACCTTTGATGATTTCTATAATCAATTCGGAAAGATGTTTGTAAAAGTTTCTTGCAATAGGTTGAAATTTCTCACCTGACAAGTATGGCAAAGCATAGTTGAGGTTGATATTGACTACATATCGCCGATAATTTAGCAATCCAAAAAGTAGAAAATAAATGACCTTACTAAAAAAGTACAAAATTGAAAAAGGTAACAGTGCTATGCATCTGAACAGCACGACCAAAATCAATTGAGCAATTTTTGCAAACATGATGCGAAAGTAAGCATTTCAAAGCTTAGGCTTATCAATATTCAATTCTATTCTTATTTTTGAACTTGAAATGTCTAATAGAATATTAATTGAACCTCATTATTGGGGAAACATCGCATTTTTCCATGCACTTATTACAGCAGATGAAGTCATCTTGGATATCAATTCAAATTTTGAAAAAGCAAGTTATAGAAATCGTTGTAATATACTCAGTCCTAATGGTAAACTGATACTATCCGTACCGGTTCAGAGGGGAAAAGAGCAACGTAGTCTCTTGAAGGATGTAAAAATCAGCTATGCCGAAAATTGGGTAAAAGACCATTGGCAAAGTTTGGTTTCTTCGTATAGACGTTCGGCATATTTTGAGTATTATGAGGATGAAATTTGGGAAGTTTACAAAAATAATTACATCTCACTTAAAGATTTAGATATAGCTACTACTAATTTGATTCACAATCTATTAAAAATAGAGAGCGATATTATTACAACGGATAAGTTTATTACTTATAACGAATTTGAAGGTTTAGATCTCAGAGATACCATCTCACCTAAAACTAAAAAAAACGTTTACCATCTCTCGGACGATAAGTACCAACAAGTTTTTATGGATAGAATGAATTTCGTTCCTCAACTCAGTATCTTGGACTTACTTTTTAATTTAGGACCAAGAGCGAAAGATTATATCCTAAATCTGACTTTATTCAAATAATCAATATCTTTTTGGTAAAAAAATTGATATAGGAAGTAAAAAAGTAAGAAAAGATTTTTTATTCCGAAACAAATGTCCTAAATTTGGAGACAGATGTCAAAAAAGAAAAAAATACAAGAAATTTATCCTGAGGTAGATTATGTATCAGATTACATTTTCACCTATGATAATAAGCCTGTTTCCGAAAGAGATACACCACTAAAGACATCGAATAACACCAAGCCTCTCAGCAAAATAGATAAAGAATTGACACATTTTTTAAAAGTCAATAATATAGAAAGCTATAAAGATGTAAGTTATAAGGATTTTCTTGAAGATAAAATGCTGATGATCAGCGCAATCAAAGTGGGTATTCCATATTCACTTTTTGACCTAATGCAAGAAAACATTCCACTCACAGAAAATGATTGGGCCGAAATCTTAGATATCTCCACAAAATCATTACAAAGATATAAAATATCCGCTGACCATCATTTCAAATCCATCCACTCTGAAAAAATCATTGAAATCGCCGAAGTCACAAAGATGGGTTTGGATGTTTTCGGTAGTATAGAAAAGCTAAAACTTTGGCTTAACACACCTAATTATGCATTAGGGCAGTATCTACCCATAGAATTGCTAAAAGATTCTTATGGTAAAGAGCTTGTAATTAGTGAATTGATACACATCAGCTACGGTATTTTAGTATAGATGGAGGTATATCGACTTTCTAAAAGAGAGTATGCAAATCAATTGTCGGGTAAAGGAGCGGCAATTAAAGGAGCACGATGGAATCCTATCGGTATTGAGTTAATTTATACCGCCCAAAACAGATCTTTAGCTATGGCAGAAGTGGCTGTACACTTTACATGGGCGACTTTACCGGATGACTATATGATGATTAGCATAAATATACCGGAAGATATTCAAATCAAAGAATTAAGCGAATCAGACTTACCGCCGAACTGGAAAAATTTTCCTCATCCGAGTTCTACACAAAAAATAGGAAGTGATTTTGTAACTGAAAATAAATTCTGCATAATGAAAATCCCTTCTGTTGTGACACAAGGTGACTTCAATATTTTAATCAATCCTTATCACCAAGATTTTGGTAAAATTTCCATTGCTAAAATTGAAAAATTCCCATTTGACAAGAGGATACTCCGATAAGGTCATGTACTAAAATCATGCTTTCCGATTAGTCGGAGTCCTTAAATCGGTATCATTTTTGATATATTTACATCTATGAAGAATCATACAGTAGTTTTTCTTTTAACAACGTTTATTATCTCATTGACAGGCAATAACTTATATTCAAAAAATTTATTGCCAAATCCAAATAATGAAATAAACAGTTTTAAAATCTATCACGATTCATTAAAAGTATATGATTACGCTCTTATCAACGACAGTACTGAAGAATTACGATCGGCAGCATCTTATAAGATTATTAAAACTTTGGCAAAAGCTTTGAGAACGGAAGGCTCTTACTCCTACTCTTTTGATTCACTAAAATCTATAGCTATATTAACTCCTGATGACAACCAATTTAGAATTTTCACTTGGCAATTATCTTATGATAATGGTACTTATAGATATTTTGGCGTTATCCAAACCAATGAACTTCACCCCAAACTACAACCACTTGTAGATTATGAAAGTTTTTACGAAGAACCCAAACATATCATCGTAGATGCCGACCGATGGATAGGTGCACTTTATTACAATATGATTTCTGTCAAAAAAGGAAAAACGACTTATTATACCCTCTTAGGATGGAATGCTAACAATTCCATTACCAATAAGAAAGTGATAGATATTTTATGGTTTGACAAAGACGGCAAAGCCAAATTTGGCTATCCATTATTCAATACCGGTAAAAAGGAGACCATTACCCGTATCATTTTGGAATATAAAAAAGACGCTGTTCTTTCACTCAACTATTACCCTGATTTGCAACAAATATTTTATGACCATCTCGTTTCACTCAGCGGAAGTAGTAATGATGAGGCATTTGACAAAGTTCCGGACGGCACATTAGAAGCTTATGAATGGAAAAAAGGAATGTGGAATCATATAGATGTAGTAGATTATGAGAAAAGAAAAGATGGTGAAGCCCCCAATGTGATTAGAGACAAGCAAAAGCCGCAATTATACCAGCCGCTACAGAAGCGTTAAGAGACTCTGCATTACCTATACGCGGTATAAAAACACCTTGCGTAATAAAAGGCAACAAATCTTCCGAAATGCCATGTGCTTCACTTCCTATCAACAAAACGCCTTTTTTTTGAAAATGAATCTTTCTGACATCTTGACCGTCCAACAGTCCGCCATAGATTTCTCTCCGGGTAGCTTCTTGTTCCAGCCAATTTTTTAAATCAACAAAGTGAAAATTAACTCTTGCAATAGACCCCATACTTGCTTGTATCACTTTTGAATTATAGACATCTACACTTCCCTCTGACAACACAATATCATTGATACCAAACCAATCTGCAATACGTATCAAAGTACCGAGATTTCCAGGATCGTTGATTCTGTCTAAAGCAAGTATCCAATCATCCTTTGGTATATCTTTTGTAGCCGAATAAATATGAAATACTGCCAAAATGCCGGGAGCGTTTTTTAAAGAAGATAAATTTGACATTTCAGCTTCCGAAACCATAAAAACTTTGTCTTTATCGACCGACATAGTAGAGATATCAAAGGTGTTTGTAATGACCAATTTGTCCAATTTTGCACCTGATTGTATTAAGTCGTCGATAATTTTTTTACCCTCAGCAATAAATTGTTTCTCAATCTCTCTGTATTTCTTAATTTTAAGCGATTTTATATGCTTGATGACCGTTTTAGACAAATTATTCATATATGCAGTACAATATAAAACAGTGTTTTAAATTATCATACATACTTGTACTGTTTATCTTAGTAGGTTGTAATTCTACCAAACACTTGAAAGATAACGAATATCTATTGTCCGAAAATAGTTTTCGTTTTGATACGCCGTCAGACACTGTACATGCCTACAAAAGTATTTCAAAAGCAGAAAGAAAAAGATTAGTTGACGGTCTCGAGAATTTGGTTGCACAAAAACCCAATAATAGTTTTCTAGTACTTTTTAAACCACGTTTGTTTTTTTACAATGCGACCACCCGCCCTAAAAAAGAAGCTCGCAGAGAAGCAAAAGGTAAATCATCACGCAACAGAATGAGTGAATGGCTACATACTAAAATAGGTGAAGCGCCGGTCATCTTTGATTCCACTCTCCTTTCTTCTTCAGAAAACAAAATGAAAAACTTCATGATCAATGAAGGCTATTTCAATACTGCAATTGACAGCAAACATCTTCTGAACAGGAAAAAGGCCAAAGTCAATTATATCATCACACCCAAAAACAGATTTTATTTTAATCATTATTTCTTAGAAATAGAAGATTCCGATATTGAAAAGGTCGTAAAAGAAAATATGAGTGAAACTTTTATCATTCAGGGTGAACCTTATACCACTGATGCTCTCAAATCAGAACAAGAGCGCATAGCTTCCGTGCTAAACAATCGTGGATTTTTCTCCTTTTCCAAAAATAATATCACCTTTGAAGTGGACACATCCGGTAGCTCACAGTACAAAGACATTTATATTCAAATACCCGATGATGATGAAGATTTGGCAAGAAAACAGTATAAAGTCGGAAATATCACCTTTAATATCAATTATGCCAATACCGGCCTGAAAAGAAAGAAAATGGAAATTGATACTTTGCGTGGTATTCAGCTAATCTATTCATCTAAGGATATCAGGCCTGACATCATTACTCAATCTATCTTTTACCAAGTGGATTCTACCTTTAAAAAAGATGATTATCAAAAAACCATCAGCCGGCTCAACGAGCTTGGCATTTTCAGGTTTGTCAATATCAAGTATAATCCGCTATTGGTCTCACAAACAGAAGGTTATATTGACACCGATATAGTGGCAGAACTCAGAAAGCGGCAGTCTGGGAAAGTGGATTTGGAATTAAACACTGATGCAAGGGATAAAATCGGAGCTTATGTCAATTTTACTTATACCAATAAGAATATTTTCAAAAGAGCAGACCGTTTACAGTTTAATACATCAGGAGGTGTGGAATTTCAAGTTAGTCAAACTGAAAGAAATGAAAAAAACAATTCACGTATCAGCAACATCAATTGGAATGTTAGTTCGAGGCTGTATTTTCCCAAAATTTTTCCTGAGTTAGCTAACAAAGCCCAAAAAAACAATTACCGTCCAATTGAAAATTTCAAAAGTACTTTTATCAATCTCGGGTATAATCTGCAAAAAAAGATAGGTTATTATTCTTATATGGTCAATACCTTTAATATCGGGTACGGCTACGATATTCGTGGCAAACGGTTTAGACATGAAATACAACCTTTAACTTGAGTTTTATCAAGCTGCGAGAATCTTCCTATAACAATAACTTTGAAAAGTTTTTGGCTTCTAATCCTATCTTTGCTCAATCGTACAGGCAACAGTTTATCATGGGTCAAGAGTATGTTTTGACTTTCAGTTCTCAAAATTTCACTGTCGGAACAACTAAAAATTTCTTTTTCTATCGAGGGACAATTAATACAGCAGGCAATATCGTTTATGGCTTACAATCTTTAAGAAAAAAGAAACCCGACGAAGGATTTTCACTCCTCAAAATACCTTACGCATCTTTCACCAAAATTGACAACGATTTAAGATATTATTTCACCTTTAAAAATAAAACCACCTTAGCATCCCGACTTTTTGTAGGTGTTGGGATTCCTTATGGAAACTCTAAAACACTTCCTTTCATCAAGCAATATGCGGCAGGCGGTCCCCAATCCATGCGTGGATGGAATTATCGAGAATTAGGGCCGGGCAGCGCGGACACTTCCTACAATTCATTGGATTTGAATACCGGAGATATGCAATTAGAGCTTAATTTTGAATATCGGTTCAGTCTGACCAATCTATTTAAAATGGCTCTTTTTACAGACGTGGGAAATATTTGGCTGATGAAACAGGATAGCTCTATGCCGAATGCCAATATTGACATCAAGCGATTTGCACAAGATCTCGCTTGGAGTGCCGGAGTCGGTTTCAGATTAGACTTTGGGCTTTTTGTAATAAGATTTGACAATTCGTATAAGATTTACAACCCTAATATCAAAAAAGGTCACAGATGGGTCACTCAGTATCCTGGTTATAGTGCTTTGCATCCCGATGATAATGGACAATGGAATCAGAAATGGAAGGCTTGGCGTAGTCGTTATGCAAATTTTGTAATCGGCATTGGATATCCGTTCTAGTTTTGTATTTTGATATGCTGATTTAGATAAATGAATATGTGGTTTAAATATTTTAATCAACTGTTGTCTCCTTCCAGATTCTTGCTCAGCGGAGTTTATTTTTTACTTATTCTCCTTCATCTTTCAGCACAAGTCAATTTCCACGAAATAGATTATATCAAAGTTTCTAATGGCACTCGATTTTTAGATTATCCTTGGGCCGGCGGCCTGAATAGTGCCCAGCTTTGCGATCCCGATTTGAACAATGACGGGATAAAAGATTTACTCATTTTTGAGAAAACTGAAAATAGGGTTCTCACATTTGTAGCTGACGGGAAAGTCCACTATTTATTAGACAGAGGCTTTATTACAAATATTCCCACAATTGAAGGTTGGGTAGTTACAAAAGACATGAATTGTGATGGAATAGATGATTTTTTCACCTATCACAATGGGTCAATGCGTATTTACAAAGGTTACTACGAAAATGATACACTCAAATTTTCCCTTTGGGCAGATGAAATTCTTTATGAAAGTTCTTTTGGCACTATTAACCTCTATTCATCTTTCGTAGATAGACCAGCCATTGCAGATTTTGATTTTGATGGAGACTTGGATATTTTGACTTACAATGTCAGCGCAAACCGTATGGTTCTTTATCAAAATATGCGGAAAGAAAAAAATCTTTCTTGTGACGAACTCAATTTCATTCTGAAAGATAATTGTTGGGGCAATGTCTATGAGTCAGGCTTTAGTCCCATCGTGGACATGAGAGATACCTGCACCGGCAAGATTAATAATGCACGGATGGCAATATCTGCTAAGTCTTTTCACGTAGGTTCTACTTTGGAAGCGGCAGATATCAGAGGTAGAGGAGTACTGGATATCATAATGGGTGATGCTTCATTAGAATTAGTCAATCATCTGTATAATGATGGTGACAGACGTTATGCCTCCATTTTACAACAAGACACTTCTTATCCATCCAATGATATTCCTGCCCGTGTCACCTCTTTTCCCTTGACTACTTTTATAGATATCAATCAAGATGGAATTAAAGATTTTATCGTGACACCCTTTGAAGGTTTAGGCGTGGACAATTACGAAAATGTATTGCTGTATAAAGGCACTCAAAAGAATCAGGTCACTTTAAGTTTTGTCACCAACTCGTTTATGGTCGGGGATATGATAGATGTAGGGGAAAATGCCGTACCCACTCTTTTAGATGTAGATGGCGATGGACTGAAAGATCTCATCATCGGTGGCACTTTCAGAAAAGGAAATACCTTTAATGCACGTTTACATTATTATAAAAATATAGGTACTTTAGAAAGCCCAGCTTTTGAGCTAAAAGACAGTGATTTTTTAAACTTTTCCTCATCAGGTTTTCAAAGTCCTCATCCTCATGCCGGCGATTTGGATGGAGACGGTAAAAAAGATTTACTGATAGGTCTGCAAGACGGGAGAATACTTTATTACAAAAATATAGATACCAAATCAGGTTTT
>JAMLHH010000047.1 GCA_023957215.1 Chitinophagales bacterium
CTGGGGTTTTTAGACAGTCTGACGGTTTGGCGCTTTGCGTTCGGGCGGATTTTCACCGTAAATTTTGAACCGAAGCACCAACTTTCAAATATACTAAAAATCTTAAAGCGAAGCGATTAAACCGCCTGACGCAAAACCACTCGTTGTAGGCTGTCTATTTTAATATTCATTAATCAATCTTGATAGAACGATACTAAAAGAAGTAATGTCCTTGTCAATAGATAAAAAAGGACTTTTCCCTGCATCTTTTTCGATTTGAATTCCATCAGAATAAGGTATGAAAGAAAGAATGCGGTTTAATCTTATATTAGTATTTTTCTTTTCACCCATAAATATAATTCGTTTATTTGTTAGATATATAATACCTGAATCTATCTGACGAAGGACATCTTTTTTGATCGGTTTAGCAGATATACTTCCAGCTCTATAATACACTCCTTTCATTATCTTTATTCGGGCTGTAGGTCCGGCATAATTATATCTTTGGGTTTCACTTCGTAATTCATACCAATTGACGGAAGTGCTGTAATAGCAGGCCTCTTCTTTTTGTAAATTAATATCGGTAATAATCGGTGTAAGTTTATTATTCTCTAGTTCCCAATAGTATTTCATTCTTTTAAATAATTCAATGTCAGTATCGGTATAGGTTAGATTAATATTTAAACCTTTTGCCAAATCATTTAGCTCCTTTTCTTCTTCAGGAGAAATTCTACCGTCTTCTATGATTTTCTGAATCATTTTATTCATTTGTTGTTCTCTGACATTATTAGAAATTTCTTCAGTTATAGATTTTTCTAAAGAAAAATTATTTCCGATTTTTTCAAAGTAATCATCATCTTCTTTTGTGATTTTCCCTGTTTTGGCAACTCTTTCATATTCTTTTTTATATATAACACTTAATACTTTATTATGAATTTCTTTTATGGTATTGTCAGGGATATCCAATAGTTCTTGAAAGTGTTCTAAATCTTTCTTTTTCTGATCAGATAGATTGTTGTTGACAATACTGTTTTCTAGGTAATAAGCGTAAAATTCTTTAATGTTTTTAGGAAAAACCTCATAGAGTATTAATTTATATTTTTTTGAGATACTTTGAATTTCGCTATGCGTGATTTTTTCTACAGGCACAGAGGCAAGCAAGTTGTTAATTTCAATGACTGCATTTTCTTCAGGTAACTGATTAAGTATACGTTGTAAGAATGATTGCTTTATTAATTCTTTTTTTCTAAACATAACTTTAAAAAACTATATTAATATTTTCTATATTCCCTATATATCTTATGATTCCAATTGCACACACCTTTATGTCCAGAACACGCACCTCTACCTCTGTTACTAGTTGTTGTTCCGTCACAACATAAAGTTGAATAACCAATGAATTCTTTTTTCACTGGGTTTATTTTTTCATATAAAGGTTCTGCTTCATTATTTCCCAATTTGATTGCTTGTTTTAGGTCATTAACAGCTAACTGAATACTATCTATTTTTATATAACATTCAGCTCTTTTTAAATAAGAATCTCCTAGATTATAATCATTCTCTATCAAAGTATTTATTGTTGAAATTGCTGAATTAAATTTCATTGATTTAATCATATAGTCAATTTCTATAGAGTATGTTTCTAAAGAGTCTGCTTTAGTCTTTACAAAAAAGAACATTCTTTCAAAATCCTCTTTATTTAACTGTGTTTCTTTATCGTTATCTAAATAAGAGATTACAAAGTCTTGATAAAATAATAAACTATCTTTTCTGAGTTGCTCATTTTGTTTTGCTAATTGAATTTCTTCCTCCCTTTTCAACTCCTGTTCTTCTTTTAGCTTTTTAATCTTTTGGTTTTTTCCCTGATAATATTTGTCAGTTCCAGCTATGCCAACAATTAATAATATTATAAAAAGAGTTTTTGGAATAGGTTTTAATTTAAATCTCAATTTATTTTCAATTAATTCATGCCCTTTGGGGAAAATTATACCACCCAATAATAATAATAAAAAACCTGCCCAAAATTGAATGAATAGGGTAATTAATGCACTAAACAATAGGAACCCCCCAATTATATAGGCAAAAAATAGAGTGGTTTTTTTTATTATGCTACCACTAATTTTACTTTTGGGAGTTGAATCATTGCTAAAATCGTACTTAGTATTTTCGGGTAATAAATCCGGTACATATTTACTCATGGCTTAAATGTAGTTTTATTAATACAAAACATTGTATTTTTTCCGTTAGTTGTTCTATTTTCTACCGTTTGAACTTATTTAAATGAATTAAAGGCTTTAATCAAATCTGCTCTTTTATCTTCTGACGGTTCATGTACCAACATTCCGAAATTGCCATTCTTATATGGCAGTATTTCACTGATATCTTTAGAATCCTTAAATTTATATACCTCGATAGAGAAATTATCCCCTGAATAAGCGACACCATCAATAGCACCTATTAAAGCGAATGCCATTTCGGACGTCTCACCTTCAAATCCATTATCATCAAAGTAAGTTATTAATTCACTGATTGTTCTGTTGCTATTTCCAGAGTTACAACTCGTCATCATTACTGCTAAAATTAAACTCAAAAATAAACTCTTAAAAATTACTTTCATTATCTATTAAATTAAAATTGTGTCTACTTCGTTTTTAAGTCTCATTCAACATATTCCGACTTTGTTTCTTATAATAGAATTTTGGCAACTTAGTTTTTCTGATTGCCTACAACGGTCAAGTATAAGAGCAGTAGCGGATTTCAAGGCGATTATCTGTCCGCCACTACCAAAGTTCATTAAATGCATAGACTTTGAATTTATCACTTTACCCGCTATTGCTCTTATACAATGTTGGGCAATCGTACTTTATTGCTCCGGTTCTGCTGCTATCGAAATATCACTGCTTGGGTTTATTTTATACTCCTTCGTTTTTGAAAATTCACTTGCCATCATTTTTGCTTGCTCAATTACTGTTTCTGTTGCTTTTAATTCTAAGTCTGGTGGATAGCCGTGTTTACGCAATATTTTCTTTACTGCTATTCTCATTTTGGCTTGTACATTTTCTCTAACTGTCCAATCGATACTTGTGTTTTTTCTGACAGTATCTACTAATTCTCTTGCAATGTGCCTTAATATTTCATCACCTAAAACGGCTACTGCACTATCGTTTACCTCTAATGCTGAATAGAATGCAAACTCTCTGAAATCAAGTCCTAAGTCTTCGCCTTTTCGGTCTGCTTCTTTTATCTCTTTGGCGAGGTTGATGAGTTCTTCAATGACTTGTGCTGATGTGATTAAATTGTTTTGATAGTTGCGTACTGCATTTTCTATCATTTCAGAAAACTTCTTGGATTGTACTATATTGGTTTTCTGTCTTGTCTTTATTTCATCATTCAATAATTTTTTAAGCAACTCTAAGGCTAAATTCTTATGCTGTATTCCTTTTACTTCTGCTAAAAACTCGTCTGATAGAATAGAAATATCGGGTTTCTTTATACCTGCTGCATCAAAAATATCTACTACCTCATCTGCAACTACGGCATCTGATAAAATTTGCTTAATGGCTGTTTCTATTTCTTCATCACTCTTTGTTTTACTGCTTTGGGTAACTTTTACAATCCGTGCTTTAATGGCTTGGAACAAGCCTACTTCATCTCTAATATCACTTGTGTATGGATGTGGTACTGAAATAGCAAAGGATTTTGAAAGTGCCGTTACGGCATTTGTATATCTTGCTTTGCCATCTTCTAATCCTAAAATATAGTTAGCTGCTTGAATAGGGAAATATAGTTTTTCTTTTGGCGTAAGCCCAAAGAAACTGTTGTAATCAAAACCTTTAGGTTGAGATTTGTCTGTGGGTTGCTCTTCAAACATTTGAGCCACTATCTCATACTTACTCATCATTACTGATGCTGCTTCTTCCTGGTCAAAAGCTGGTTTTCCTTTACCACCGCTTTCTGTGTAAACAGAAAGGGCTTTTTTAAGGTCGGTAGCTATACCAATATAATCTACTACTAAACCGCCTTCTTTGTCTTTGTAAACACGGTTTACTCTTGCAATAGCTTGCATTAGATTATGGCCTTTCATTGGCTTATCAATGTACAAGGTGTGCATACTTGGGGCATCAAAACCTGTAAGCCACATATCTCTTACAATTGCCAATTTTAGGCTGTCTTTTGGGTCTTTTAATCTTTCTCCTAAAGCTTTGCGTTTTGGTTTGTTTCTAACGTGAGGTTGGAAATTTAATGGATCTGATGACGATCCAGTCATTACTACTTTAATTGTGCCTTCTGTTTCCTCATCACTATGCCAATCTGGTCTTATTTTAATAATTTCATCATATAAATCCACACATATTCTACGGCTCATACACACTATCATTGCTTTACCGTCTAATATGGCGTTTCGTTCTTCAAAGTGTTTCACAATATCAGCTGCTATGAGTGATAAACGGTGCTGATTACCTACTATGGCTTCTAACCTTGCCCATTTGGCTTTTAGCTTTTGTTGGTCTGTGAGTTCTTCGCTTTCTGTTAGTTCTTCAAACTCGGCATCTACTCTTGGCTTTTCTTCTTCTTTTAGATTGATTTTAGCCAATCTGTTTTCGTAGAAAATACGAACGGTTGCACCATCTTCTACAGCTTGCTGAATGTCGTAAACATCTATATAATCACCAAAAACAGCTTGGGTATTTTTATCTGTGTTTTCGATTGGTGTGCCTGTGAAACCTATAAATGAAGCATTAGGCAAAGCATCTCTCATATGTTTGGCAAAACCATCCATAAAATCATATTGGCTACGATGTGCTTCGTCTGCTATTACTACAATGTTTCTGCGGTCTGATAATTCTTCAAATTGCCCTTTGATGTTTTTAAACTTCCCATTTCCTAAATCTATCTTTTCCTCTATTTCGGGTAAAAACTTTTGAATAGTTGTGAATACAATACCACCTGATGAAACAGATAACAAATTTTTTAAATGGTCTCTATTTTCAGCTTGTACAGGAGTTTGTCTTAGTATATCTTGACTTAATGAAAAGGTATCAAATAATTGGTCGTCAAGGTCGTTTCTATCGGTTAAAATAACTAATGTAGGGTTGTTGAGTGCTAACACTAATTTACCTGCGTAAAACGCCATAGAAAGGCTTTTACCGCTTCCTTGTGTGTGCCAAATAACACCTGCTCTTTGGTCACCATTTTCGGCTGTTGCTTTTCGTGTAGCTTCTACTGCTTTATTGACTGCAAAGTATTGATGATAACGAGGTACTATTTTGGTAATCTTTTCTTTGTTTTGGTGGAATATGGTAAAATGACGGATTAAGTCGGGCAATACTGTTTTGTTGAGCATTCCTTTTGCCATTACTTCCATTTGAGGAATGGTATCGTCTGCTACTAATTGCCCATCAATAGATTTCCAAGGCACAAAAAACTGTTTGGGTGACGTAAGCGAACCATATAAGGCATCCCAACCATCAGAAGCTATCAATAAAGCATTGTATTGAAAAAGGCTTGGTATGGTATGTTTGTAGGTTTGTAGTTGGTTGAAGGCTGCATTGACATCTGCATTTTCGTCTGCTGCATTTTTAAGCTCTATCACAACCAAAGGCAAGCCGTTTACAAACAAAATAACATCAGGTCTTTTATTGGTATTGCCTTCTATTACGGTAAACTGGTTAATGACTAAAAACTCGTTATTGCTTGGGTTTTCATAATCTATGAGCCAAACTTTATCGCCTGCAATTCTATCTGTTTTGCGGTATTCTACATCAACCCCTTCAGTAAGGTATTTATGGAATTGGTAGTTGTTTTGGAATAAATCAGGGCTATCAGAACGCAACACTTTACGCAAGGCTTCCTCTTGTGCTTCATAGGGAATACTTGGGTTGAGTTTGGCAATGGCTTCTTGTAAGCGGTTTTTGAGTACTACTTCGTTGTACTCCCGTTCAGGCATTGAACCATCGGGCGAAATGTCTGTGCCATTGATGTACTGGTAGCCCAACTCAATGAACTCCTGTATGATGATTTGCTCTATGTGGTCTTCTGATATTACACTCATTGTCTGAACCTTGATTTTTTGGATTTTCTTGATTAGCTTGATTTTTTTAGTGAGTTGTTGTGTACTCGTTTAAATTGCAGGCTTTTTGCTCCAAAATTTATTAATAAGCCAATCTCTACATTGTAGGCTTCTAAGTAATTCATTGCTTGTGCCAAATGCACATCTTCTAAATTGATTAATGCTTTTAGTTCAACCATAATGCAATCCTCAACAAAGAAATCTACTCGTCTGCCACCTATTCTATTGTCTTTATAGTAAATATCCATTTCGTATTCTCTTTGAAATGATAAGCCCAAATTAGTCATTTCTATTTCTAATGCTCGCTGATAGATAACTTCCTGAAATCCATTGCCCAATATTTTATGCACCTCCATTGATGTTCCAATTATTTTCTGTGTGATATCGCTGTATTTCATTTGTCTGAACCTTGATTATTGAGATTGTCTTGATTGCCTTGATTATTGTCTGCTTTCTTTTTAAAATCCTTTTCATCAAGTAAATCAAGTGAATCAAGGTTCAGACCATTTACTTCTAACTCTCCCGAAATAAGCTTTGGCAATAGCGTATCTCTTAGGTTGGTTAGTTCTTGGTTTTCTTTCCTGTTATCATCAATTAAATTAAGTGAGTCATAAACTGAAATGTAAAATTGATTTACAATTGATAGTGGCGGTAATACCATTTCATAATTAATAATGTCTTTTGGATTAACTCTTTGATGACTACTACTTGTACCTGTTACTTTCGATTGAATGGAATTGATATATCCATCACTTGAACATAAGCAATTTACAAATGGGAAAAATACATCATCAAGTGGTTTCAAAACTTGAAATTCAGTAGAGCAAATTGAATTATCATTTGGTTTTATTATTGTCCATATTCTCGGGATTCTTGGATTTAGTTTAGATACAAGTATTGAGTGTTCCAAAACTTGATACTTAGAACTAAGAATTTTTTCGCCTAATTCCGTTGATGGCATTTTACCTGCATCAAACTCTGGAAGGCTGTAATGATGATATATTCTATCAGGGTTTTCAAATGGTTTTTTATTCTTTTTTAGAAGTTCGGCTATTTGATTTAAGTTTCCAACTTCCCACCCCTTAGGAATTTCGCCTAACTCACTATCTACCATTTCACCACCTGATGATTTGTAAGGTTCTCCGTTTTCGTTGGGAAACTCGAAATCTATAAACCACTGCTTAAAGAGGGTTTGGGCAAGGTTTTCTAACTCCTGGTTTATTTTGTTGTTGAGTTCTATTTTATCGTCAAGGGAAGATAGGATTTCTGCAATGGCGGTTTGGGTTTCAATATCTGGAACAGAAACCAGCACTTCATTTAATACCTGCGTTGTTAAACTTGGAACAGCCGAACCAACATTTAAAGAAGCTAAATCAAAAGTTTTAAGGGTATAAAAAAGGTATTTTGGCAAAACTAATTCCTTATTTATTTGTGAATAAAACATTGTATCTACTGACCAAAACGGCTCGTTCAAATAAAAAAGATTACTTAAAGTACCCTTTCTTGGAATTAATATTGATTCTTCTTGATACAATGGTTTTTCTACATATCTCATTATACCTCCCGAACCATATAACGGATAAGTGCCATCAGCCAAATGTTTATGGTCCTTGCCATATTTGATTTGCATTAAATCGGATAATTTATATTCTTTCCAGTTGGTCATTTAGATGGTGTTTATTTTATGTAATGAAATAACAGAAAATAAATCAAAGTATTGACTGTCAAGTGTTTGAATGTTTTTATTTTCGGTTTTATTTTTCATTTATTTTTTTTAAGATTCTAAGTTTTTCATTTTAGCATCAATAATTTTCAGTTTCAATTCTTCCGAATAATCATCTTCATAAAGCAAGGAAGTGATGATTTCAACAAGCAAGTCTTTATCAATGCGGTTATCGGCTACATCTACTACAATGTTTTCCATTTCAATGATGAATTTATCAATAAAAATATCTAAGCCATTAATTGATAAGAAATAAACCGAAAGGGCTAATGATGCTCTTTTGTTGCCATCGTTAAAGCAATGGTTTTTGTTGAATGAAAAAAGTAGGTGTGTTAGTTTGTGTTCAATATCAGGATAGTAAAGGTCGTTTTGCATATGATGTAAGGTGCTATCTATCAGCCCTTCATCTTTTATGCCCATCAAACCACCCGACTCACGGATAATGTTGTCGTGTACTTCAATGGCATAATGAGCCGAAAAATATTGAAATTCTATGCTCATCTGTCTTTTAACCTTTTGAAAACATCAATTAATTCAGGATTTTCAAGTAAACGGTCAATTAAGTCTTTACTGCGTTCACCCAAAAAGCGGTTATAATCTTCTTTACTTAAAGCCCCTATATAATTTTGTAACCTCTGATGTATGATATTACGCAAGCCATAATCACGAGAAGCCATTTTTGCTCTTGCATCTTCTATTTGAGGTATCCAAAAGCGTTTTTTTGCAAAGTTGTCAATTAATAAGTTTAACTCAGACGGTTTTAATTTTCTGCCTAACTCTGTTGATTTTTCTTGCATTTCGTCTGCAATCCCTATTTCAAACTGAGCGATAAGTTTTAAAACCTCTGCGTACATTGTGTCTCTCAGATTATCTTTTGCTTCAAGTTTTAATATGGCCTTATATTCCTTGGCATTTTCAATAAAAATAGTGTTGTATATGGCATCTGTGTATATACTATATTTCATTGGACCCATATCTAAGTATAGGTTTAGAGCATTGGTAAATTCTTTGCGATATTCAGGTTCACGAGTTATGGCAATTAAAAATTCCTCGTCTCTTTGGTTGATATATTTTGTTGAGCCACCAATACGTTTGTTAATAGTATCAATTACAACATCCAACATTAAACTTCTAACCTGTTTTGCTTTTTCGCTTTCGGCAAGCAACATACCCAAGTTTAGAACTGCTCTAAAATTGAAAACTGCAAGTGCTTTTATCTTTTTATATGATTGATTATCAATGTTTTGTTTTGACAGAGGGACATCGGTGTCCCTCTGTGAAACATCATCGTCATTGGCTGACATTAGATGCCCAAACAACTCTTTAAACTCTTTTAGTTTTGCACCTTTAAGAATTACATAGCCGTTATGTCCCAATTCCTCTTCGAAGTTTTCTACATATCTTTTTATCGTCCTTACATCTACATCGTAAATATCTGCTACCATTTTAGTGGTAAACTTGTATTCATCATTGTAAAGCAAACCATTTAGCCCAAGCTTAGAACTGATTATTTCAATTGCTTGAGTATTATTCAAAATGTTTTGTCTGTCTATTGCAGACTGGGTTAAATCTCTTGTCATATCTCAATACCTACTTTTTTTAGGTTAGATTTTATTCTTTCCTGCAACTCAATAGACTTTTCAAAATATCCTTTTAGGTTTTTTGAAATGGTGGCTACTTTTTCTTCATAGGGTATGCCGTCATCTTCAACTTCTTCTGTACCAACATATCTACCCGGTGTGAGTACAAAATTATTTGCTTCTACTTCTGCAAGGTTTGCAGACTTGCAAAACCCTTGTACATCTTCATACTTACCGTCTATGTTTCGCCAATTGTGGTAGGCTTCTGATATTTGGGCAATGTCTGCATCTGTAAGGATTTTATTTTTACGACTGGTCATAGTGCCTAATTTACGGGCATCAATAAACAGTATTTCACCTGAACGATTGCGGAATTTGTGATTGGTGCGGTTACGAGCCAAGAACCACAAACAAGCGGGAATTTGCGTGTTGTAAAACAACTGCGAAGGCAAAGAAACCATACAGTCCACAAAGTCGGCTTCAATCATTGCCTTTCTGATTTCGCCTTCAGTGGCTATTTCAGAACTCATACTGCCGTTTGCCAAAACAATACCTGCCGTGCCATAAGGGGCAAGTTTGCTCACAAAGT
>JAMLHH010000048.1 GCA_023957215.1 Chitinophagales bacterium
CATTTCACAGTCGGGAGAAACCGCTGATACCAAAGCAGCTTTGAATTTAGCCAAAGAAAAGGGTGCTTTGATTTATGGAATTAACAACGTAGTCGGCTCTTCAATTGCAAGAATGACACATGCAGGTTCATACACACACGCCGGTCAAGAAATAGGAATTGCATCTACCAAGGCTTTTACGGCACAAGTGGCAATTTTAAGTATGATGGCACTCCAGTTAGCCGACCTGAAAGGTACAATTTCTAAAACAAAATTTAACGAATATATATCCGAACTCAATACACTCCCATCAAAGATTGAAAAGATTTTGCAACAGAATGATTACATCAAATCAATCGCTCAAAACTTTATCAATTCACAAAATTTCCTATACCTCGGTAGAGGCTATAATTTTCCAATTGCCCTTGAAGGTGCTTTGAAGCTGAAAGAAATTTCATATATTCATGCTGAAGGCTATCCTTCTGCCGAAATAAAACACGGACCTATTGCGCTTATTGACGAAAATATGCCGGTCGTCGTAATAGTTCCGAAAGTTGCCTATTATCAAAAAACAGTTTCAAACATTGAAGAAGTAAAAGCTCGTAAAGCCAAAGTTGCTGCCGTGATATCTGAAAGTGATGAAGTGATAGAAAAAATTTCAGATTATACCATTAGGATACCTGAAACAATCGAAGCTTTAACACCTATTTTAAGTGTAATTCCTCTTCAACTATTTGCTTATCATTTAGCACTTTTGAGAGGCTCCAATGTAGATCAACCAAGAAATCTCTCCAAAAGTGTGACAGTAGAATAGGATGTATTACAATCCAATTTGGTAACTGATTTTATTGAAATGAAGTAGCAATCGTCTATATTCCGTTTTTAAATAGAAATAATTAATTTTAGGCAAAATTCTGATAATCGCATGCTTGATCTTTTTTCTTCTAACTCTTCCGAACTGCTTGACAAAACTCAACAAGTACTTTCCATAAATATAGATGAAGTAAAAGAAGACAGAATAAAACTGAAAGATTTTATTGTAGAGTTGAGCGATATAATTAAAGAACACAGCAAACTATATTACAATAAATCAACTCCCATTATTTCTGATTTTGAATACGACAAATTATTTCAACTATTAAAAACATTAGAGCAAAGTTTCCCTGATTTTAAATTAGAAGATTCACCCACGGAACAAGTGGGGTCAACTGTACAAGATGAAAGCCTAACTGTCACACACCTAAGACCTTTAATGTCTTTGGACAACTCTTATAATTTGGAAGACTTAAAAGCCTTTGATAAAAGAGTGAAAGATGGGATGGGCTCGGATATCTCTATTGAATATACCGTAGAATTAAAATACGATGGTTCCAGCATCGCTTTGGTGTATGAGAATGATAAACTTGTGAGAGCAGCAACAAGAGGAAATGGAATAGAAGGAGAAGATATTACCGAAAATGCAAAAGTAATTTCAGGCATTCCCCACCAAATCAATCTGAGAGAAATAGGTATTTCACGTATAGAGATTAGAGGTGAAGTAGTGATGAAGATTCCTATTTTCAACCAATTGAATAAAGAGCGGGAAGTTCTCAACATCCAGCTTCGGCAAAAAGGAAAAAAACAACTCGAATTATTTAAGAATCCTCGTAATACTGCCGCAGGATCTGTCAGGATGAAAGATGTCAATGAAGTAAGAGAACGTAGGCTGTCGGCTATTTTATATCAAGTGGGATATGTCGAAGATATTAACGGCAATGATATAACCTCAAAACTAAAGGAAAAGCATACTGATTACATAAAGCTTTTAGACAACTGGGGATTTGAAACAAGTATCAAAAATTCTTCTGTTTTTTATGATATAGAATCTGTATCTGAATACTGTCTTGAATGGCAAGAGAAAAGAGATCTTTTTCCCATAGATATTGATGGCATGGTCATTAAAGTAAACGACAATCGTTTACAAAATATATTAGGTCATACAGCACATCATCCCAAATGGGCTATTGCTTATAAATTCAAAGCAAGACAAGCCCAATCTATCTTAAAAAAAGTAGATTTTCAGGTCGGTAGGACAGGAGCAATTACTCCTGTTGCAAAAATAGACACCATCAATTTAATGGGTGTAGATATCAGTTCTATTTCACTTCACAATGAAGCATTTATAGAATCCAAAGATATTCAGATTGGCGACACCGTCATCATAGAGAGAGCGGGTGATGTCATACCTTATATTGTGGGAAGTATCAAAGAAAAGAGAGACGGAAGACAGATACCTATTTCCTTCCCCGAAAATTGCCCTTCCTGTAATCATCATTTGGTAAAACCTGACGAAGAAAGTATCTGGCGTTGTATTAATCCGGACTGTCCGGCACAAATAGAAGAGAGATTGATACATTTTGCATCGGTCAATGCAATGGATATCAGAGGATTGGGAGAAGAAATTATCAGGACATTCTTAAAGGAAGAAATTATTCATTCCGTAAAAGATATCTATAAATTAAGTGCTGAAGATTTGCACAATTTAGATGGATTTAGAGAAAAGTCTATACAAAACTTATTGTCAAGTATAGAGATATCGAAAAATAATGAATCATGGAGATTATTAGCTGGCTTAGGAATCAGACACATTGGTGTTACCACTGCCAAAATGCTTACAAAAGAGGTAGATTTACTCACCGACTTCAAAAGCTGGGATATTGAAAAATTTCTGGAATTAAAAGATATTGGGTTTAAGATTGCAGAATCTCTTTATGACTTTTTTAATGATAAAGAAAATATAGACCTAATTCAAGACTTGGAAAAATTAGGTGTAAATATTAAAAGTACAAAAGTCAATCTTTTATCTCAAAGATTAAAGGATAAAACTTTTCTTTTCACCGGTACAATGACAAATCTTTCTCGTGATGATGGAAAAAGATTGGTAGAAGAAAATGGAGGGAAAACGATATCAGCCGTGAGTAAAAACTTAGATTATTTGGTTGTTGGAGAAAAAGCAGGTTCAAAATTGTCAAAAGCACAAAAAATTCCAAGTATTCAGATAATTGATGAAACTACATTTTTAGAAATGCTATCTTAGACTTTTTAATTAAAATGACAAAAGGAGTTTTATATATTTTATTGGGAGTTTTCCTCTTTTCCTGTAAAAGTGATTATGATTACAGTAAATACTACCATATTCACAAAGATGGTTGGTCATACTCGGATACTCTTTCCTATAATTTGGAAACCGGTATTCCGGTACAAGACTTTGATTTATTCATATCAATAAGGTACAATGAGAACTATCAGTTTAATAATTTATGGTTAAAATTTATCTCCGATACTCTGATAGAGAGAGTTGATATTCCTCTATTTGATAAAACGGGGAAACCTTTAGGAAAAGGCAGTGGGAGTATCTACACCAAAACAATCTTATGGAAAGATTTAAAATTGGACTCTAACGGATACAAGACATTGATGGTTCAAAACATGAGAATCAATCCATTAAAAGATATCAGTGAAGTAGGTCTCTTATTAAAGAAAAAAGAGAAGAAGATTAAATAAATCTATACTATTCAAATTCAAGATCCAAAATCCTTACTCTATTCTCGTATTTACCACTAACATTTTTGATTATACAAGTTCCGTCTTTCTTGATTTTTTCCGGTTCAAAATATTCGGAAGCTAACCAAACACCATCTGGCCATTTTACAACCTTCAGATATCCATTTTCTACATGTACTTTAGTTACATATAAGGTATTTACACCTGTTGTCGTGTTATAGTATTCAATATCAGCTGTATAAACTCCGTCCTTTATCTTACGGTCTTCTACTTCTTTCTTAGTAGTATCTACGGGCAAAAGATTGGCTTTGGACTCCAATAAATCTTCATCAATGTAATTTACATCTGAATTTGATGTTGTTACAGTATCTTTTTTATGACTACAAGAAATAAGTAACATTGAGCAAATGATGAAAAGAAAGTGACCGGCTTTACTCATACTTTTTTTAAATTTCAATCGTAAAGCATTAGACTCAGAATTATCAAGGTTATTATCTATCATTTATTTTGTTTCAAATCTAAACTTATTGTACACAACGTAAAAGCTCTAAGCTAAAGTATGTATTTATCTAAAATTAGTAAAACTTTCTCGCTACTTTATTCCTACCAGCTCCACTTCAAATACTAAAGTCTCGTTTGGTCCGATACCACCTTGTGGCATACCACCCTCACCATAAGCCAAATGAGAAGGAATATAGAATTTATATTTACTTCCTACACTCATCAACTGTATGCCTTCTGTCCATCCCGGAATGACTTGATTTAAACCAAATTCAATAGGATCTGTAAATCCATCTGTAGAATCAAATACTTTACCGTCTAATAGAGAACCTTTATAAAAAACTTGAACCGTACTTTCCGCTGTCGGTCTTTGTCCATTTCCTTCCTTTATCACCTCATATTGAAGACCTGATGCAGTAGATTTCACACCTTCCTTTTTAGCATTTTCTTCAAAAAATGCACTTTCCTCCTCGATTCTTTTAGAAGAAGCAGCTGACATTTTTTCCATCATTATACTTTGAAACTTGTTTAGTAGTCCGCTTACTTGCTCATTTGACAATTTTGAAGTATCAAAAACTTCATTTTGTAACCCACTGAGAAATGCCGCTTTTGACAACAAGGTATCTAATCCACCATCTTTGATAGATTGACCGATATTGACACCGATTGCATAGCTGATAGAATCCATTTGATTCGCTAATTTGACATCTATCGGTTTACTTAGATTGCTTTTACAAGAAAAAAGACCAACTGTAAAAAAAGTAATCACTAACAAATTAAGTGTGATACGATTTGAGAATTTATTATTCATATAAAAAATTGATTTTGCAAAGATAGTCGAAACTTTTATAACTTGAAATATTATGATATTTACGTTTCCCGACTTCTCAATTTATTAATTTGAATTTTAATTTTAATACCCTAATTACACACTCGACACTCCACTACTTAATGTAACAGAGAATCAATCACTTCTATTATTTAATTTTGTAATCTTGAAACTTTATATCTCTATTAAGTAACAATAGTTGCATGGAAAAGGAAACAATTAGCCATATCTTTGCCTGAAAATGTACAAACGTGACCAATAAGAACCAATTTATTGCTTTTGTTTTATTTCTATTCATTAGCTCCTATTCCTACGCATCCCAGTTACAAGGTATTGTCTCAGATTTAGATACCGGCGAACCTCTTATAGGGGTAAATATTTCTGACGGAAATGGTCAAGGAACTGTAACAGATGTCGATGGGAAGTATGTTTTAAATTTAGCAGAAGGAAATTACCAACTCTCATTTAACTACTTGGGTTATATTCAAGTGACCAAACAAGTAAAGTTGTTAGAGAATGAATCCAAAACTTTAAATATTTCTTTACAAGAGGAAGTAAAAATGACGGATGAAGTAGTTATTTCCAGTAGCGTTTTTGGCAAAAGAGCCAGCGAAGAGGTCATCTCTATTGAAGTTGTTACACCAAAAACCATCAGTAAAATCAACCCTATAAAATTTGATGACATTGCAAGAAGAGTAACCGGATTAAACGTTATCAATGGACAAGCTAATATAAGAGGTGGTTCAGGTTGGTCTTATGGTGTAGGAAGTAGGGTAATGGTAATTGTCGATGGACAACCTATTTTATCACCCGACAAATTCGATGTAAAATGGGACTTTTTACCTACTGAGAGTATAGAAAGAATAGAAGTTTTAAAAGGTGCTTCTTCTGTACTTTATGGCTCTTCTGCTATGAATGGTACGATTAACATCCAAACCATCAAACCAACTTCTACTCCCATCAATAAACTAACTGCTTATACCGCTGTCATTGGAAAGCCTCAACGTCGGGAAATAAAATGGTGGAGAGCTCCAAGAATGGCGACAGGAGTATCATTTTCTAGAGCTCATAAGGTCTCAGATAAATTTGAATATGTAGTAGGAGCCAACTTAGCTTCTACGGCTCTCCAATTCAAAGACATCACTGAACAAAGTGCAAGAGTAAACTTTAACTTAAAATGGAACAAAGGTGAAAATCTTTCATGGGGAGTAAAAGGTAACTTTATGAGAGATTATGAAGAAGAAGTATTTTGGTGGACAGACGCAGGCGCCGGAGCATTAAAACCCGGTCAAAGTGATGATTTAGAAAATATAAGAATTACAATTGATCCTTTCATTACCAAATATAGCAAGAATGGTGTGAAACACGACTTCAAAAATAGATTGTATATTACCAAGATAGAATATTCAAAGAAACCAATTTATATGATCAACAATGATTATCAGGTTTCTAAAAAACTTTTAAATGGCTGGAGTGCAATTGGAGGTTTGAGTGCAATGACATTATTCGTTAATGACAAAGGATCTTTTGGCGAACCTCTTTCAGCGAACTTCTTTGCTGCTTTTGGTCAGGTAGAGAAAAAGTGGGATAAATTTACAGCTGTTTTAGGTTCAAGGGGCGAAATGTTTAGAGTTCAGAAAAAGGTTGGTTTAGCGGCCGCACCTTTATATAATAAAAATGATAAACAAGTTTTCGTTTCTCCCGGAAACTGGCGATTTGGATTTAACTACAATCCTTTTAATAACAGTTTTTTCAGACTTAATTTTGGGCAAGGATTTAGATTCCCTTCAATGGCTGAAAGATATGCAACTGCAAGTGTCGGAAACGTTAGTATTTATCCTAATAAGGATTTACGACCGGAATACGGATGGACAGGCGAATTGGGATTTCAACAAAAATTTCAAACGAAATCACGTAAATTTTCAGGCTCCTTCGATTTAGCATTCTTTTGGCAAGAATACAATGATTTAGTAGAGTTCTTATTTGATGTCTATGTGCCGGATTCTATCTTAAATAGTGGACAAAGCTATCAACCTTTTGACTACGTGGGTTTCAGCTCCATTAATATCTCAAAAGCAAGAATCGGTGGATATGAGGTCACTTGGAACAACACTGTAAAAACAGACAGAGGTCATCAATTCAATCTGTCATTCGGTTATTCATATTCTTATCCAGTAGAACTGAATGAAATTGAAGGTGGGGGTAAACAAGTAGGTTCTTATGTTAAGAATCTATTCAAAGCAAACTTTAAAAAAGCATCTGCTATGGAAAACTCTGAATTAATGGAGAGTGTGTTAAAGTATAGAAATAGACACTTGGTTACTGCGGATGCCGAATGGTCTTTCAAAAGATTTACACTGGGTGCAGATGTTAGATATTACAGTTTCATGGAGAAAGTAGATGCGATTTTTGAGCTTTATATTAAAGATTTAAGACAATATCGTATTGATCAAAACTTTAAAGGAGATTGGATATTTGGTGCACGGGGTTTTTATAATATCAATTCAAAACATACCATCGGTTTGATTGTCAAGAATGCAAGCAACAGAGAGTACTATCAACGACCTCCAAAGTTAGAATCTCCTATTAATTATACTTTACAGTATAGATTTGAATTTTAGGCATGAAGCTTGTGTCCTTTTGATATTTTAATTTATTATTTTGTTTTAAAATTTATAGCGAAATGGGAAGAGTGCTTATTATCGGAGCAGGTGGAGTAGGGAACGTTGTAGTGCGCAAATGTGCATCAGTCCCTGAAGTCTTTTCTGAAATTATGTTGGCAAGTAGAACATTATCAAAATGCGAGGCAATTGCAAAAGATATTACTCATGTCAACATCCAAACAAGACAGGTAGATGCTGACAATACAAATGAATTGATCCATTTAATACAAGAATTCAAACCCAAACTTGTCATTAACGTAGCCTTACCTTATCAAGATTTAACTATTATGGATGCCTGTTTAGCAACAGGTGTAAATTATCTTGATACTGCAAATTATGAACCCAAAGACGTAGCAAAGTTTGAATATAGCTGGCAGTGGGCATATCAAGAAAGATATAAAGAAAGAGGAATTATGGCAGTATTGGGCTGTGGGTTTGACCCAGGTCAGACTCAAATCTATGTAGCCCATGCAGCAAAACATCATTTTGACGAGATTCATTATATAGACATTGTTGATTGTAATGCAGGAGATCATGGTCAGGCATTTGCTACCAACTTTAATCCAGAAATTAATATTAGAGAAATCACACAAAAAGGCAAATATTGGGAAAATGGAGAATGGGTAGAGATAGATCCAATGTCCATCCATAAACCGATAGAGTATCCTAATATCGGCTCAAGAGAATCCTATCTTTTATATCATGAAGAATTAGAATCTTTGGTTAAAAATTATCCTACTATCAAAAGAGCAAGGTTTTGGATGACTTTTGGCCAAGAATATATCAAACACTTGCAAGTACTACAAAATGTAGGGATGACCGGTATCAAACCTGTACAATTTAAAGGTCTGGAAATTATACCATTAGAATTCTTAAAAGCATTACTTCCTGAGCCCGGAACATTGGGTGAAAATTACACAGGAGAGACTTCCATCGGTGTACATATAAAAGGTATAAAAGATGGAAAAATCAAAACTTATTATATTTGGAATAACTGCAAACATCAGGATGCATATAAAGATGCAAAAGCACAAGGAGTCTCATATACAACAGGTGTACCTGCGATGTTAGGAGCTAAATTAATGATACAAGGAGTATGGAAACAAGCCGGTGTAGTAAATGTAGAGGAATTAGATCCAGATCCATTCATGTCTCAAATCGCCAAATATGGTCTTCCTTGGCAAGAAGCAATTAATATAGAATTACCTCATGAATATCCTAATGAGTAAGAATAAAAAAAAGAGGCTGACATACATCAACCTCTTTTTTGTGTGGTCCCACCTGGGCTCGAACCAGAGACCCTCAGATTATGAGTCTGATGCTCTAACCGACTGAGCTATAGGACCGGAATTATCACTAATTCGAGTGCAAATGTAAGCTATTTTATTGTTATTCAAATAGCATTTGTTCAATTTTTTAACAAGTTTTCAAAAAGAAATTACGCTGAAATATAAATTGAAAATTTATATCCTAAGTCTTTATTCTCGTAGAATTCGTTTGGTAACATAATCCAAGAGAAATTTATATGTAGGCAAAAAGAATAAACATTGTACTAAAATTTTAAAAAAATAATCCACTGTTGCAATTTCTACCCAGTGGTTAGCCAAAAAAAAGTCTGATGTTTTATAAAAGGCTATAAAAAAGAAAATAAAAGTATCGGTAAAGCTCCCTAATACGCCTGAAGCAGTCGGAGCATACCACCAGTGTAATCCTTTTCTCAAACGATTAAATACGAAGACATCTAATACCTGCCCGAAAACATAAGCTGAAAAACTAGCGATAGCTATCCTAAAAACAAATAAATCAAAAACAGATAATTGATTAAAACCCAAATAAACTCCATTTCTAAACAAAGTAGTAACCACATAAGAAACAATTAAGGCCGGCAACATGGCCAACAAGATAATTTTTCTACCTTTTTGAGCACCAAAAAAGCGAACAGTCAAATCCGTAGTCAAAAATATGAGGGGAAAAGTAAAAGCTCCATAAGTTGAAGAATAACCTAAAATAGAAATCGGAAATTGTACGAGATAATTACTTAAAGCTATAATTCCAATATGAATAATAACCAGAATCGTAGAGAGCTTCCATTTCAGAATGATATTTTTCATTTCTGTAATAATTTAATAAAAAAAGAGGAGTGACTATTTACCCCAAAAACAAAGAAGCCTCAAGAAATCATCCTGAGGCTTCATAAGTATAA
>JAMLHH010000049.1 GCA_023957215.1 Chitinophagales bacterium
ATAGTAGAAACTTTCACTTTGATGATACCTAATTTTTCAGGAGGTCCAGAAGTTATTAAAAAGGTAGATGAAAAAAATGAAATTGTCAAAACTTTAAGTAACCAAGGCGTACCCGTCAACAATGCTATGCAACTGGCTCGGCAGCTTCCAACTTATTGGGGAAATCAACCTTTTGTGGCAGGAACTACCTATATCAGTGCGATATTGATTTTTCTTACTTTTTTAGGTTTTGTTTTACTAAAAGACAATAGAAAATGGTGGCTACTCGCTACTTTTATCATCACTCTATTTGTAGCTTGGGGAAATAACTTCAGTATTTTTTACAAACTACTTTTTAATTATCTACCTTTCTTTAATAAGTTTAGAACTCCTTCTATGATATTTTATTTGACAACGATTATTACAGTGATGGCATCCGGTTTGTTTTTACAACACTTGGTCAATCAAGCTACACAGAGAGAAATGTTGTGGAATCGGTTTTTTAAAGTGGCATTGGGATTTCTATGCTTTATGGTAATTTTGACTTTGCTCGGTCCCAGTCTATTTTCATTTACAAATGATTCTGATGTAAGTTTGAGGTCGCAATTATTGCAGGTTACTCAAAACAATCAGCAAATGGCGGATGCCATTTTCAATGGACTGCTGTCAGAGCGAAAATCAATGATGAGGGCAGATGCATTGAGGTCAAGTATTTTTATATTTTTGACGACACTTGCAATCACTGCTTATCTTAAAAGAAAAGTGTCTGCTGAGATAATGTTAGGTGCAATTGCTGTTTTATTGTTGGTAGATATAATAGGTGTTGACAGACGATATGTGACACATGATTCTTATCAATCTAATGCTATGAATGGTATTGGAGGTCCACAAATGACAGGGGCAGATATGTTTATATTAAAAGACAAAGATCCTGATTATCGGGTATTGGACTTAACTGTTAATGCATTTAATGATGCTAAACCTTCTTATTTTCACAAAAATATAGGTGGATATCACTCTGCAAAACTCAAAAGATACCAAGATATTATTTCTTTCCAATTCAATGATAATCTGAAAGCACTTCAAGAAGGAAATTTGGCAGGAGCGCAAGTTTTAAATATGCTCAATACAAGATATATCATCACAAAACCGGATGAAAGTGGAGTGTTTACGAATGAATATGCTTATGGTTCGGCATGGTTGGTCAAAGAGGTAAAAGTCTTGGATGGTCCCGTTGCAGTATTTGATGATTTGATGAAAGAAGATTTATTAAGAACAGCTCTTTTGGAACATCCTACAAAAGATATAGCTTCTAATAAAGAATTTGTAGTGGATTCCAATGCACATATCCAATTAGAGCAATACAGCAATGATAAACTGGTCTATTCATTCACATCAGAACAACCGGCTTATGTTGTTTTTTCCGAAATTTACTATAATAGCGGAAAAGGTTGGTCTGCATATATTGATGGTAGCAAAGTGAGCCATGATCAAGTGGATTATGTATTGAGAGGACTTGCTGTTCCGGCAGGAAAGCATGAGATTGTCTTCCAATTTGATACACCCACATTGGAGATGGCTTCAAAAATTGATTTGGCAAGTTCTGTATTGATTCTTCTATTAGCTGTTGGAGTTATTGCAGAACGATTTCTTAAAAGAAAAAAAGAGGAGTAGGCTGATAAAAGTGTAAAAGGCTTAGGAACTTATTTATATGATTTTATGTAGTATTTATATCGTGTTTTCTGATTGATTGAATGTCAGTTTAAATTGTATTTCTATATGCGCATTTTCATTATACACTCACATTACCAAGATAGAGGAGGAGAAGATGTCGTAGTAGAACAGGAAAGTCAATTATTATCAAAAAATTCTATTGTAAAGGTTTATTATAATCGTAATCAAAAAGGTTTTAAAGGGCTTGTACAAACACTTTTGTCTATTTGGAATGTATTTGAAGCCAATCGTATTATCCGCCAGATAAAACTTTTTCAACCTGATGTCGTTCACATTCATAATTTACATTATAGTATAGGTCCTTTGGTGATTAGAAAGATTTCAGAATTGGGTATTCCTGTATGTATGACTTTACACAATTATAGATTAATCTGCCCTTCCGCTGTTTTAGCCCTTGACGGTAAAATCTTTTTAAATAGTATTCAAGAGGATTTTCCTTGGACCGCAGTCAAAAAGAAAGCACATAGCAATTCGGTTATTAAAACTTTCTGGCTGGCATTTACTTTTTGGTTTCATAAAAAGATAGGCACTTGGAATCTCATTGATAGATATATCACTTTGACGGGCTTTGCTAAAGATATTTTTATACAGTCCCGACTAAAAATTCCTTCTAAAAAGTTCGTAATAAAAGGAAATAGTGTAGAAGATTTGGCTTTGATTTCTTCTGCAAAACCAATCTTGGCGTCTATAACTTTTCTTTATATTGGAAGACTTAGCAGAGAGAAGGGTATTTTGCCCTTGGTGAAAATCTTAAATGATACAAATATTCATTTACGTATAGGAGGTGAAGGTCCGCTAAAATCAGAAATAGGAAATATAATAAGAGACAATCCAAATATAAAACTCTTAGGGAACTTATCTAAATCAGAAGTTGTACAGGAAATACTTAATTGCACTGCTGTCATTTTGCCTTCAATTTGTTACGAAGGTATGCCTATGACTATTTTAGAGTCTTTTTCTTTAAATAGAAATGTAATTGCATCAGATATAGGTGCTATGCAAAGCATTATCAATGAAGGTATAAATGGATATAAGTTTAATCCTTATGATAGGGAAGATGTTCTTAAAGTATTGAGAAAATGGCTTACTCTTGATGAAATAACTAAGCAAAAAATGGGTGGAAATGCTAGGAAAGATTATGAAGAAAAATTTTCCAACGAAGTCAATTTAATTCAGCTTCAAAAAATTTATAAGGAACTTATTGTGAATCCCGATTATGTATAAATTGAGGATGATAAGTTTTGAGGATTGTGTCAGACGGTCTCTATAGGATATTCTACTCTCAATTCGTCGTCCCAAATATTACTCATCAAACTTTCTATTTTACCTTGTAGTAAATTAATCAATGCTTTTAAATCAGAAAATTCACTTTTTTCATTTTGTGTAATCGGATGCCCCCCTGAATACTTTACTTGTATTGTCGATGTAGAAATAGAAGGTAAAACTACTATCTTGATGTCTGCTTTTTGTGTATGCGTGTAAATGAGTGTATTCAGTAATTGGTGTAAAATGCGGTAAGTGATATTTTCACTGGTTTTATCCAAAGGATATTGTTTCAGATTGGATTTGAAAGTGATAGTAATCGGATAGTCATTTTGATAATTTTGTATCATATCTTCCACCGCAGCGTTTAATCCGTATCTATTGAGAACAGGGGGCATCAACTCATGTGATAAAGCTCTTACTTTTTGGGTGACTTCATCTAAGTTGTCACTAATTCTATTGAGCAAATCCACCTTCTCTCTTTCCTTAACATTCGGTTTTAAACCGGAAAGTCTGATTTTAATGGATGAAAGATAAGCCCCGATACCGTCATGTAACTCTTCTGCAACCATTTTTCTCTGTTTTTCTTGACCTTGTACCAAAGAATGGCTGTATCTTTTATTGAGTTTCTGCATCTCAAACTTCAGTTGCCGGTTGCTTTTGATGACTGTCCGCATTCTCAGATAGGAAACAATGGCAATCAATGCACTTAATGTAACACCGCCCGTGTATAATAAAAGATGTCCAAAATGTTTGGCTGTCCAAAATTTGAATTGTATAAATGGATTGAACAAATATGTACTGAAAAGCAAAAAGTATAAAAGTGAAGCAATCAAAACGAACTTGTCCTCTACTTTGGGTAAAAATATAAACAGTAAAGTAATGACTAATAAGTTGGTGAGGTTGACATAAATAAACTGTACGATGAGTAACGTGTCTTGTAAAAAGACATTGAAGAATGTAAAAGGTAAATAAAGGATGAAAAGTAAAAGTCCGATGACCATGAAGATATCCAAAGTCAAAGAATACCAGCCTTTTGGGAATTTATTACTCAAATAATCTCTTAGAAATCTTAGTGAGACCAACAAGTATGCATAAAGGATAAAATTACTAATGACAAAGTTGAGATAAGTTCTGCCTGGCCAAAAAACCTCTAAAGGAATACCGCTTTTCATTAATAACAGTAAGCCACCGATAAAAATATAGAGCCAAAAGAAGAAGTAGCTTCTATCTTTTATCAGGAAAATAACAATGCCCGTGGAGATGATAAAAAATAACAATACACCATAAAAAAGACCTCGTCCTAATTCCAAACCTTGACCGATGGAAAAACGGCTTGATTTATTCCACACGACAATAGGAAGATTGAAGATAGGGGCATTGGTTTCTAATTTCATCAAAATTGAATATCTATCTTGATCAGTGGCTGTATAGGGAATGACTATATTTCTATCATAATAATCCATGACTTTATTATCCTTCCTACTACTCAGACTCCCGTAAGCCAACATAGAATCTTGTTGGAAAATATAATAATCTACCTTACTCAACCCCGAACTTTCTAATTCTATCAGAAAGTCAAAAGGCTGTGATAATTGGTTTTTGATATTGAGCAACATCCATTTTTCTGATTGGGTTGTGAAAAATAGATACCTTTTGACATCCATGTATTCGGAAGAGCGCATTTGATGATATAATTCATTCGGACTAATGGAAGTATCGGTTGATAAATAATATTCTACATATTTATTACCATCTTCCATGATAAACTTATCGTCCAATAACAAATCCTCAGCTTGAAGATGTATTATTTTAAAAGAGAGTAGAAATAATATTAATAGCTTTCTTGTCATGAATCAATGAGTTTAATAAAACTCGCCTCTTTTTAAATATCTTACAATATACTCTTTTATACCTTTTTCGATAGAGAAAAAATCTTCCTGATATCCTGCTTCCTGCAATTTTGAAATGTCTAATTTTGTGTAGTAAGGAAAAGTATTTTTTAACTCCTCTCTAATTTCGACAAACTCATATTGAGGTGTTATTTCCAACATAGTAAACACTTGATTTATTGCTTCTTTATAAGTTGTGCCGACACCACTTCCCACGTTATAAATACCGGATATATTTGTATGAAAAAGTAAAAAAGAAATAACCTTCGCTACATCTTTTACGTAGATATAATCTCTCACCATACTGCCATCTTCAAAATCAGGTCGTGCAGAAGCGAAAAGCTTTTTCTTCCCACCCAACAAAATCTCATTGTACGCTTTGTGAATAATTGAAGCATTCTCTCCTTTATGATACTCATTGGGGCCATATACATTGGATATTCTCAATCCTGCCCAAAACGGTGGTTGACTTTCTTGTGAAAGACACCAATTATCGGTTTCTAATTTAATTTGAGCATAAGGATGTTGAGGTGTAAGTCGTAAAGAAGTTGCCAAATCATCTTTAAAGCCAAACGCTCCACTTCCATAGACCGCGCCTGTACTTGCATAGATAAAAGATTTTTGATTTTCGATGCAAAAATTCCAATACCAGCGAAACTCTTTAGTGTAATCATCTTTGAGTGCATCCCAACTATCATGTATATAGCCGGCCTTTGCTCCCAAGTGTATAATTGCTTCTACTTGTGAAGTATGATTGGAAAGAAAATTTCTTATCTCATTTCTTCTAATCATTTTTTCATATCGCTTCCATGCTATATTTTGAAACTTATGGGGAAGGTCAAAATTATCAACTAAAATGATGTCAGTCCTATTTTGTTCGTTTAAATAAGCCAATAAAACACTTGCAATAAATCCTGAAGCACCTGTAATAACAATCATTTTTTGTATTTTAGAGACAAAATAAAGGAAAGCTATGAATCTACCACAGATAGTTGAGAGAAATATAGGCTTGCGTAGAAATATGAAGCCTCAATTTTTTAATGGAGAATTGATAGACCGCACTACAATTGAGCGAATTTTGAATGTGGCTAATTGGGCTCCGACACATAAAGGAACAGAGCCTTGGCGTTTTATTGTTTTTGAACATGAAAAAGTAAAGGAATTTTCCAAAAGACATGCGGAGTTGTACAAGAAATTTACAGCATCTGAAAATTTTTCGGAAAATAAGTATCACTCTATTTTACACAAAGCAGATGCTGCATCACATGTTATCGTCGTATATGTCAATAAGACCGAACATGCAATCCCGCCTTTACAGGAAGAAATTGCCTCTGTCGCTTGTGCAGTACAAAATATGTTGTTGATGGCGACAGCTTTAGACGTAGCGGTGTACTGGGGATCGGGAGGAATGTGCTATCATCCGGCGTTTAAAGAACATCTTCATATTGAAGAAAAAAATGTTGTGATGGGCTTTGTCTTTTTGGGTAAAGTCGATGAAGACAAAAAGATACCCGGAAGGAGAAAAACGGAAATAGACTCAAAAGTTCAGTGGATTTAATACTTATATAAATCAATCTACATTCTGAAATTTGTAGATTGACTACCTTTGCATGTTATGGCCAATGAAAACTTTGTAGATTATGTAAAAATCTTTATGCGTTCGGGTAAAGGAGGCGCCGGTTCACGCTCTTTTCTAAGAGCAAAATATATGCCTAAAGGGGGACCCGATGGTGGAGATGGTGGTCGTGGTGGTCATATCATTGTAAAAGGGAATAATCAACTTTGGACGCTTTTACATTTAAAATACAGAAAACATATCCATGCAAGTAATGGTCAGTCCGGTATGCGGGCTGAAATGACCGGTGCTAACGGGAAAGATGAGATTTTTGAAGTACCTTTAGGTACGATAGTTAGAAATGAAGATACAGGAGAAAAGATTGCCGAAATCACCGATAACGGACAGGAACTTATTATTTTAAAAGGTGGTCGGGGAGGATTGGGAAATACGCATTTTAAGACATCTACCAATCAAGCTCCCAGATATGCACAGCCGGGTGAAGAGGGAATTGAAGCGTGGATGGTTTTAGAGCTTAAAACCTTGGCAGATGTGGGTTTAGTCGGTTTTCCAAATGCAGGGAAAAGTACCTTACTTTCTGTAGTCAGTGCTGCCAAGCCTAAAATAGGAAATTATCCGTTTACTACATTGGTTCCAAACTTGGGAATTGTACACCATCGTGGTAATCAGTCTTTTGTCATGGCAGATATCCCGGGAATCATTGAAGGTGCACATGAAGGTAAAGGTTTGGGATTACGGTTTTTACGACATATAGAACGAAATCCTGTTTTACTTTTCGTTGTTCCTGCCGACAGTGACAATATCAAAAAAGAGTACGAAATATTACTCAACGAACTCAAACAGCACAATCCCGAATTGTTAGTAAAAAAACGTATTTTGGGAATCAGTAAAAGTGACTTTTTAGACGACGAGCTTAAAAAATTGATAAAAAAAGAATTGCCCAAAAAAGTTCCACACGTTTTCTTTTCTTCCATCACCCAGACAGGCATGCAAGAACTCAAAGATTTACTTTGGACTGCTATCAACGAATAGAGTTGGCAAAAGCAATTGTCGTTGACCGGCACAAATTCGTTATATAATTTGTTTAAGAAAAATAAACATGCATTCAATAGAATAGCCCTTATCTTTGCAGCGTGTTAAAAGATATCCGCCTGTATTCATTATCTAATTTGGCGATTTGGTTTCAAGAACAAAATGAAAAACCATTTCGTGCAAAACAAGTATATGCTTGGTTATGGCAAAAAGCCGCCAGAGATTTTGACGAAATGACTAATCTGTCTTTGAATTTAAGGGATAAGTTGAAAGCTGAATTTGAAATCAAACCAATCAGAATACATCAAGAACAACATTCTAAAGATGGCACTATCAAAACAGCTTTTAAACTCTATGACGATAAGTTGATTGAAGGTGTGCTGATTCCTACAGATAATCGTGCGACAGCTTGTGTATCCTCACAAGTAGGTTGTAGCTTGGCTTGTACTTTTTGCGCAACCGGCTTTTTGAAACGTGAAAGAAATCTGGATCCCGGTGAAATTTATGATCAAGTAGTAGTCATCAATAGACAGGCGGAAGAAACAATGGATAAGCATTTGTCCAATATTGTTTTTATGGGTATGGGCGAACCACTTCTCAATTACAACAATGTATTAGAAGCAATTGATAAAATTACTTCACCTGATGGACTCGGTATGTCACCCAAACGTATTACACTTTCTACCGCCGGTATAGCCAAAATGATTAAAAAATTGGGTGAAGACAAGGTCAAATTTAATTTGGCTTTATCACTACACGCCGGAAATGATAAAAAACGCAGTGAAATCATGCCTATCAACGTACATAATAATTTAGCTGCACTCATGGAAGCTTTGGAGTATTTTTACGAGCAAACCGGTAATCAAATCACGTATGAATACCTTTTGCTGAAAGGTGTAAATGATAGTCTGAAAGATGCCGCAGAATTAGTAGAGCTTTGTAAAAAGTTTCCTGTCAAAGTCAATGTCATTGAATATAATAAAGTAGAAGGTGTAGATTATAGCCGTACTGACGCACAAACTCGTGATGCTTTTGTAGCATACTTAGATAGAAATGGTGTCAATGTAAATGTAAGAATCAGTCGAGGTAAGGATATTGATGCTGCTTGCGGTCAATTAGCGAATAAAGGGTAGTTTTATTTTATCTACTACTTGAATAATTTGTCTATCTTTAAGATATTGTTTTATAACAAAATAAATTATTTAACATGTACAAAACTTATCACTTATCATCAGCACAAGAGGTTGACAACGATATATTGGATGCTATCAAAACAGCTTTTCAATCTAGACCTATTACGATTATTGTTCATGAGAGTGATAGTAGCTTTGAATTGACAGATGAAATGAAAAATATTCTGGATGATAGATTGATGGAAGATGAGGACACATATCTAACTGCTGAGGAATCTGTCCAAAAGATTGATAAGAAATATGGCTTATAAAGTTTTTGTTTCTCAGAGAGCTCAAAAAGAAATAGAGGCTGCTATTGATTATTATGCCCAATACAGTGAAAATGCTCCGAGAAACTTTAAGGCTAATCTAAAAGAAGCCTATAACATTTTAGAGTTGAATCCTTTTTTTGAGATTCGATATAAAAATATTCGAGCTATGAAAATAAAGAAATATCCGTATTCGCTATATTTTGTTATTAATGAAGATGAAAATAAAATCCGTGTGCTTTCTTGCTTTCATGACAAAATAAACCCTACAAAGCGACCATAATATATAAAAAAGACGAATCATGTCCTTTATTGAAAAACTGAGTTCTTTTGCAGGTAAGACATTTGCATTTTGGGTCATACTTCTTTCTGTAATAGCTTATTTGTATCCTGAATACTTCATTTGGATTAAACCGTGGATTCCTTATTTATTAGGTATCATCATGTTTGGAATGGGCTTGACATTGTCATTTCATGATTTTAAACAAATTCTTCATGCCCCCAAAAGTGCATTAATAGGTTCCATCGCTCAATACACTATTATGCCGACTATTGCTTTTCTATTAGCAAAAGCTTTTCATTTGACACCGGAGTTAGCAGCAATATGAGTGATATTGGTAGGTGCTTGTCCTAGTAGGACAACTAAAAGCACTTTATCAGGTTTAATCAAACTTGCTCTAAAGTGCTTTATTTGTTCTTAT